>SUWI01000256.1 GCA_015061565.1 Lentisphaerota bacterium
GATGCGGCGTCCTACATCACCGGCGCGGAAATCCCGATCGCCGGCGGCTGGCAATTATAAAAAATGAGGCATGAATATGGCTGCTGACAATCCTTTATACGGTCCCGATCCGGAACGACCGCTGATGATGATCCGACTCCGTCTCGGACACGAAGATCCCGCCATCTGGAATCGGCTGTTCCCCGTCCTGAAACGCAATAAGGAATGCTGTGATGAAGTCTGGTTTTCCACCGGCATCGGCATCCCGGTGCTGGACGAACACCGCCGGATGTCGGCCCTGATGGCCGGCCATGCGGAGGAACTGCGCCGGGCGGGCATCATTCCCAGTTTACAGTTCCAGGCCACGCTTGGACACTCCGACCGGGTCACTGCCGAAGGCGGAGCAGAGGGCAAAACCTGGGGCAGCTATGTCGGGATACATGGCGAACAGTGCCGCTATATCAACTGTCCGCGCCAGCAAGGATTCCTCGATTACATGCGCGAGATGGCGAAGATCTATGCACAATGGCATCCGGGCTCGGTCTGGATCGACGACGACCTGCGGATCCTCAACCACTATCCGGCCATGGATCCGGGCGGCTGCTGCTGTCCGCTGTGCCTTTCACTGTTCACGCAGGAGGAAGGCCGCGCCTATACGCGGGAGGAAATCGAATCCGCCTGGCAGGCTGGAAACGAACTGAAACAGCGCTGGGAAGCCTTTCAGATCCGCAGTCTCGCCGCCGTCGCCGAAACCATCGTGAAAACCATGCATGACCTTTCGCCGGAAACGCGCTTCGGACTCCAGCATTGTTCCGCACTTTTCAGGAACCATATTCTGCCGGTTCTGAAGGATGCCTCCGGCAAACGCGCCGGGTCACGGCCCGGCGGCGGCGCTTACAGCGACCGTCACCCATATCATATCATCGACAAAGGCATTCTGATCTCCCGGCAGATCCATTCGCAGGGCGGCTATGAATTGATCAGCCAGATCTGCCCGGAAATCGAATCCTGCCCGCGAATTTTCACCTGCAAAACATCGCAGGGACATCGGCTGGAATCAATGTTTTACCTCGCCATGGGCACGGACAGCCTTTCCTATTTCATCATGGACCCGGTGTATGAAAGCCCGGAATGGTACGGCAGCGAACTGCTGGAGCCGCTGGCGAAGGAAGCACCCTGTTACCGAGAGTATATCCGGCACAATGAAGGCACCCTGCCCGGCGGCGTCGGAGTCTGTGCTCCGATGAATCCCGTGTTCAATCAGGCCGAGGAACTCGGGCTGCCGCTGGTCGGCATCCCGTTCGGAGGCTATTCCCCGTCGGCAGTCTGCTGCCAGATCACCGGCAATGCATCTGAAAAACTCACCGATGATGAACTTCGCACCGCACTTCAAGGCAATGTGCTGCTGGACGGCGCGGCGGTAAAAACCATCGCCGCACGCGGCCTGGCTCCCCTGATCGGCGGCATTTCAGCGGAAAAACTGGATGAAACGGCTTTCGAATTCTATACCGGCGATCCGCTCAACGGGGAACTTTCCGGAGTCAGGAATTTCACCCTGTCCGCACAGCGTTTTGCGTTCGAGGTGCCGGAAGGCTCTCCCTGCCGCATCTTGAGCAGCTATAAAAATGCCCGGGGCAAAGATTTCGGTCCCGCATCTTTGATCCTTGAACGTCCGGACGGCACCCGGGCGGCGCTGATCGGGTACGACGGATTCAACACCACGTATATTTCCACCTCGCGGGTTCGCTTCCTTTACCGGGCGGCGGACTGGTGCGCCCATGAAAAACTGCCGGTGACGGCAGCTGATCCGGTGCAATGTCTGATCGTGCCGCGCGTCGCGCCGGACCAGACCCTGCGGAGCGTCTGCGTATTGAACGTCACGATCGGACATCAGAAACCGTTTGCGCTGAAGTTGCGGAACGTGCCGGCAAATATTTCCGAAGCGGAATGGCAAGTCCCCTCGGAACCGCCGGTCAAAGTATCGCTCCGGCACGGCGGCGCCGGAGCGGAAGTCACCATCCCAGGCCTCGCCGCCTGGGACATCGGCTGGCTCAAGATCGGCTGACGGCTTCAGCCGGCGGTCTGTTTCCGGAATGCAGCCGGCGTAAAACCAGTCTGTTCCAGAAACACCCTGGAAAAATATTCCTGGGTATTGAATCCGGACTGCCTGGCAATATCGCGGATCGGCAGATCGGTTTCCTTCAGCAGTTTGATTGCATGACGCACCCGGCATCGGGTGATATAATGCGTGACCGTGATCCCGTAACCTTCGGAGAAAGCCCTGCTCAGACTGCCCCGGTGCACGCCCAGCAGGGCTGCGGTCTTTTCCACGTTGAACTCGCAGTCGCGAAAACCCGAATCGATCAGCGCTTTTGCCTTTTCCGCCATGCTCCCGCGGACCATTTCCGGATGCTGTCCGGGCGAAATCATCGTCAGGATCTGAAATGCCGCTGCCAGAGCATGCATCCGGAAAGAACGGGTCGGGACTTCCTTCATATTCAATTCGATCAGCGAAAACAGATCCTCCGGACAGGTTCCGGCGTAATTCAGACCCGGACGGATGTCCAGCCCCGCAAAAAGAATTGATGCCTGCAGTCCGGCAATGGTGAAGAACCGGTATTCGAACCCGCCCGGCAGCGGCTGATAATCATGACACGAGCCAACCGGATAATACCACACATACCCCGGCTTCAGGACATATTCTTTCAATTTGTGCTTGAAGATGCATCCACCCCGGATGCACCAGAATATTTCACCGAAATTCACGCAGGACCGATACGCTTCCCGATCCGGCGGCATCAAATTGAAATAGCCGCAGCTTCGAACGTAAAAGGACAGCTGCGGATCGATCTCGCAGCTTTCATAATAATGCCGAAAAGTCTGCATTGTGACAAAATCCCTGTTGTTTGTGACATTTTTATAATTGCATTTCTAACATCCGTGGTATAATAGTATAACATGGAACAATAAAAATACAAGGATCGGATCATGAGAATCGGCAAAAATCTTGATGGAATCTGGGATTTCACCTTTTCGGAATCGGCAGATTTCAACCAATATCCCGGAAAAGAGAAATTTGAGAATGCCTTGGCGGTGCCCGGCTGTTTCGATGTCATGGCCCCGTGGTTCGGCAAGCGCGGCACCGGATATTTCCGGCGGCTCGTCCACACGGGAGGAACCGTTCAGCTCAGCCTCGACGGTCTCGGAATCGAAGGGGAAGTCTACTGGGACGGCAAATGTGTCGGGACCTGTCCCTATGCTTACATGCCGGAAAAATTCACTTTCGACGCGGGGGGATCCGGAACTCACGAACTGGTCATCGCCGTATCCAACCGGTATAACAATGTGGTATTTCCGTTTTACGATTTCTATGCGTTCGGCGGCATCTTCGGCAGCGTCACGCTCGAGGAACTGCCAAAGGACCACCTCGAATGGGTCAGGATCACCACGCTCGATTATAAAACCGGAAAAATCGCTCTGAAAGTCCGCGCCTGCCGTTTCTTCCGCAAGGAACAGGATCTTACAATCCGCATCGACGGCAAAGCGGTCAAGATCGTTCCGTTTTCCGGACGGGAACAGGAATATCGGCTGAAAGTTCCCGCCTTCAAACTGTGGTCCGCCGAAGAACCGAATCTGCATCAGCTGGAACTTCTGCTGAAAGACGACCGGCTCGAAGAAACGTTCGGCATCCGGCAGATCGAGGTCAAGGGACCGAAACTTCTGCTGAACGGGAAGGAACTCCGCTTGTTCGGCTACAACCGGCACGAAAGCCATCCCGAATTCGGCGCGGCGACTCCCCCTGCCCTCATGGCCGCCGATCTGCATATGCTGAAAGATCAGGGTGGCAATTTTATTCGAGGCAGCCATTATCCGCAAAGGGAGAGTTTTTTGAAACTCTGCGACAAAATGGGGGTGCTGGTCTGGGAGGAAACGCTGGGCTGGGATGTCAAACCGCCCGAACTCTTTTCCCGCGGGTTCCTGCATCGGCAGATCGACCAGGCACACAAGCTCGCCGCAGTCCATTACAATCATCCGTGCATCATCATCCGCGGCTTCATGAACGAAACCGAAAGCCAGCTGCCGCGGGTGCGTTCGATCATCCGGAGTGTATATAAAGCCTTCCGGGAGGTCGATACGACCCGACCGATCACTTTCGCCTCGAACAAATATGAGAAAGACGTCTGCATGGACCTGGTCGACCTCGTGGCGATGAATCCGTATCCGGGCTGGTATGATTCCAATTGGGACGAAGTTTCCGGAATCCATCATATCGCGCCGAGGCTGAAACAGCTGGCGGCGGCGATTCCGGCGAACAAGCCGTATATGATCAGCGAGATCGGAGCCTCGGCGATCTACGGGGATCACGATCCCTATAAAGCCCGCTGGTCGGAGGAATATCAGGCGGAACTGGCCAGGGAAGTCTGCCGCGCAGTGCTTAATGATCCACGTTACTGCGGTCTGTGCTTCTGGCATTTCTGCGATGCAAAATCCTACATCAACGGCGGTCGGGTGCTCGGCTACAACGACAAAGGCATGCTCGACCGCTACCGCCGGCCGAAACTCGCCTGGGAAGCCATCCGCCAAGAAATCAAAAAACAGCAAAGATCCAATAAAAAAACAACCAAATAACCTTCAAAGGAAAGGAAACAGAACATGAACCGTAACCCGTCATCATCAAAGGATTTCACCCTCGTCCGTCATCCGCGATCTTACCGGAATCGAATCTTCACACTGATAGAACTCCTCGTAGTAATTGCAATTATCGCCATTCTCGCAGGGATGCTGCTGCCCGCCCTGAATTCGGCGAAACAGGCGGCGAACCGGACCGCCTGTCTCGGCAACAACAAACAGATCGGCCTGGCGATCCGGTTGTATGGTGAAGATTACGGGGACGCTTTTCCCTGTGTCTTTAACAATGCAGCTACGAGTCAAATGCACCTGTTCGGCATTCTTCAGGATTACCTGAAACTCAAGCTGGAATCGCCCGCCAGGGTCGCGGTATGTCCCTCGCTGAAACTTCCCGCCCCCGAAAGGATCCTGTTTGCCAGAACTACCATCAACGGGGTGAATTGCGCTTATAACTATCAGTGGTTTTATAAGCCCAATATTGAAAACGGCCATTTCCAACCTGATACGCCTGATTCCTGGCATTTGCAGTGGAGACAGTCCAAAGTGAAATATCCATCCAAGTATGTTTCGGTCGGCGAAGTCGGACCTAAAGTCTCCCCTGCCGTCTTCAACTGGGATACTGATTCGTCCAATCGTAATCTCGGATTGGATAATCATTCCGGTGCGGGGGCTGTCTATCTGCGGGCAGACGGCCATGCCGAATGTATGAAGATCCCGGAAGGTATGAGAAGCAACACTGCATACAAAGAGTATTTCCATCCGAACGGGGAAGCTCGGAGCTTTCAAATACAATAACAGAATGATATTCCAACACTCGGAACGAAAGGAGAAAAAGGCCATGAAAAGATTTCTTTCAGCTATGATGATTTTGTCAGCAGCATTGGTGAATGGACAGGATTACGGAAAAATCCTGGCGGAAGCAAAAGCGGCCGTAAAACAGAAAAATTACGCTGCCGCGGAAATGAAATACGGCGAGGCAGTCAAAGCCGCGGGCAATTCCGCGCAAAAAGGCGCAGCCATTGTGGGTAAATATCAGGCGATGCGCAGTCAGAAAAAAAGCAGGGCAGCGGAAAAATTCGCACTGGACGCAGTGGAAAATGAAACGCTCGATCCGCTGGAGATCCGTCTGATTCTGAATACGGTTGCCAATTCCCTGCTGTGGACTCCCCGGATGGATTTTGCGCTGGAACTGCTGAAGCAGGCATCGCAGCAGGAATGTCCCAAAGGAAGCAATATCTATTACGCGACCTATTACAACATGTCGGTGATCTACGATCGCAAAAAGCAGTATCAGTACATGATCGAAGTGCTGGACAATGTGCTGAAAGTCAAAGAACAGCATCCCGCCAACCTTTACAATGCGAACATTCTGACCGGGATCGCGTATGAAAAACTCGGGAAAAAGGATGAAGCGCTGCGGCATTACCGCGCGGCTTTGGAATACGGTAAAAAAGTCCAATATAAATTCGATTATTCCACTGCGGAAAAAGCAATCAGGAGGTTGAGCAAATGAAAAAATGGATGACCGCTCTGTTGATTGGAATCGTTTCCGCGGTATCTGCCGCGGAGATCACGCTGGCTGAAAACGGTCAGGCGAAAGCGGGGATCGTGATCCCGGAAAAAGCCAAACCGATCGTCCGGTTTGCCGCCCAGGAACTGGCCGAACATCTGAAAAAAATGACCGGAGCGGATTTCCGGATCGGCAGCAAGCCGTCCGCCGGGGTGAATTTTTTTCTCGGGTTCGGTCAGGCGGACCAATTCAAACCCGATGAATATGTGATCGAGGCCAAAGGGAAACGGATCGATATTTACGGCAAAGACACGCCGAAACGCGTTTTCATGTTCGATTATTTTTATGACAATCCGGACAAGGGGACGCTGTCGGGCGTTTACAGTTTCCTGGATTCGCTCGGGGTGCGCTGGCTCGCGCCGGGCAGCGACGGCGTTTACGTTCCCGTCCGGAAAACTCTCCGGATCCCGGAACGTAAACGCCGTCGCTGCCCG
>SUWI01000257.1 GCA_015061565.1 Lentisphaerota bacterium
GCTATATTACCGACCGGACGAGGCTGCTGATCCTGTGTTCGCCGTCGAATCCGACCGGTGCGGTCTACCGGCTGCGGGCGCTGGAACGGCTGGCCGCTTTCGCCGTCCGGAAGAATTTCATGATCCTTTCCGATGAAGTTTACGAAAAACTGGCGTATGACGCGGACCGTCCGCATATCAGCATCGCGTCGCTGTCGCCCGAGGTGAACGCCCATACGGTCACGGTCGATTCCTTCAGCAAAAGTTATGCGATGACCGGCTGGCGGGTGGGATTCCTGACCGCGCCGCCGTGGCTCAGCAGCAAGATCAACGCACTGCAGACTCATTTCGTCGCCAACGTGACCACGTTCGCGCAGTTCGGCGCGCTGAAAGCTCTGCAGAACGGCAATGCCGACTGCGAACGGATGAAAAACGCTTTTGCCGTCCGCCGGGAACTGTTCTGCCGTCTGCTGAAAGATATTCCCGGACTCAAATTCTTCCGTCCGTCCGGAGCCTTCTACGTGTTTGCAGATATTTCCGCATTCGGACTGGACAGCACGACGTTCTGCGACCGGCTGATGGACGAGGCATATATCGCGGCTGCGCCGGGCTGCGGCTTCGGGGCGGATTCGTTCGTGCGCTTTTCCTACGCGTGTTCGGAAGAAGTGCTGCGCCGGGCCGCGGCGTCGCTGAAAGATTTCTGCGCCCGCCTGGGACAAAAATAAACCGGCTTTTTACGCACTCCGGACGATCGATTTGATGAAGACGACCGCTTCGGCAATGTCTTTTTCCTGTTCCGGTCCGAGCGGAAGTTCGCGCTCGATGATAAGTGGTCCGCTGAAACCGCCGGCCAGCAGTTTTTTCAGCAGTTCCGCAAAATGCGCGGATCCTTTGCCCAGCACGGTCTCCTTGCCGCTGGTCTTGCCCGGCTCGGGCGGATTCGCGTCTTTGCAGTGGACGACCCGGATTTTGTCCGCCAGCTGATCGACCAGCACGGCGGGATCGTCGGTGCCGTAGATCAGCAGATTGGCCGGGTCGAAATTGATCCCGACATTCGGCTCGCCGATATCTTCGATCGTCTGCTTGAGACCGGCGACGTTTTCGGTTCCCGTTTCGAACAGGAATTCCTGGCCGTTGGAGGCGGCGAATCTGACCAGCAGTTTCAGGTCGGCGATGAAATGTTCGTAGAATTCATTGCGTTCTTCCGGCACGAACCCGGCGTGGCAGGTGATATACCGGATCCCGTAGCGTTTCGCCCAGTTCATCTGGCGGCAGGACCGGATCATGCGTTCGGCGCGGGTTTTTTCCGGGACCAGGCCGATCCCTTCGCGCGGATGTTTCCAGTCCTGATTCGGGTAGGACATGAACATCGTCGGCACGGTGATGCCGTATTTCCGGAAGAGCTCGAAAAACGCGTCGGACGCCTGCAATGCGGCTTCGCCCGGCGCCAGCCAGTCTTCATAAACGCCGGCGATCTGGAGCGAATCCAGGCCGATCTCATGGTAATAAGCGATCCTGCGTTCATCGATGCTGCCGCAGCGCAGCAAGGTTCCAATGGACGGCATGTTCATGATGCAAAGTCTCCTTTTTTCCGGTTCCGGACGGCCGATGGACGACCCGTCTGTTTTGCGCATAATATAGAGGGGAATCTGCTTGAATGCAATGCACGAAATTCGCAAATTCATGTACTTTTTTCATAAAAGCGGTTGAATTTTCATTTTCAGCGGTTAAGTTGATGCGGAAACGAGGTTTTTCAGGGAGAAACTTTTATCGATGGAAACCACCCGCTATTTCGAGGGACTGACCTTCGCCGGGGCCGGAATCCGGGCCCATGCCGACGAATGCTGCAATGCGCATCCGCTGTATTACGGGCTGCAGTATATCCATTCGGGACCGTTTTATCTTTCCGTCAATGGAGCTCCGGTCCTGCATCTGCGCGGCCCGGCGGCCTTCCTGACCTCGCCGGACAGCGTGTTCGCCTACGGTTCGGTGAAAAACACGACCCGCGAACATTATCATGTCCTGACCACCGGACCGCGGATCAGATCGTATCTGGATTCGGGACTGTTCGTGCCGGCGGCACAGCGTGAAAAGCCGTATTATCCGATCCATGCGCCGAATCAGTTCCTTTCGCACATGCTGGAACTGATCCAGCTTTCGCGCGATCCGGATATGCACGATTTCGCCGTGGCCAAATTCGAATACATGCTGCTTCTGCTCGGGAGCGGACCGGTCCGGCGCGAAGGAAACAGTTTCTACCAGCCGGATCTGGAGCGGATCGTGCAGCGGATCATGATCTCGCCGGAAAGGGAGTGGGATTTCGCGTCCGAGGCGGAAAAACTGAATATTTCCCTGAAACATTTCATGCGGATCTTTTCGGAACAGTATAACGAACCGCCGCATCGTTTTGTGCTGCGGCAGCGTCTTTACAAAGCCGCCACGCTGCTGGTCCAGAGCACGGATCCGATCAAGGCCATTGCCTGGAAATGCGGGTTCCGGAGCGAATTTTATTTTTCCCGTCTGTTCCGGAAATATCTGCTGTTCACGCCCGCCAATTATCGCCGGACGCACCGTCATCCGTTGTGACGGCGTCCTCGCAGACCGAAGAGATTCAAAAACGGCATTACCGGTGCCGGCGGCGGAAGGCATGGGGGGAAATTCCGAAACGTTTCCTGAAAGCGAATCCGAAAGATTCCAGGGAAGCATAACCGACTTTCCCGGCGATCTCCCCGACACTCAAACGGGTTTCCATCAGCAGACATTTCGCTTCCTTCATCCGCAGGGAAATGAGATACTGATGCGGAGATTCTTTCATATAGGTCTTCCAATAACGGTTGAACGAACGCTCGGAAAAACCGAACCGGCCGGCCAGTTCGCGCCAGTCGATCGGAGAGAGCATGTGGATATGCAGCCAGGAAACGGCACGGCGGATCTGTTTTTCATGAAGGTCGGTCTTCGGGGCGATCACCCGGTTTGCCAGCAGGATCTCATGAAGGATGCTGAAGCACAGCTCATCGACCCGGTCGCAGACGCCATCCTCTTCGATATGCGGCAGGAGTTCCCTGGCATTGCCGACCAGCGCGTGGATACGCGGGGTGAGCTCCAGCGGAAATAAAACCAGATCGTCCGGGATCAGTTTTTCGATATTGGTCTTTGCATCGTAAATCATGTCGAAACTGTATTGAACGTTGTCGTCGGCACAGGTTATCCGATGGGTTTCCCCCGCCCGTTTGATGTAGACCCGGGGACACTCCGCGGCATATTTCCGGTCGCCGATACGGACTTCGAACAGGGGCGCGGTCTCGGAAAAATGAATGCAGACCTGCGTGTCGATGAAGGTCCTCTCTTTCGGCAGAGAATATTGGTTTCTATGGGAAAGCAGGCGGATGAGACGCGGGTATAAACTGGTTTTCCGCGGGAGGTTTTCCGTCACCACCCGGTAAATTTTATCCTGTTCATCCATTTGTGTTCTCCGTAAGGTTCCCGTCTGCAGGAAATGTAGCACGGTTTTGGATTTTTGCAAGGAAGGTCACAATTTTTCCCGATGCTTTCATTTGGCAGAAAATATAGGATTATTTGGCAGGTTTTGATTTGAAAATCCGGCCGATACGCTTACATTGTTGCCAGCAGATTATAACGCAAAAGGAGGTCTTTCAGAATGAAACTTCACCGTTTTTTTCCTGTGGCCGCTTTGCTTTCGGTGCTCTGGTCCGTAAATGCCTCGGATGCCGTCCGTCTGAATGAACACGGCTGGCTTTTTCCGCTGAGCCGTTACCATGACTGGAAAGGAAAAACTGCCGGATATTCGAATGACGGTCAGCCGGGAGTGGCGGCCGTTTCCTGTAAAGGTTCTCCGGACCGGACCGGCATTTCCAGCAGAAAACTGGAAAAAGATCTCGCAGCAGTGCACCTGCCGGACTGGGAATACAGCGGGATCACGCTTCCCGCCGTGATCGCACCGGGCTTTTCCGCATCGACCCTGCAGGTCATCGCCGGACGGAAAGGCCAAATGTTCCGCGGCACGTTTATCATGCACGGTCCGGACGGCATCCTGCGGACCTATCGCAGCCGAAGTCTTTATACCAGAGACCCCAGCCGGGGCGGACTGAAATTTTCCGAGTTGAAAAACCTCTATTTTTCCTGCCGGACCGCCAGGGACGCCGTTCTGCATTTCGGCGATCTGCAGATGGAACTGCGGGGCAAGGCCGCCCTGACCGCTGTTCCGGCAGTGGATGCGGCCGCTGTCGGTCGGGTCCCCGCTGAAAAAGACTGGAATGCAATTCCCGCAGCTTATACATTGACGGGAACCCTGAAAGCTCCGGTCACCGTGAAAATGCTGCATGACATCCAATGTATCTACGTCCGTTTCGAGCAGAAAATCGATACGGTCAAATTAGTTAGCAAACAGAATCGGGACGGACAGATCTGGCGGGACGATTCCTTTCAGCTCCTGCTGTCTCCGGGAAATGACAACCGCAGTTATCATCAGTTCGTGGTCAATTCCGCGGGGGCATCGCAGTCCTATCACCAGTTTTTCGACCAGGTCGCCGACTGTTATGTCCGGAAAAACAATTTGAGGGAAAAGGAATGGCAGGTCAAAGTGGATAAACAGCCGGATTCCTGGCACGCGGTCTTTGCCGTCCGGAAGACGTTTCTCGATAAGTATCGGAAAGAGTCGATCCACGGGCTGCAGCTTTTCGCGGACAATTCGGCGTCGGGCGGGGGCAAGGCGTTTCTCCGGGAAACCGACCGGATCTATCATCTGGGCGAAGCCGGCGTTCTGCGTCTGCTTGCCAAAGGTCAACCTGCCAGCCGGCCGTTCCCGGAAAAACCGGCGCTCTTTTTCCATCAGGGCAAGCTCCTGACCGGCGTTCCCGGCGATTTCGAATTCCGCCTGGCGTGTCCCGCTGCCAGGATCACCGGACAGGGCGTGAAAGCCCGGGATTTTTATTTTCTCAAGGATTATACCGGCTCAAGCGGTGTCCAGCGTTTTACGATCTGGAATGATATGACCGGCTGTATTTTCGCGGGCCGAACGGACGCGCTGCATTGGCATCCCGAGCTTGCATACGGCAGCACCGTCCTGGTTCCCGAACCGAAAAATCTGGTGTGGAGCAAAGAAAAACTCCCGGCCGCGGGATTGACGCTCTTTTATCCGGAAAAGATGGAGAAGAACGTGCCGGAACGTCTTGCGGAGATCTGGTCCGGATTCCTTCAGGAAAAACTGGTCTGCCAAACGGCTCCGCTGTCCGACGATACCATTGTGATCGGTAAAAATCCGGTCCCCGCCGGACTCCCGACCGTGACTCGAAATGAAGGATATGCGCTTGCCGTTTCCGGAAACGGGATCACGATCCGGGGAACCGATGCCGCCGGACTGGGGCACGGCATTTCCACGCTGGAACAGCTGGCACGGTATGCCATGCTGCGCAATGAGGATTTCCTGCCGGGCGTCACCGTTTCCGACTGGCCGGATCTGCCCAACCGTTATCTCCAGCGCTGGCTCGATGCCTGTTACTGGCTGCCGCGCAGGGAATTGAAGCCGTATGCCGACAGCTTTGACGAGATCAAGGCGGGAATGTATGATTTCGCCCGCCGTTTCTTAATTTTGAATAAGATGAATTACCTCGGACTGCGGAATCCTTCGCAGGTGATCTACGAAACGCCGGACGGGAAAAAAATGAACCGTTCCACCAGTCATCTCACCTGGCGGGAAATGCGTGATTTTGCGGCTTTCTGCCGGAAGTATCATCTGGATATCGTCCCGGTCATGCCGAGCTGTTCCCATGCCAATTATATAATGACCAACAATTTTCCTCAAATGATCCTGAAAGGTTACGCCCGGGGCGATGCCGATCCGCTGCATCCGGATTTCTGGAAATATCTCCATGCCGCCCGCGGCGAATGGATCGACGAGATCAAACCAAAGTACTTCGACACCTGCAACGACGAGTGGTGGCACTATCCGAAAAAGAATGTCGAGCTGACTCAGAACGGACGTCCGCGGCGGGAAATTTTCCGGGAGACGATCCTGAAAGAGCATGAGTTCCTGACGAAAAGAAACGTGCGGATGCTGATGTTTTCCGATATGCTTCAGCCCGACCATAACGGCGGCAAGCCGTTCGACAATCATCTGAACCTGGACAAGCTGCCGCGGGACATTGTGATGATGAACTGGTCCGGCGGTGAACAGGGGGTGAAACTTTTCACCAATCTCGGTTACACCGTCTGGGGTGTCTTCAATCAGTCTGCGATGGGAAAACTCGATCCGGCGAAGATCGGACGCGATCCGAAATTCGAGGGGATCGGCTGTATCCTCTACGGTTCCAACGGCGATCCGGAAGACAGCTACGGTTCCCACAGCGTGATCACCACGGCGGAAGAAGCCTGGAATTTTTACAGCAGAAAACACCGCACCATCAACGACTGGCTCAGCGAAAAAGGCGCCGCCGTGATGCCGATGTACAGCGTGCGGCCCAATCCGGCGGCAGGACGCAGTTTCAAAACCGTGGCGCTCTCCGGACTGAAACCGCTCCCCGCTCCCTTCAAGACGGTTCCCGGCGGCAGGCGGACGGTTGGATTCATCCCGATGGAACTTGCCGCAGGGCAGGGGAT
>SUWI01000258.1 GCA_015061565.1 Lentisphaerota bacterium
CACTCAAATTGTTGAACCGCCGTATGCCGAACGGCACGTACGGTGGTGTGAGAGGTCGGCTGCCCCAATAAGGAGCAGCCTCCTACTCGATTACCCGAGGAAAACCATCGGCACTGGGACCGTGTACCGCAATTTCGGATCCTGCGGACGCAAAAGAAAAAAACAGTACGTCATTCGAAGAAATTTTTGCTGTAATTCAGCGGGGAGAGACCGGTCTGTTTTTTGAAAAAGCGGGAAAATTCGGTGGCGTTGCCGAACCCGCATTCTGCGGCGATCTGCTGGATCTGAAGCTGTTTTTCATTCCGCAGCAGACGGATCGCGTGACTCAGACGGCATTGCTGGAGATATTGGTACGGCGCCATGCCGATGACCGCTTTGAAGATCCGCCGGTAATGGACCGGAGTGATGCCGAGAACTGCCGCTTTGCGCTCGAAATCATGTTCGTCGCCGGGCGCGCGATCGACTTCGTCGGCATCCTGAAGGATCTTGCGGACATATTTGTTCGGACTTTGCGCGGCGGACTGTTCGATATAGATCCGGGCGACGAATTCTTCCGCCAGCACGGGCAGCCGGTACCGGTGTTCCTGACGATGCTGAAAGAAGAGTTCGTGCATCTGCTCCAGTATCTGCTGGAACGGAACGGGGTCGCTGATGGATGCGGTCCCGCCGGGAAAATCAAGTTTCAAAGTGCGTTCCAGTTCATCTGCCCGGGTGCCTTCCAGATCGAAAAAGAAGCTGTCCCGGAAAACATTGCCTTCCGTGATCCAGCTGTAAGTCTGGTTGCGGAAACTGAAAAAAATGAAAGGACATTTCAAGGTGACTTCGCCGTTTTTGTCCGTCCTTCTGACCTCGGTCCCGGTCATCAGGCCGATGCGCAGCCGAATCCGTTTCAAGTTCCGGCTGGAATGCAGTCCCTGCCGGCTGGAAACGAAACTGACTGTCAGCTGATCGAAATAGTCATTTTCTCTGATCGTTTCTGCCATAAAAAGATTCTCCATGACAAGGTTATTATACTGGTTTTCCGGAAAAATGCAAGCGGAAATATGGTTTTTTTTGATTTTCAGGTTTTGCCGGATCCATAATTCGGAGTAAAACGCATGGGATGTTCGTTTCTGTCATGTAATGTTTCAAAATATCTCTTGATAAATGCTGATTCCGGACTATATTTACCTCAGAACAACCACGCGGAGAAGAATGATGAAAAACGAACGTGATTTTCCGGAAGATTTCATCTGGGGCAGCGCTGCAGCGGCTTATCAGGTCGAGGGCGGCGCGCACGAAGACGGCAAAGGTCCGTCCATCTGGACCGAGTTCGAAAAACGGCCGGGAGCCATTCTGGAGAATGTGACCGGCGATGTGGCCAGCAACCAGTATCATTGCTGGCGCGAGGACATCCGCCTGATGAAAGAGGCAGGGATGAATGCCTACCGTTTTTCCCTGGCCTGGAGCCGGATCCTGCCGGACGGGAAAGGAAAGGTCAATCCGAAAGGACTGGACTATTACAAACGGCTCTGCGACGGTCTGCTGGAGAACGGCATCGAACCGTATGTGACCCTGTATCATTGGGATCTGCCGCTGGCGCTGCAGCAGGAATACGGCGGCTGGGAATCGCGGGAGACCGTCAGATATTTCGGCGATTATGCGGTCTGCGCGGCGGAAGCGCTGGGAGACCGGGTGAAACATTATTTCACGACCAACGAATTTCTCGGATGCAGCGATGTCGGATATGCCAAGGGGATGATCGCCCCGGGATTGAGGCTGCCGCCGGACCGCCGGAATCAGGTGCGGCATCATCTGCTGCTGGCCCATGGAACGGCCGTCCGCGCGCTCCGTTCCGCGGCTCCGTGGGCGGAGATCGGACTGGCGGAAAATCCCCGGTTCATGATCCCCGCGACGAATTCGGATGAGGACATCGCGGCGGCGAAGAAGGCTTTCCGGGAGATCAATGCCCATTTTCTGACGGCGGTGATGGAAGGCGGCTATCCGGAATGTTATCTGGTCGCCGAAAAGGAAAATGCGCCGAAGGTTGCCGACGGCGATTTCGAGCTGATCGGAGCGCCCGTGGATTTCCTGGGGTTGAACATTTATCACGGCCAGTTCGTCCGTGCCGACCGCGAATCGCCGGTCGGGTATAAGAATTACAAGGAATATCCGGATGATACGAGCGTGCTCTTCCAGCCGGAAGCCATGTACTGGGGCTGCCGGATCGTGAATGAATTGTGGCATCCCCGCCGGCTGATCATCTCGGAAAACGGCGTCTGCGGCAACGACCGTCCCGAACCGGACGGAAAGATCTATGATTTTCACCGGATCAAATACATGCGGGCGTATCTGGCCTCCCTTTCCCGGGCGGTCAGGGAAAAGATCCCGGTCAAGGGGTATCTCCACTGGAGTCTGCTGGACAACCTGGAATGGAATGCCGGTTTCCGCTCGAGATACGGTCTGATCTTCGTGAATTACCATACTTCGGAAAGAATCCCGAAATTAAGTTGCCGCTGGTATTCGGATCTGATCCGGACCGGACGGCTGGGCTGAAAAAATTCGTTTTTGAACATAACCATGGGACGGCATCGTCCCGATTTCGAAAGGAAAGGAATCAAAATGTCACAGGAAGGATTCAGACTTCTGCAGCGGGAATGCATCAACACGGGGCTTTGCTACGAATGCGGACTCTGCGCCGCGGTATGCCCGGAAAAAGCGATCGAGCTCAAATTGTATGACTGGGGCCGCAATCCGGAACTGACCGGGAAATGCGACTGCAGGTCCTGCACCAAATGCTATGACGTCTGCGCCGCGAAGATCGTGCCGCTGGCGAAAATGGAAAAAACCTTTTTCGGGCGCAACCGCGATATGAACAGCGTGGAAAAAGTCGGCGGCGTTCTGCGTTTTGTGGGAACGGGCTGTGCGGCGGATCCGGAGATCCGCAAGATCGGAGTGTCGGGCGGCGTGGCGACCTCGCTGATGATCTTCGCGCTGGAAAAAGGGTATATCGACGGCGCGGTCCTGGCGGGATACGATCAGGAAAAACCGTGGCTCGCCAAAGCCTACGTTGCCACGTCCCGCAAAGACGTGGTGGCCTGTTCCGGATCCAAATATCAGCCGCATCCGCAGCTGCTGGGGATCCGGGAAGCGTATGAAATGGGACTGAAGAAAATCGCGGTCTCCGCGACGCCGTGCCATGCGCAGAGCATCCGGAAAATGATGATGACGCCGGAACTGGCGGAGATCGGTTCGATCATCAAGCTGGTGTCCTGCAATTTCTGTGCGGCGCACTGGGCGCTGGCCGGAACCAAATGGCTGCTGAAAACCTGGCTGAATGTGGAAATGGAAGATGTCCGCGAACTGAATTACCGGACCGGCGCTTTCCCGGGAACCATGCGCGTCCGCACCAAAGACGGCGAACTGCATGAAAAAGCCTTCGTGCGCAGCGGCGGAGTTGCCGCGCTGGGACGCTATACGCCGGAAGAATGCCGGATCTGTCTGGAAAAAGTCGGCTATGCGGGTGATGTGGTGTTCGGGGATACCTGGTGCCATCCCACGCTGCCCCCGAGTTTCGACCTGTTCCCGCCGAGCGAGGAAGACATGCAGAAGGATCCGCGGAAGCGTGAAGCCGCGGCGAAAGGGCTTTCCGCCATTATCGCCCGCAGTGAATTCGGGTTGAAACTGCTGGAAGAATGCCGCGATGCCGGACGGATCAAAATGTGGGAAAACACGCCGGACGAGACCGACAAATTCCTGACCGGAGTGGCCGCCGAAAAGCCGACCTGGTACGGTCCGTGGATCGAGGCGCGAAAACACCGCGGCATGCCCGTCCGGGAATACATCCTGTAATTCAAGGTGAATGCGATGGAAACGTTTGATGCCGCAGTGATCGGCTGCGGTGTGGCCGGAGTGACCGCCGCCATTTCCGCCGTCCGGCAGGGAGCAAGGACCGTCATCATCGAGAAAACCTGCACCCCGGGCGGCCTCGCCACGGCGGGGCTGATCAACATTTTCCTGCCCCTCTGCGACGGTAACGGGACGCAGGTCACGTTCGGGCTGGCCGGGGAGCTGATCGAACGTTCCATGAAATACGGTCCGGGGAAGATCCCGCCGGACTGGATGGAAAAGAAAAATGCGCCGGAAGTGGAACGTCTCCG
Source organism: Lentisphaerota bacterium (assembly GCA_015061565.1). Lineage (GTDB taxonomy): Bacteria > Verrucomicrobiota > Lentisphaeria > Victivallales > UBA1829 > SIG94. Next base: position 4,140 of record SUWI01000258.1, read on the forward strand.
CTGTGTTTTCTCGCCCGCCGCGATGATCCTGGCAATGGAGGAATTCCTGCTGGAAAATCAGGTGACGATCCTTTACGATACGCTGGTGACGGATCTCGTGAAGGAAAACGGCGTGATCCGGTCCGTCACCGTGGAAAACACCGACGGCCGCTCCGAAATCGCGGCCGGGGCGTTTGTGGACGCCTCGGGCAGTGCGGTCCTTGCGCGATTGGCCGGAGAAGAAGTCTCCTATGGTAAAAATGTGCTTTCACTCTGGGCGCTGGAATACGAGGGTTCGCGTCAATACGGACGGGACCGGATGGCTCCTGAGATCAATATGCTGACGCGCGGGAATGCGGAACGCACTTTCACGAACCCGACCGCGAAAGATGTGACCGATTACATGCTCGAAACCCGGGCAATGCTCCGGAAATTCTATGCGGAAGAACAGGCATCCGGACGCTCGGACCGTTTTCAACGCTGGCCGCTTTTCATCGCCGCCATGCCGCAGTTCCGGAAAATCGCCGCGATGAAGGGCGTTTTCGAACTTTCCGACAACATGAACGACCGTTTCTTCGCCGATTCGGTCGGGCTGGTCTCCGACTGGCGGAAACCGGGTCCGGTCTGGGAAATTCCGTTCGGGACGCTGATCGCGCCGCATACGGTGAACCTGTTTGCGGCGGGGCGCTGCATTTCCTCGGTCGGCGACGCCTGGGAGATCACCCGCTGTATTCCGTGTGCGTGTCTGACCGGCGAAGCTGCGGGCTGCGCCGCGGCATTGCGCTGCGGAACGGAAGGCGACCTGACCTCACAAGTCCAGAAAGTGATGGAGAAGAACGGCAGCATTCTGCATTGGCGCAGATAAAAGAAGCCGGGAGCCGCTCCGGAGAGCAGCTCCCGGCCGAGAGAAAAGGCCGATTATCGGTTACTGGACCTGGATCCGATGCACTTTGGCACGTTCGGATTTCGGCAGGGTGACGGTCAGGACGCCGTCCTGGGTCTTGGCGGAGATGTTTTCCACATCGACCGCATCGGAGAGCTGGAACGAGCGTTTGTAGAGCAGCGGCATGCCGTGCCAGGTCAGCGAGCTGCGGGCTTCCATGCTCAGGATCTGGTCCTTCACTTCGACGGTCACGGTCTGGGCATTGGCGCCGGGCACTTCCAGCGAGATGACCGCATTCTTTTCATCGTCGATGATATCCGCCGCGGGCAGGACTTCCATATACTGTTCGTTCTTTTTCACTTCTTCATTCATGATGATGCTCCTTTCTTACGGGATTGGTTCGCTTGTTTCAGTCAACTTTGATCTGTTTCGAGGCTTTGGCTTCGATGCCTTCACGCGGGATCAGCAGAGTCAGCACCCCGTCGGTATATTTGGCCGAAGTTTCGGCTCCGTTGACCCGGACCGGCAGCCGGACGCTTTCCTGGAACGATTCGGTGGAACGTTCGCGGCAGAGATACTGCTTCGTGTCGTCTGCTGCCTCTCTGGTGCGGTTGGCGCGGATCGAAAGCATATCGCCCACGACTTCGACTTCGAAATCCTTGGCGGACACGCCGGGGAAGGGCAGAGTGACGCGGACATCTTTCTCGCGGACTTTGACCTTCATGCCTTTGCCGGGTCCTTCATCGGTCCACATGGTGTTCCATTCGGGATAACTCCGGAAAAATGCCTTCATCAGATCGTGGAACGAATCAGCGTTGCGATGTTGTCTTGTCTGTGCGTAATACATAACCGACCTCCTGTTGTTTTGTTGTTGTCTGCGTTGCTGCACGCCATACCTATAGCATTTGCCGTGCCAACTTTTGATTTCAGCCTGAAACAGCCCGGATTCTGACTGATAAGTGACAGAATGGCACAAAATTTTGGTGTGACATAATGTCGCATTTGAGCGGGCAAATGGCACAGCGGGGCGGGTCAAGCAGGAAGTCCGGGATGGTGGTTGACGCAGTCGAGGCCGCACCGGCCGGACCGGCGCAATTTCTTCCGCGGACCCGGATGGGAGAGAAGAAAAAAACGGATTTTTTTTTAAAAGCGGTTTGAGTCTGGCGGATTGTGTGCTATCTTTATAGATAAAAAGAAGAAAAAACACAGGAGGTCTGTAATATGAGAACGTCCGTACTTGCTATGATTCTTGCCGGCGGTGAAGGCCGCCGCCTGGCACCGCTGACCGATCAGCGGGCGAAACCGGCCGTTCCTTTCGGGGGAAAATACCGGATCATCGACTTTGTGCTCAGTAATTTCATCAACAGCGGGATCGACAGCATTTTCGTGCTGACGCAGTTCAAATCCCAAAGCCTGATGGAACACATCATCAACGGGTGGAACATCTCCAATATCCACCGCCGCGGCCGGTTCATCATTCCGGTCCCGGCGCAGATGCAGACCGAGGACAAGACCTGGTATATGGGCACTGCGGATGCCATTTTCCAGAACGCCCATCTGATCGAAGATTTCAGCCCCGATCTG
>SUWI01000259.1 GCA_015061565.1 Lentisphaerota bacterium
AGTCCGGCGGAAATGAAAACGGCACCCGCCCCGTTTCCGGGAAGAGCGCCGAAATGATATTCAACGAAAGCAAGCCGGATCAGTTTTCTTCCAGCGCCTTGTTGTACTGGTTCTGGTGTCCCTGCTGGATGTTCTGCAGTTTGTTCTGCATCCGCTTTTTCGCCTGGAGCTGAGTTCTGCCGGTGGCATAATCGGCCGCCTTGTCGACCGCCTGGACCGTCTCCAAGACCACGCCGGGTTTGGAGGCTTGGTTCTGGGCAGGTTTCGCCGCGGCTTTCTTCGGAGCCGGTTTCGCCGCGGCTTTCTTCGGAGCCGGTTTTGCCGCGGGCTTGGCAGGTGCGGGCGCAGGCTTGACGGCAGGAGCAGGCTTGGCCGCCGGAGCGGGCGCGGGTTTGGCGGCAGGCGCCGACGCGGGAGTTGCGGGCTTGGACGACTTGGCGGGCTGCTGTTCGCCGCAGGCGGACAGGACGATCACGGCACAGGTCAGTGCCGCCGCAAGGATGGTTCTGCGCATTTTCTGGTTCTCCTTATAAGGGTTCAGCCTTCGAGTATTTCGGTCCCGATCCCGCTGTTGGTGAAGATCTCCAGCAGCAGGGAATGGGGAGTCCGACCATCAATCATGTGGACTTCACGGGTCCCGGCGGCGATGGCGCTGACGGAACTCTGGATCTTCGGGAGCATGCCGCCGGAAAGAACACCCTCGGCAATGAGACCGTCCACCTCGGAAGTATGGATGACCGAAATGAGCGTGGACTCGTCCTTGGGGTCGCGGAGGATGCCGGGGACATCGCTGAGGAAGACCAGTTTGCGGGCCTTGAGCGCCATGGCGATCTCGCAGGCGGCGGTGTCGGCATTGATGTTGTAGGTCTGTCCGTGAAAATCCTTCGCCAGCGGCGTGATCACCGGAATGAACTTGTATTTGAGCGCATCGAGGATGGGATTGACGTCCACCGCAATGACCTTGCCGACATATCCGATGTCAAGCGGTTCGCCGGTGGCGGCGTCCTTCGACCAGAGTTTTTCGGCCCGGAGGATCTTTTTGCCGGAGATGGAGACCCCGCGGCCGCCGACGGCGGTAATGCCTTCGACCAGGCTCTTGTTGGTGTTGTTGTGGAGCACATCATCCACGACATTGATCGTGGCGTCGTCGGTGACGCGGAGTCCGTTGATGAAACGGGTCTCCACACCGAGTTCCTTGAGGCGGGCGCTGATGGCTTTGCCGCCGCCGTGCACCACGACCATTTTCATGCCGATGGCTTCCAGCAGCACGATATCGCGCATGGTTTTTCTGGTGAGCTCGGGATTCTCCATGGCGCTGCCGCCGAACTTGACGACCGCAATGGAATCCTTGAATTCCTGGATGAAGGGAAGCGCTTCGTTGAGCACGTCCGCCTTGTTGATGAGAGAGGTTACATCTACCATTTTTCTGACAACTCCTTGATCAGGTATGATAATCCGCATTGATTTTGACATATTCGTAGGTGAAATCGCCGGTCCAGATCGTGCAGCAGGCAGAACCTTCGCCGAGCTCGACCTTGATGGAAAATTCGCGGTGTTTCATGAGTTCGGCCAGCTCGCTCTCGGGCGTGCCGGCATCCAGACCGCCGCGCACCACCGGCATTTCATCGAAATACACCGACACGTTTTCCGGCCGGAACGAGGCGCCGGAATAACCGGCGGCCGCCAGGATGCGGCCCCAGTTGGGATCACAGCCGAACCATGCGGTCTTGCACAGCGGGGAATTGGCGATGGCCCGGGCGGCCAGCTCGGCATCGCGGTCATTGGCTGCGCCGGAAACTTCCACGCTGACGAATTTGGAAACGCCTTCGCCGTCGTAAACGATCGAACGGGCGAGATGCTCCGCGACCATGCGGACCGCGTTTTCGAACTGTCCGGAACCCTCGGAACCGGCGGCGATCCTGACGCCGGAACTGCCGTTCGCCAGCAGGAGGACCGTGTCGTTGGTGCTCATGTCGTTGTCCACCGTGATCTTGTTGAACGAGGCATTGACCGCCTTTTCGATGACCTGGGCCAGATAGGCATTGTCAGCCTCGGCGTCGGTGGTGATGACGCAAATCATGGTTGCGTGCGGCGCCACGACCATCCGGGGCGAGATCATGCCCGCGCCTTTGCAGCAGCCGCCGACCGTGACTTTTTTCCCGTTCACGCTGAAGGAGACCGCCAGTTCTTTCGGTCGGGTATCGGTGGTGAGGATCGCGTGCGCGGCGGCCGAGCCGCCGTCATGCGACAGCAGTTTCACGCCTTCGCGGATCCCTTTTTCGATTTTGTCCATGGGTATCTGCACGCCGATCCGTCCGGTGGAAGCCACCAGGACCTGGCGCGGTTCGATATTCAGCGCTTCAGCCGCCAGCGCGGCGGTGCGGAGCGTGTTCTGATAGCCTTCGAGGCCGGTGCAGGCATTGGCGACGCCGCTGTTGATGGTGACGGCCCGCACGTTCGGGGAACTGGCGCAGATTTCGCGGCAGTAGCGGACGGGTGCCGCGGGGAACAGGTTGGAAGTAAAGGTCCCGGCGAAGGAACAATCGCGCTCGGACACGATCATAGCCATGTCGTTGCTGCCGCTTCGTTTGAACCCGGCGCAGACTCCGCAGGCCAGGAAACCGGCCGGCGAGGTCACGCCGCCATTCTCAACAAAATTGAATTCCTGATTCATTTTCGTTCTTTCATTTTGCATTTTATCATTAATTATAATGTGAGAATTCCTCAATCATTCTTTGGGGGCGAGTGCGGGATCGCCTTCCTCGGCCCGGACATGGATCGCAATGCCGCCGCGGGGCATGAAATCGCCGCGGACTTCCATCCAGCGCGGGGCGCACGCCTTGACCAGATCGGTCAGGATCCGGTTCACCGCAGCCTCATGGAAGGTATTGAAATTGCGGTAGGAAAACAGATAAAGCTTCAGCGCCTTGCTTTCGATGCAGCGTCGGTTGGCCACATAGCGGATCCGGATATGTCCGAAATCCGGCTGTCCGGTCACCGGGCAGAGACTGGTGAATTCGGGACAATCGAACTCGATCAGATAGTTCCGGTGGGCATTGGCATTGGCGAAAGTCTCGATTTTCGCCTGGTCCGGCGAATCCGGGTACTCCGTATGGTTGCGGTTCAGCAGCGTAAGTTCTGCGAACGGCGCGGCCTTTTTTTGTTTTTTTGCTGTCATAAAATCAGCGCCTTTCCGAAAAAAATTCTGTTTTTCCATGATAATATAACATAAAATTGCAAATTTGCGAAACATATTTTAAAAAAAAACTTGACCTGATGCAAAAAACGGATATATTAAGCCCCAAAAGAGGAAAAATAACAAGAAAATTAAATAAACGGACGCTCTGCCGGTTCTGCCGGACGGGCGGTCAAACTGACAGGAAAGAAAAAATGCTGAAAAAAATGATCTTGTGCGCCATGCTGCTTTTTGCCGTGGGGTCGACCTTTGAACTCTCCGCTCAGGAAAACATCACACCATCGATCGTTGACCAGATCGTCCGCAAGCTGGGACGGGGCATCAGCAATGTCGCTTTCGGTGCATTGGAATTCCCGATCGTCTGGCATCAGGTCAACTTCGAAGAAGGCGGTTTGGCCGCCTGCACTTACGGTATTCTCCGCGGCGTGGTCGCCGTGCTGGTCCGCGAGGGTGTCGGCATCGTGGAGATCGTTACTTTCCCGTTCCCGCTGCCCGGCTGCTCCGATATGCCGAATTCGCCCGCTTCGGGCTACGGCCCGATCGTCGAGCCGGAATGGATCGTGACTCCGGCACAGAACAAATACAATTTCATTTACCAGAACTTCGACACGCTTCCGTAATCCGCGGAAACGGATCCAGAGAAATCCATCGGCCGGACGGGATCGGTTTCCCGTCCGGCTTTTTTTTTCGGAAAAATTTTACCGGACCGTGAACTTTACCGTGAAAGCAGGGTCTATGCCGCTATAAAGGGAAGCATTCACCGAAAAACAACAGGAGGCAAGCTCTCATGAAACAGGAAGAATTACAGGAACTCCAGGCACAGATCACGGAAGTTTCCGCCTTTGCGGGCCGGGTCAAAACCGAAATGAACCGCATCATGTCCGGTCAGCAGCAGCTGATCGACCGTCTGCTGCTGGCATTGATCGCCGACGGCCACGTGCTGCTCGAAGGCGTGCCGGGACTGGCTAAAACGCTGGCGGTCAAAACCCTGGCGCAGACCCTGGACGGGAGTTTTTCTCGGCTGCAGTTCACGCCCGACCTGCTGCCCGCCGACCTGATCGGAACCAATATCTACAATCCGCAGGAACATACCTTTACCGTGAAACAGGGGCCGGTCTTCGCCAATATCGTGCTTGCCGATGAAATCAACCGCGCGCCTGCCAAAGTGCAGAGCGCCCTGCTCGAATGTATGCAGGAACGGCAGACCACCATTGCCGGACAGACTTTCAAGATGCCCGCGCCGTTCATGGTGCTGGCGACCCAGAACCCGATCGAACAGGAAGGCACCTATCCGCTGCCCGAAGCACAGGTGGACCGGTTCATGTTCAAGATCCGCGTGGATTACCCAAACCGCGTGGAGGAACGGCTCATCGTCGAACGGATGGCGCACCCTGAAAACCAGTGCAATGCCCTGTCCGTCGCCACGCTCGCCGATGTCTCGCAGGCCCGCCAGTGGGTCGATAAGGTCTATATGGATGAAAAGATCCTCGAATACATCCTGGATATCGTCTGTGCCACGCGTCCGGGCCGGCGCTCCGAACTTTCCGGCCGGCAAGACGGAGTCAAGCTGGATGAGCTGGACACGCTGGTGCAGTTCGGAGCTTCGCCGCGCGCCTCGATCGCGCTCGCTCTGGCCGCCAAAGCGGAGGCTTTCCTGGCCGGACGCGCCTACGTTACGCCGCAGGATGTGAAGACCCTGGCGCCGGATGTGCTCAGACACCGTCTGCTGCTCAGTTACGAAGCCGAGGCGGAAGGCATGAGTCCCGACGACGTGATCCGCAAGATCCTCAATGAACTGAAAACGCCTTGATCCGGCAGAGGGGAGGTTGGCATCATGCTGACCGGTGAACTGCTTGCGAAAGTCAGAAAAATCGAAATCAAGACCCGGAAGCTGGTCGAAGAGATCACGGGCGGCGCTTATCACAGCGTGTTCAAGGGCCGCGGGATCGAATTCAGCGAGGTGCGCGAATACACCCCGGATGACGATATCCGCGACATCGACTGGAACGTGACCGCGCGCATGGGCACCCCGTATATCAAAAAATATGCGGAAGAACGCGAACTGAACGTGATGCTCGCGGTGGACGCCTCGGCCTCGGGCCTGTTCGGCAGCCGGGGCAAGGAAAAACGCGAACAGATGACGGAAGCGGCCGCCCTGCTGGCGTTCAGCGCCATCCGGAACAACGACAAGGTCGGACTGCTGATCTTCACGGACCGCACGGAACTCTATCTGCCCCCGCGGTCAGGCCGGAAACACGGTCTGCGGGTCATCCGCGAACTGGTGGGACTGGAACCGCAGGGCCGCGGCACCAATATCGGCGGCGCGCTCGAATCCCTGGTGCAGGGACTGAAAAAACGTTCCGTCGTCTTCCTCGTCAGCGATTTTCTGGATGACAAAAATTATGAGACCACGCTCAAGATCATCAGCCGGAAACACGATGTGATCGCGGTCCGGATCCAGGACCGCGCCGAACTCGAACTGCCCTGCGTCCTGCCCGGACTCACCGTGCAGGGGCTGGAAAACGGCCGGACTTTCCAGTTCGATGCCGGCAGCCGCGGGGCGCTCCAGGCGTTTTCCGCCGCGGCCGGACAGATGCGCGATCAGACGCAGGAGATCTGCCGCCGCGCCAAGGTCGATATCATCGACGCCCTGAGCGATGAAGATCTGGTCAAACCGCTGCTGAGGTTCTTCCGGAACCGCAAAGGCAAACGATAAAACGGAAAGGATCCGGCATGAATAAATTCGGAAAAACAGTATTGTGGCTGATCCTGGCGGCCGTCGGCATCTTGATCATCTTCGCCGCCGCTGTCGGAATCGAATATTACCGGGTGAAACGTTCCGGCGCCGGGGTGACCCTGGTCTCCGGTCCGGCCCGTGCGGATGATACGCCGCCCGTGCTGGGAGTCAAATACCGTTTCAACACGGTATTCCGTCTGCCTTGGGGGATCCGTCCGCTCTCGCTGCAGGCGTCCGCGCCGGCCGGCAGCCAGCTGAGCGCCGAACCCTCGTTCCGTCTGCTGAAACGGGGCTGGGGCGGCGATTGGTGGGAAGGCACTGTCGAACTGCAGTGCTACCGGCTCGGAAAAATCGCCGAAACGCCGGCTCAGGCCGCTTTCAGCAACCGGCAGATCATCGAACTGAAACTGCCCGCCCTGCAGGTGACCGCGCCCAAGCTCAACGGCAATCAGCTGGAACTCGCCGATGCCGTGGATGCGGCCGGACAGCAGAAGAGCAGCCGGACCTTATGGTTGGTGATCTCAGCCATCGTCCTTGCCGCGGCAGTCATCGTGCTGATCGTGCTGCATTACCGGAAACGGAAACATGAACGGATCATCCCGCCGTGGGAAAAAGCCCTGTCCGCCATCCAGGCGCTGCTGG
>SUWI01000260.1 GCA_015061565.1 Lentisphaerota bacterium
GCTCGAGATCCTTCTGCGAGGGATGCAGAATATCCAGCGCCAGTTTCCAGTTTTCCTGAATCGTTCCCATAAAAAAGCCTTTCTGTTGGTTGACAGAAAGGCAATATAATCCGGAACGGGAAAAAATCAAGAATCAGGGACGGTTTTTCATTTCAAAATCCTGCTGCGACCGGTCAAGTGCGCGGCAGATCGTCCGGCTGGCATCCTCGATTTCCTGAAGTTCCTTTTCCTTGCAGTTGTCGAAATAACTGAAGATGTAGCGGTTGAGCAGGTCTTCGACCGCGCTGCACATCTCCGCGCCTTTCGGGGTGAAATTGATGATCACATTACGGCGGTCGGCGGGGTCGTCATACCGGAGCAGACAGCCGAAATGGACCAGTTTGTTGACCAGGATGGAAGCGCCGGCGGAAGAGAGGCCGGTCACTTCCATGACCCGGGCGAGGTTGCAGGGCAGCGAGAAACGGAGCATCATCAGATGGATGAACTGCTGCTGGGGAAGTTCATCGGCGTAGTATTCCCGCCAGGCGGCGTCGAGCACTGCCCGGCGCCGCACTTCCAGCATCCGGCACATCTTCTTGAAGACGTCGATCCGTCCGAGCTGGTCCTCCGGTTTTCCCGTCAGCGGAACAGCCGCATTTTCTTTTTTAGTGCGACGTTTTGCTGTCATTATTTCACCGTTTCGAAATTGTCATCGATAGTGTCGCCGAGTTTGTCCAGGCGCTTATGCCAGTCGGAGCGGTCGTCGTCCAGGAAATACTGCTGGAAGAACATGTTGCCGACGCGGCTGTTCAAGCCTTTGTTGACATCCTTGATGACTTTGCCGAGGTTTTCGCGGACCTGAGTGCCCATGACCGCATCAGGATTGGAATACTGGACATGCGCGATCACGACCAGCTGGGACTGCTTGAGCGATTCGGTTTCGGTGGAGAGGGCGCGTCCGATCACGGGCAGGTCCTTGAGGAACGGCAGACCGGTGGTGCCGCGGACGGATTCGGATTTGCGGAGGCCGCCGATGATGAATTCCTGCGCCTCGCGGCCGATCTGGACCGTGGTCGCGGTATTGGAGTAGCTCCGGCGGGCGGAACCGTCCGCATTCCAGCCGAGCAGGGAAATGCTGGCGAGGTCGAATTTGATCTGCGCGGCATTTCCGGTCACGACCGGGGTGACTTTCAGGTCGAACTGGAAGCCTTCCGTGACCATGGGATACTGGAGCCAGCCGTGGATGATGCCGGGGGCGGCATCCTTGTTCGCCCACATCGCCGCCCGCGTGTTCCAGTCGATGTTGTAATAGGCTGCCGGCGTCACGACTCCGTTCTCGTCGACATATCCGGTCAGGTATTTGGAGATCGGACTGGTCTTCGAATCATCCCCGAGGACTTTGGCCGCGGCTTCCGCATAGGTGTTGGTGGTGGTCTGGGTGCCCATCATCCTCAGCGTATAGCCGGCCGGGACGATGAAGTTGGACAGCGGAACATTCATCCCGCCGACCGGAACGGTCAGCTTCATAGCGTCATAAAGGTCTTTGATGGTGCCGACCGGCATGATCTTGGACGTGGATTCGCGCAGGATCGTGTCCGGATTGATGTCGGCATAGACAAATTCCTTGGTGCCTTCGGCGATCGAAGTGGCGCCGGCTTTGTAATAGGTGCGGTCGTAGAAGAATCCGGAACAGACCTGCAGCATGGAGGTTTTGCGGTTCTGCGCCACGATCTCGCCCTGCGCCAGACATTTGGCTTTGCCGATGGAGGTCATCAGATCGAGGTAGCGGGAGTTCCATTTCGGGTTGAAATTCCAGTAGGAGGTCTTGTTGTTGCCGGTATCCTGGATGCCGCTCGTGAAGAAAGTTCCCCAGTTGCGGCGGACCACCATGCCGGTGGAGAAAAGATCCACGCCGTCGTTGTTCTTCCAGCTCTGGAAGTCCACACCGATGCGGTCATCGTTTTCCGCGTAGATTTCCAGAATGCGGTAGCTGATCTTGACTTCCGGGATGGGGCGGTCATAATGCTTGAGCATTTCGCGCATCTCGGCCCATTTCCAGGCGGGCGCTTTGACCAGCAGCGCGTTGAGTTCGGCATCCACCAGCATGGTGCCGGGGGCCGCCGCGAACTGCGGATCGAGTTCGGAGGATCCGACTTTCTGGAGCATGTCGCGCAGATTCGACGCCCGGCTGATCCGGGGGAAGTAGATATGCGTATCGGCTTCCGGCAGATAGGTCAGTCCTTTGCGGTCCAGCGAGGCTACGATCTGGTCGATGCCGCGTCCTTCTTTCGAATCCTGGAAACGGTATTCCTCGGCGGAGACCAGGACGACGCCCGTGCCGTCCTGGTATTTGACTGCCATGACCTGGGCCGGGCTGTCATTGACGCTCTTGGCGCCGACTGCGGCTTCCAGATAGCTGCGGACCGCGTAAGGATCGGCATTTTTGAGCGTGTAAGGCTTGGTGACCACGTAAGGATCGTTGTTGTCGCGGATCACGTTCACCTGCTTGGTACCGTCTTTGACATCGATCTTCAGCTGCGCCTGAACATTGGAAGGCGCATAACCGCCGGTCGGGTTGTTGTTGCGGTCGCGCGGGGTGCCGGGGATCGAATTCGGGGTGATCGTGACCTCACGCGGACGGTTGGTGTCGAGCGCTTTGCGCACATCGGCGACCGGAGCATTATTCTGATTGGGGACGTTGCAGCCGGCGAGCAGGAACGCGGCCAGGAATCCCGCCGTTAAAGTCTTGATATTCATAGATGGGATCTCCTTTTCTTATCGTTTCGTCTGTTCTTGGTTCTTCTGCACGTTCTGCTTGTTCTGAGCGTCTTGTTTCTTTTGCGCGTTCAGTTTCTTCTGTGCGTCCTGTTTCTTCTTTTCTTCTTCTTTCTTCTGTCGGTTCTGCCGATGTTTCCTGGCGGCTTCTTTGACCGCCTTTTCGGTGCGGAGTACCGATTCCGGCCGGCGGATGATCTGACGCGATTCGCTGACGGTCGGCGCGTCGTTGTCGTCCGGGTGGACCATTTCCGCTTCCGCACTGACTACCAGATAGGTGCGTTCCTTGATGGTCGTGACCGTGCTGAACAGATATTTGATGATGGGAAGACGGCTGAGGATCGGCAGACCGATGGTCTGCTCGACATCATTTTCCTTTTCGTAAACGGCCAGAACTTTTTCCCGTCCGAACCCGAGGGTGGCGGCGCCGGCGATCAGGGCGGTATTGCTCAGTTCCGCACCGGTGTTGCCGCGTTCGACCACGCTCTTGAAATACAGCGCATAATCGAAAATCACGCCGCCGTTGTCTTTCAATTCATTTTTGGCATGGTAGAATTTCTTCGAGGAAGGAATGAATCCCTGCGCATTGGCATCTTTGTCCGTGGACTGGAAGCAGATGAACGGATTGACGATCTTCGCTTCGAGATTCGGCGGATCGCCGTGCAGATTGCCGTCCTCGTCTTCGTAGTAGCTTTTGCCGACCAGAGTCCGTCCGAGCGTATTCTTGGCGATGTTCTGGTATTCCGGCTTCATCGCGATCCGGTGGATGAACGGCGCCGTGTTCGGATGCTTGTCCTGCACTTTCTGGAGCAGCGCATATTCCTCTTCATTGGCGACCGGCGTGCTGATCATGGTCAGCGAGGCGCTGGCGGCCGCATTCGCATTGCCGGACTGCTGCAGACAGCGGATGAAACTCATATCGAACTGCGGTGCGGTGAAGAATCCGCCGAGTCCCCAGGAAGCCGAGGATACGAACAAGGCATCCTGAAGCAGTTCGTCGACTGCTATATGACCGGCATTGTAGCCCAGATTCAGCAGGTTTACGCCGGGACCGTTCTTCCAGGCCAGATAATCCATGCCCCAGTCCTTCAGGTCGCTGTCCCGCAATTCATAATAGTTCAGACGGATCCGGACCTGGGGCAGGGGACGGTCCAGCTGCTTGACCCATTCGAGGGTGCGCTTGGCCGCGGTGGTCTGGTCGCGCCAGAAGATGGTGTTCGTTTCCAAGTTCACATATGCGGCGCCCGTGCTCGAACCGATGGTCGCGTTGACGATATTGGAGAAATCTGCCGCCGCCCGGTAACGCGGCGAATACGCCACGCGGGCCAGTCCGGTCCCGGCGATCGCGGAATCATTTTCGTCCAGCTTGCCGGGACGGTCCAGCGCCGCCACGATGGCATCCACATGCGGCAGGAAATCACGTCCCGTGGAAACCAGGATCGCACCCGTCTTCGAGTCCGAAGTGACCCGGCGGATCGTCGAATTCCGGTTGTAACGCAGGATCGCCGAATTCACGAACGGCAGGATCTCTTCCGCGCGGATGTGTTTGAGTTCATACAGCTTGCTTTCGAACCGGACCTGCGCATCATCCTGACGCAGATGAATGGTCCGGACCTCGCCGGATTCGGCAGCGGACAATACCGCGCCGCTGCTCAAAACGACTGCCATGAATGCTGCAGTCCGGAGTTTCAATGTCAATTTCATATCGGGGGTCTTTCTTTTGTTTTCTTGACAATTATATGAACTGGAAACCGATCAGGACCGGTTTGCCGTCGATTTTTCCTGTGATGATGCGGAACAGCGCCTCACTGGTGAATTTCTTGTCGTTGCGGGGATCGGTGCGCTGAAAACGGATCTTCCACACATGCGGCGTGAATGCGGTCATTTCCAGCGAAGTCACGTAGCAGAAGGAGATCGGCTCGCCCATCGATTCCAGAATCGATTTCCGGGAGGCGGCAAACTGTTTTTCGTTGAATTTCTTCCGGGCCTCCTCGGGCATCGCGCCGAGAAAGGTTTTGGCATCGTTTTTCATGAAAGCAATGACGAGCTTGCGGCAGAACTTATAATCTGCCGACTGGGGTTCGGTCTTTCTCGCTTCGGCCGGCAGTTCCCGGACGCCCGTGGCACAGCCGCTGGCCGCAGCCGCCCCGGCGATCAGTCCCGCCAGCAGCAAAGTTTTTCTCATGATCCATATCCTTTCTATTATCTTTCAGTCAAAAAATCTTTGAGTGAAAAAATCTTTCTGGTAAAATATCTTTATGGTAAAGATAATTTAACATGGTTTCTCCGTTTTGTCAAACCGAATTGTGAAAAAAAACGAAAAAAACAGGACGGCAAGGACAGCGGATACGGCTGCCAAACGCCGGCAATATGAGATCGCGTGCTGTTACGGAGAGTCTGCGGAACGCTGCTTCACCTGGCCTTTGCTTACTTGGCCGGTTTGGAGGAAACAGCCAGCGGACAGGCTTTTTCCCAGATCCCGGCGGCTGTCTGATTCAGCAGCTTGACCGCTTCGGCCTTTTTGCCGTCCCGAAGCAGTTTTTCCGCCTGTTCGACGGCTTTGCCATATACCTCCATGGCTTTCTGTTCCAGGGCGAGCCATTCGGCGGGTAGTTCCGCGTTCAGACCCAGCGTGTCGAACCGCTTCCAGGAAGCTGCAGCCCATTCCGGAGTCAGCATGGAGGGCAGCAGTTTTTCCGCACAGATCGGGATCGGCACGTAGATCGTATGACGCGGATGTCCGATCAGCACCCAGATCGTGGACAGCGTCTGCGGGAACTCCTTGTGGATCACCTGCGTGGAAGCCGAATTGGTATTTTTGAAACAGACCGAACGTTCCAGCGGCGAACCTTCCAGCTGTTTGGCCTGCCGGGAGAGTTTCAGCACGTCTGCCAGTGTCAGCTTGCCGTTTTTGTCGAGCGCCGAACCGAAGCTGTCCAGCACCACTGATTCGCGGCCGCAGCTGTCCAGAAATCTTTTCACGCCGTTCCGGGAGAACTGCGCCATGCCGGGATTGTGCCAGATATTGGCACGGAACGTATACGAGCTGTCATAGCGCTGGACCGAACAGAACTTCCCGGTCGTTTCGCAGATATATCCTTCTTTCGGATCGGTGAAAAAGAAGATGGAGCCTTTTTTCCCATGCGAATAGTCGCCCTGACGATGGAATTCCTGCAGTTTTTTCACTGCCTCGGCGGCGGTATCGCAGGATTCCAAAATGGCTTGGAGGATTGCCGGAGTCGATTTTTTGCCGGGTGCTTCCGGCGGATCCGCACAGATCTCGCCGCTGTTCATGATGGCGGCCAGACCGGAACTGTTCATTCCCATGCACGGAGATATATTATTGCCGAGACCGATCCAGCGGCGGGGCGAGCCCGCGGCACTCTGCATGACCCGGACATTCCGCGGCGCGGCATCGCGGTTCTTGTGCAGGATATTGGTGTTGTTTTTCGTCAGGTCGGAAAAAATGATCCAGCTGGTGCATTCATGATCGAGCTCATCCTCCACGGCTGCAGCTGTCGCCGGTAAGGTCGATCCGGAAACGGCCAGCGCCAGCAGGACGCTCAGCCGGCAAAGCTTTTTCATCATCATGATATAGCTCCTTCCAAAAAATTTGAGACGCAAAAATCGTTGAAAACAGGATAATATACTGTCTGCAGAGAAGATTGTCAATTTCAGTTATGAAAACAGCAGCTCTGAAGAATCATTTTTTCTGCAGAAGGAAACTTTTTCCGTGCGGAATTGATTATTTTTTTCAGCCAATGAGGTTGCCTCCGTCTCGAAACGGTGTATATTACAGCATAAGTTTTTCAATTTT
>SUWI01000261.1 GCA_015061565.1 Lentisphaerota bacterium
GTGCAATTCCGCTTTCTGCATCAGCAGGTCGGGCGAATAGCTCGTATCGGGCAGATCCATTTCGCCTGCCGGTTCGCCGTCCTCCAGGGACTCCGGCGGATCGGAAAGGCTCATCGTCACCCCTTCGCCCCGCCGCCGGTTCCAGTGGAACTTGTTCCGCGCCAGATTCATGGTGATCCGGTGCATCCAGGTCTCGAAACTGGAATCGCCCCGGAAACTGTCCAATCCCCGGTAGGCCCGGACAAAGGAATCCTGCACCACCTCTTCCGCATCGTGATGGTTTCCGAGCAATCCGTAAGCCAGACGATACAGTTTCTGGGTGTAGGCCTTGACCAGTTCATCGAACCGTTCCCGGCTGCCCTCTTTAAAGTCGGCGATCAGCCGTTCTTCGTAACTTGCAGTTTCTCCATTCATATCTGTCACCATCCCCTTTGACAGGTCTTCCGCAAAAAAGTTCTTCCATTTTTACTTTTTTTTGCAGAAACCCCCTGCTTTTTTTCCGGCTGAACTTGTTTCCTCCCCAAAAACAGCCGCCGGAACCGTCTCCATAAATCATGAAATGTAACTTGTTTTTCCGTTTTTACAAATCGGAATCCCGCGCGGAAAAGGTTTTTCCGGAAAACTTATTGTCCTTCTCCGGGGTCAGCCGGGAAGCAAAAAAAATTTGCGGTCCGGCACATTTCTGCATAAAAATAAGCTCCTGGAATGCCGGTTGGAAAGGACATCATCTGCGCTGCCCGGCTGCGGAAAAAATCAAAAAATCGTGATTTTTCTTAAATAATCCATCGGATCGAGCTTGAAATTTCCAATGTTGGCATTATATTATCGATTCATGTATTTTGCTGAAAATAACAAATAGTCCGGAATGAGTCCGGAGAAAGGAAAACTGCAATGAAAAGAACATTTCAGCCGTCGAGGATCAAAAGAGCGCATAAGTGCGGATTCCGCGTGAGAATGGCTACCCGTGGTGGCCGTCTGGTCCTGAAAAGACGTCGTGCCAAAGGTCGGAAAAGACTTGCTCTGGTCTGAGCGGAAGCATTGAACCGGGTTCAGCCGGATTGACATAACTCATTCCGGCTTAGAGGTTTACGGAAAGCCTGACATTGAAACGGTCATCTTCCGGCTGCGGCAGACTGACACTCAGATCCGAGTTTTCAGCGGTCCGTGATCAAGCCCAGAAACAGGTCTGTTTTCTGGCCGTCATGCTTTACACCGGACCGGATCCATCCGATCCGGAAGCCGTTCCCAGCTGCGGAGTCATCTGTTCCCGTAAATTCGACAAGCGGGCAGTTTACCGGAACCGCGCCAGACGGCTGCTTCATGAAGCTTTCCGTTTAACCGGGCAGGAGTTGGTGCCATGCCGGATCGTTTTCATACCGAGGAGGCCCATTCTGGATCAAAAGATGCAGGATGTTGCCCGGCAGATGAAAATCATGTTCCACAAAGCAAAACTATTCCGGAATTCCCCGAAGTGAAACTCTCTTTTTCGGTTTCCGGGATTTTACTTTTTCTGCTGGTATGTTATAAGAAGACCATCTCCCCATGGCTGCCGCGGTGCTGCCGGTTTACTCCGACCTGTTCCGCTTATGCGGCGGAAGCGATCATGGTCCACGGACCGTGCAAAGGGGTCATGCTGGCGATCGGCCGGCTGCTCCGGTGTCAGCCGTTCTGCAAAGGCGGCTATGATCCCGTTCCGCCGAGGAAAAAATCATAACAAGGGAAATCGGAACCGTGAAACATATTGATAAAGAAAATGTCATCGTGATCGGCATTGCGCTGGCTCTGCTGATCGCCTGGGGCGTGTGGTATCCGCGTCATCAGGCCAAAGTCACGGCTCAGGCACAGGAACGCCGTGCCGAAGCCCAGGTGCTCGCGGCAAAAAGCAATGCCGCCGGCGATTATGCCGCAAAACAGGCAGCCGCCAAAAAAGCAAAAACCGGGAAAACGGCCCCCGTACAGGCCAGGCCCGCTCCCGAAATCAAGGCCGTTCCGCTTCAGAAATATCCCCCCGTCATTCTGGACAACTCGGTCACCTCTTTCAGGATCGATCCCAATACCGGCACGGTCGACCGGATCGAACTCAAGAAATACGATTCCTCCGACCGGAAAAGCCGGATCGTTTATTCCGGCGATCAGGTCCCCCGCAAAACTTTCGCAATCGAAGGACTGGAACAATGGCAGACCGTCGAACTGTCCGTAGTGCGTCCGAAAGACGCTTCCTCTGCCGTCTCCATTGTCCGCCGTTTCCGCAGCGGCGGCGATGAACTGATCCTGTCGGAATTCTTCAGTCTGCCGCCCGATTCCTACAGTCTCCAGGTCAAGGCGACCCTTTCCAATCCGGGAAAAACCGAAGTGATCCTGCCGCTGTTCCGGGTCTGGTCCGCCGGCGTTCCGCCGATGGAACAGTTCGCCGGAGACGAGCTCAACGGACGCACCATGCACCGGATCGAATACTGTCCCGTCGTCGGCAAGCAGATGGTTTCGCTGGATCCCGCGATGAAAGAAGAAAAATTCATCGCCCTGGACCTGAGCCGGCCTACTGACTGGGTCGGAGTCACCAACAAATTCTTTGCCTCGCTGCTTTTTGCCCGGCCGTATTTCGACAGCGGCGTCAATGTGCTCCGCGCGGCCTATCCGGTCCCCGGCAAGAAAGCCGGCACGGTTTATTATGTTCCCTCCATCGCCGGCAATTACCGGAACCTGATCTTGAAACCGGACACCGGCAAAGAGTTCGTGTTCGATTATTTCGCCGGCCCGAAGACGATGGCTGAAGTGAAAAAACTGCCGCCGTCCGCCATGCCGATCCTGCATATCTCCTCCTTCTCCTGGATGGAATACCTGGCGCGGCCCGTGTTGTCTCTGCTCATCTGGCTGAAAAAACTCAGCGGCAATTACGGGATCGCGATCATCCTGCTGACCCTGATCGTGCGGATCGTGTTCTTCCCGCTGACCGAACGCGGCAACCGTTCCATGCGCAAGATGTCCAAGATCGCCCCGCAGGCCAAGGAGATCCGGGAAAAATACAAGGACAATCCGCAGCTGATGAACCAGAAGACCATGGAACTCTACCGCCAGGAAGGGGTCAGTCCGCTGGGCGGCTGTCTGCCGATCCTGCTCCAGATCCCCGTCTTCTTCGCTCTCTATGCCGCGCTGGATTCCGCAGTCGAACTGCGTCATGTCTCGTTTCTATGGATGACCGACCTGACCAAGCCGGACCTGGTCGGACCGAAATTCTTCTTCGGTTACGGCATCCATCCGCTGGTGATCGCGATGACCGTGCTGATGGTCCTGCAACAGAAGATGACGCCGTCCAATATGGATCCCGCCCAGCAGAAAATGATGCTCGCCATGCCGATCATCATGCTGGTGTTCCTTTACAATCTGCCTTCCGGCCTCACCCTTTACTGGACCGTCAGTCAGATCTTCAGTATCGCACAAATGAAATACAGTTTGTATATCGCCAAACGGGACGAGGGAAAAGACGCCCCTGCCCCGAAATCCAAATCAGCTTAACCATGAAGAGGTAAACATGGAAAACGAAATCGAAAACGCGTCTGTCCCGCAGGAAGAATCCGCCGCACCTGTCTCCGCTGAACAGCCCCAGACCGAAACCCAGGCCGCCGCTCCGGAGGAAACGACTGTCCGCACCCGGCCCGAACCCATCCCCGTGACGGAGGAAATGCTGGACAAATCCAAGAAGATCCTGATCACCATGCTGGATTATCTTGGACTCGAAGGCACGGTCAAAGTTGAAGGCCGCCCCGGCAAGATCAACCTGCTGATCGCGTCCGACGACGCCGGCCGCATCATCGGCCGCAACGGCCAGAGCCTGGAAAGCCTTCAGGTGCTCGTCAACCGTATGATGCAAAAGGGCGATGAACCCTGCCCCAAGATCTACATCGACATCGACGGGTATTCCTCCAACTCCAAACGCGGTGAAAGAAGCGAAAAACGCGACGGCGAACGCCGTTCGTTCCGCGGCGGCTCCGGCAGACGGAACCATCGGAATTTCGAAGACCGCGGCGAACGCGAAGATTCCCGCTCCCGCAGCGATTCCGACAAGGACGAGCAGCTCCGCCAGCAGGCTCTGGATTCCGCCAAGGAAGTCCGCCGCTGGGGTGAAGCGGTCACCCTTCCCCAAATGAATTCCCATGACCGCCGCATCATCCATATCACGCTCGAAAATGAAGCCGATCTGATCACCGAAAGCGTCGGCGAAGGCAATTTCAAGAGCGTCGTGATCTCCCTCAAGAAAGAATCCTGAGAAACTTCATCACGGATCGATGAAAAAACCGCCCGGTTTTCCGGACGGCTTTTTTGGCTTTACTGCCATGACCGGATCAACTCTTTTCGAGATCTCGCGTCATGCCATATATTGCGCGCTCTCCGTTTTCTCCGTATTCTCCGTTTTCTCCGTTTCAGTCCGCGGGAAAACGATCACTTTTTCCGGTGCGTCAGCGCGATGTTGCCCTGCGCGGCTTCTTCCGTTTTTTCCGCCAGCAGTTCCCGGTGGTTTTCCGCCACCTTGTGCACCGCCTCGATATAGCGGTCGATAATCTGCGTATCGAAATGCTTGAACCAGGGTTCGCCAAGCACCCGCTGGTTGATCACGGACGACACCGGAAGTTCGCCGGTCAGCTGCCGGGGATCGACCTCGGGCGGCAGATAGAGCCGCGCCGTCGGACGGCCGTGTCCGAAAATATCCGTGGTGTAGAACACTTCCGACTTGTGAAGCGGGAAATTGCAGCCGGAGAAGAATCCCGGAGCCTCGGCGCACAAGGCTTTGCAAAACAAGTAATTCGGGACACCGCTGAACGCTTCCGGATCATAGCCGAACCGGGAGGCATACCAGCCGGACTTGTCGCTGCCGGGGTCTTCCGGATAGATCATCCGCAGACCTTTGATGTCGCCGATCCCCTTCCAGAAATATTTCATGGCACGGTCGATCTCGGCGATTTCCGATTCGTATTTTTTCAGCTGTTCCAGCCCGATGGCGGCGGATACCTGATGCATGCGGAATTTCTGGCCGCCGAACGGCACCGTGTTGGTCGCCGCAACCTCTTCTTTGGAATAGACTTCCCGGATCCGGTCGTAATGGCCGAAACGGATCGCCCGGCGATAGATCTCCAGATCGTTGGTCAGCAGTATGCCGCCTTCGCCGATCGCAAAGGATTTGCCGCTCATCAGGGACATTGCCCCGACGTCTCCGATCGTTCCGAGCATTTTTCCTTTGTAATGGCCGCCCTGCGCGTGGGAAACATCCTCGATCACCTTGATCCCGTGCTTCCGCGCGATCGCCATGATCGCATCCATGTCCGCCGGATGCGCCATGTAATGGACCACCATGACCGCTTTCGTGCGCGGCGTGATATGCGCCTCGAAACTGGCCGGATCAAGCTGCAAGTCTTTCTCAAGGATATCGCAGAAGACCACCGTCGCGCCCAGTCCCAGGGCCGACGTGCAGCTTGCCCAATAGGTGACCGAGGGACAGATCAGTTCATCGCCCGGACCCAGTCCGACGCCGTACATCGCCGAAATCAATGCATTGGTCCCCGTATTGTGCGCCAGACCGTATTTCATGCCGTGCCATTCCGCAAACTGTTTTTCGAATTTGCGCGAAATATCCGTCCCGGACATGTTTCCGGTTTCCAGCACCTCCAACTGCGCCTGACGCATCGCATCATTCACGATCGGCCAGTGAAACATCTCTTCCGGGACATCTTTCGCATTCAGGACCGGAGTCCCGCCATACAACGCCAGCTTGCTCATCTTTATCTCCTTTGATTACTGCATTCCAACGGATGATTACAATATACACAGCAATGACCAAAAGTCAAGATTCCAGCTGAATTTTTGATGTTATTTCGCAGACTGTTCAGCCCTGCAGTCCGGCAGGCACGCCGGCCAGGACATCACGGTTGCCCGGCGCATTGCACACTTCCAATCGGATCGTGTGTTCCCCGGCGGAAAGCTCGACTTCCAGCCGGTATGGCGGCGCGATCAGCGTCCCCTGCTCACGGCCGTCGATCAGGATCCGCACGGAATCCTTCACCAGCTTCAGGTCGAGCGTATAACGGCCGGCTTTTCCGGCCTCGGCAGTTCCTTCATAAACCGCCGTTCCCGAGAACGTGCCATAACCGAGCGTGCGGTAATCCCTCGGAACGGTCAGCAGAAATGATTCCGGAGCCGCGCTCAGCACGGGATAGCCGCAATTCCCCAGCGGGAACCGCACCGTGAAACGGCCGCGCAGGTACGGCGCATTTTCCATGAGCCCGCCGCGGCAGGTCAGGACATTGCGTCCCGGTTTCAGCAGATCCGTCACCTCGCATTCGAGTTCGCGGCAATCGCGGAAATCCGCTTTGCGGAAATCTTTCAGCACCGTGCCGTTCAGACGGAATTCCGCCCGCTGCAGGCTTGCTTCCTCGGTCGTGAAAAACACATTTTCCAACGGGTTTTCGAGCGTGAACACCGCGCGGTATTCGCCCGTTTCCGGCACGGGATTCAATCCCGTATCCTGCTTGGCGATCAGATCGAAAGCAGGATACGGGATTGAATCCCGTGCCGGAAA
>SUWI01000262.1 GCA_015061565.1 Lentisphaerota bacterium
TGCCTCATAGGTCCTGGAATATGCCAGGACTTCCACGGTCCCGGTCAGATCTTCGAACTGGATGATGCCGAACAGACGGCCGTCCTTCTTGGAAGCCTTGCGGGCGACACTCTTGATCATGCCGCCGACCCGGACGCCGACATCGCCCTTGCCCTTCATGATCTCATCCACATTCATAGTGGAAAAAGTCCGCAGATAATTTTCGTATTTGGCGATCGGGTGACCGGAAACGTAGAAACCGAGCAGGTCTTTTTCATTGGCAAGGATCTCCGATTCGGGAAATTCCGGAATATCCTCCGCCTGAACATCACCGAATCCGGCATCGGCAAAACCGTCGAGACCATCAAACAGACTGCCTTGTCCGACTTCCTTGTCGTGCCGCCGGGTATTGGCCGAAGATATCGACGGTTCGATAATGGAAACCAGCTGGGCACGCTTCAGGCCGAAGGAATCCATTGCGCCGGCCCGGATCAGGTTTTCCACCGCTTTCGAGTTCAGGACACCGCCGGTGCGTTCCAGCAGGTCGCTCAGGCTCTTGAAGTCGCCGTCTTTTTCCCTGGCCTTGATAATGCTTTCCGAAGCCCCCTCGCCGAAGCCTTTGATCGCGCCGAGGCCGAAACGGATCGCACCGTTGTCCACCGTGAAGTTGACATCGCTTCGATTGACGTCCGGCGGCAGAATGTCGATGCCGGAACTCTTGCATTCATTGATCAGGAAACGCAGTTTTTCCGCGTTGGAAAGTTCGCTGGTGAGCACGGCAGCCATGAATTCCGGCCGGTAATTCGCCTTGAGATAAGCGGTCCGGTAAGACAGCAGGCCGTAAGCTGCGGAATGCGATTTGTTGAATCCGTAATCGGCGAATTTCTTGATGTGTTCCCAGATGGTCTCGGCGGTTTTTTCGGGGATCTGGTTGGTTTTGAAACAGCCTTCGATGAACTTGCCGTGCTGGGCCTCCATGTCCTTGATCTTCTTTTTTCCGATCGCACGGCGGAGAATATCGGCCTGCCCCAGCGAGAATCCGGCCAGTGCCTGCACCACCTGCATGATCTGCTCCTGATAAAGCATGATCCCGTAGGTTTCCTTGAGATACTGTTCCATCAGGGGATGGTCGTATTCGACGGGGATCGTGCCGAGCTTGCGTCCGACGAACAGGGGGATGAAATCCATCGGTCCGGGCCGGTAGATCGCCAGCAGAGCGATGATGTGCTTGATGTTTTCCACTTTGAACTGGCGGCAGACTTTCTGCATGCCGCCTGATTCCAGCTGGAACACGGCAACGGTGTCGCCCTGATTGAGCAGCTCGTAAGTCGCCGGATCTTCCAGCGAGATCTTGTCCAGATCCAGCCGGATCCCGCGCGACTTGTATATATTGTCAAGTGCGTCCTGGATCACGGTCAGCGTGCGCAGTCCCAGGAAGTCCATTTTCAGCAGGCCGACCGATTCGCAAAGCGGCGCGGTATACTGGGTAATGACTTCGTCATGGGCCCCGCGGCCCAGCGGCAGCAGGTTCGCCAGCGGCTGGTTGGAAATGATCACGCCGCAGGCATGGATCCCCATCTGGCGGTTCAGCATTTCCAGCGGCTTGGCATAGGAGAAGATCTCCTGGATCCAAGGTTCCCGGTCCAGCATCTCCTTCAGTTCGGGCGATTGCTTGACCGCTTTGGACAGGGTCATCTTCGGATCGTCCGGGACGGTCTTGGTGATCATGTTGCCGTCGGAGGGCGGACGGCTCAGGGCCCGCGCCACATCTTTGAGCACAGCCTTGGCTTTCAGCTGTCCGTAGGTGCCGATCTGGGAAACCGAATCGGCGCCGTATTTGCCGATGACGTAATCGATCACTTCCTGACGGCGGCGTTCGCAGAAGTCCGTATCGAAATCCGGCGGGGACACGCGGTCCGGGTTGAGGAAACGTTCGAACAGCAGGTCATATTTGATGGGGTCGATATCGGTGATCCCGGAAAGGTATGCGACAATCGACCCTGCGCCGGAACCGCGGCCCGCGCCCACGGGGATCCCGCGTTCCTTCGCCCAGTTGATGAAATCCCACACGCAGAGGAAATAACTCGGGTATTTCGTGCGCATGATAATGCTCAGCTCATAGTCCAGCCGTTTCAGTTTGAGTTCGGCATCGGCTTTCTTGTCCTCCGGCGGGTTGAACGGATCGTAGCCGTATTTTTTCAAATATCCGCAGACGGTGTCTTTCCCGGTTCCGTAGAGACAGATATGCCGGAGGTAAGAGCCGGTTTTCCGGAGAATGATCTCTCGCTCGGTCGCATACCCGATCGCCTCTTCGGTCGGCTCAGTGGTATCGCCGTCTTTTTCCTTCTGTTTTTTGATCCCGGCGATCGCGGCCTCACGCGCTTCTTCGCGGATCTTGTTCATATCCAGCGTGGCGACGTATTCCGCCGGAGGCTCGTATTCGGGATAATGGTTTTCATAGCCGATATCGACGTTGCAGCGTTCGGCCACGGCCAGGGTATTGGTCAGCGCCTCCGGCACTTCGCTGCCGAACACCTCGAACATCTCATCGCCGTTTTTGAAGTAGAACTCGTCGGTTTCCATCTTCATGCGGCGTTCGTCGTTCATCGTGGTCCGCGTCTGGATGCAGAGCATCACTTCATGCGCCTTGGCATCTTCACGGCGCAGATAATGGACGTCATTGGTCGCGATCAGCGGCACTCCGGTCTCTTTCGCCAGCGCGATCAGTTCCTTGTTGACCCGTTTCTGTTCGGCCAGATGATGATACATGATCTCGATATAAAAATTGTCCTTGCCGAAAATGTCCAGATATTCGTAGAGGACTTTTTTGGCGGCCTCGTATCCGTTTTCCAGAGCGGCGACCTCCAGTTCGCCGGCGAGACAGGCGCTCGAGGCGATCAGCCCCTTGGAATGGGCCGCCAGGAACTCCTTGTCCGTGCGGGGCTTGTAATAAAACCCGCGGGTATGGGCATCGGAGATGATATGGCAGAGGTTGTGATACCCGACATTATCTTTCGCCAGCAGGATCAGATGATACCCTTTGATGCGGGCGACCGAACTGTCCCGCTCTTCATTGCTGTGGGGCGCCACATAAGTCTCGCAGCCGATGATCGGTTTCAATCCGGCTTTCTTCATGGAGTTATGGAATTCAAGGCAGCCGCCCATCACGCCGTGGTCGGTGATCGCGCAGGCTTTCATCCCGGCATTCTGGATGGCGGTGACCAGATCCAGTTTGCCTTCGGAATCCTTCAGTTTCGCCCACGAGATCGGACACGCCCCGTCCAGCAGGCTGTAGTCGGTATGTAAATGGAGATGCACAAAATCTCTCGGCATCGTTCGTTCCTTTCCTTCGATGTTTTTTCAAATTATTCTTAATAAAGGTAACATATCCCCCGAAAGCTTTTTTTCAAAAGAAATCCGAAAAAAAAAAGCGATTTCCTCATTTTTCACCCGGCAAAATCTTGACAAACGCATTTCCACCGTTTACATTGACTTGTTTTCATTATCAAAAAGACGGAAGGAGTTTCCATGCAGACTGATGTGCAGTGGTTTGTCAGTGCGCTGATCGACAATGAACTGGTCACGCTCGAAGACGCGACCGCATTGGACAATGAACTTGGCGGCGACAGCGACCTGGGCACCTTTGCCCAGACTTTTCTGGAACGGTATGTGGCCGCCACCGGGATGAGCGAAGAGGATTCCGCGCAGCTGGTCGAAAGCATCCAGCCGCTGATCGATTATGCCGTGGAACAGGCTGAGAGCGGCGAAATGCCGGCATTCGCATTGGAAGTGGAACCCAAAAAGATCTCCGGCGGCAAACTGCCCGGACCGAAAAGACGCCCGAAACCCGCGGCAGCCGCACCGGCAGAGGCTCCTGCCCGGCAGGCAGCAGCTCAGGCTCCCGCTCCGGAAGCTCCGGCAGAAGGAAGCGCCGCACCCGAAATCACAGTTGCAAGTGAAGGCTTCGAATTCTTCGACCATCTGCCGGAAATGAGTGACAAACAGCTCGCGGAAACCATGAAAAATCTGCTGTTCCAGCTCGTCGATTACGGTGCCAGCGATCTGCATATCTCCGCCAACAGCACCCCGTTCGTCCGCCGGAACCTGAAAATCGAACGCCTCTCCAACACCGTCATCACCGCCGAATATGCGGAAAAACTCAATACGGTCCTCCTGACGCCCGAGCAGAAAGCCAAATTCAAGGAAGACATGGATATGAACTTTGCGCTGGAACTGAACAAGAGCCGCTACCGGGTCGCACTGATGGTCCAGAAAGACGGCGTCTCCGGCAGTTACCGCATTGTTCCCAGCAAGGCGAAATCGCTGGAGGAACTCGGATTCCTCCCCAAGGATGCGGAAACCATTACCAAACTGATGGACTATCCGAACGGTCTGGTTCTGGTCACCGGCCCGATCGGCTCCGGCAAGACCACCACCCTCGCCTCGCTGATCAACATCTGCAACAATAACCGCGAAGACCACATCATTTCCGTGGAAGACCCGATCGAGATCGTGCAGCCGCCGCTCAAATGCCAGATCACCCAGCGACAGCTGCATGACAACACCGAAAGCTACAGCAACGCCCTGCGCGGAGCACTCCGTCAGGACCCCGACATCATCGTCATCGGCGAAATGTTCGACCTGGAAACCATCGAAAACGCCATCACCGCTTCCGAAACCGGACACCTGGTGATCGGGACTCTGCATACCTGCGATGCCGCCAACACCATGAACCGGCTCCTCGACGTGTTCCCCCCCAGCCAGCAAACCCAGATCCGCGCCATGACCGCCGGCAGTCTCCGCGGCATCATCTGCCAGCGCCTCATCACCGGATCCGACGGCAATATCACCATCGCCTACGAGATCCTCATCAACACCCTCGCCGTCGGCAGCATCATTACCGAAGGCCAGAACTTCAAACTCAAAGGCGAAATGCAGACCGGTCAGAAGGCCGGCATGACCACAATGGATGCCACCATTTTTGAAAAATACAAAGCCGGAATGGTCGATTATGAAGTCGCCCTCGCCAATATCACCGATGCAACCACCCTTCAGGACCTGAAAAGGGAAATGGCCATCCGCGAAGCCAAAAAACTGGCCGCCGCCGCTCAGGCGCGCCAGGCCGCCGAAAATCAAAAGTGAAAGGGAATGAGCCATGCATTTAATTGACAAATATCTGACCGACATGCTGGAAAAAGGCGGTTCCGACCTGCATCTCTGTACCGGACAGCCCGCCAAATACCGCATCCACGGCAGTATCGGCCCGGCCGATGACCACATCATCGACGCCGCCGAAATGGAAGCCATGCTCAAAGAAATATGCGTGCCTGCTTCACGCTGGGAAACCTACACCAAAATCCACGATATGGACCTGGCTTACGAAATTCCCGGTCTCGCACGCTTCCGCTGCAACTATTTTTACAACTACTACGGTATGGGCGGAGTTTTCCGCCAGATCCCCAGCAAGATCCTGACCGCCAAGCAGCTCAATCTTCCCCAGCCGATCATTGACCTGTGCAGCACCCCCAGCGGCTTGATCCTGGTCACTGGGCCCACCGGCTCCGGCAAATCCACCACCCTCGCCGCCATGATCGATTACATCAACGACACCTCCAGCAAACATATCATCACGCTGGAAAACCCCATCGAATTCGTCCATAAAAATAAGAACTGCACCATCGTCCACCGCGAAATCGGGCTTCACAGCAAATCATTCCCCGCCGCCCTCCGCGGCGCCATGCGTTCCGACCCCGATATCGTGCTCATCGGAGAAATGCGCGACCTGGACACCATCCGGCTCGGCCTCACCTGCGCATCCATGGGCATGCTCGTGTTCTCCACCCTTCACACCAACAGCGCACCGAAAACCGTCGACCGCATCATCGATGCTTTTCCGGCCAACGAACAGCAGCAGATCCGAACCCTGCTCGCAGAATGTCTCCGCGGCGTGGTCTCCCAGCAGCTCTGTAAAAAAGTCGGCGGCGGACGTATCGCTTCCCACGAGATCCTCCTCTACACGGATGCCCTCCCCAACACCATCCGCGAAGGGCAGATAGCCAACATCAAGACCATCATCGAGGCCAACCGCGGCAGCGGCATGATCTCCATGGACAACAACCTGATGCGTCTGCTGGAAGAAGGACTGATCACCACCCGCGAAGCCTACATGAAGGCCAGCGACAAGAAAGTGTTCCAGGAACTTCTGGCACAGGAAGGCGACGAAAACGCGCCGCCGACCGCACAGTAAAAAAGCGGTTTTTCCCTGAGCGGACTCGACGGACAAAATGCGGAAGAAACGGCCCGTTGAAAAAAACGATAGGCACGATTCCAGGCAACAGCGTGCCTTTGACTCTCGCGTCATGACAAGATGTTTCGCGACATCGTCCGTCTGGTCCGTCAAGTCCGTCTAGTCCGTAAATCGCGGAAAACGCTGAACCCGGGTAAGCGGTTAGTCAGCCGCATCTTTTATTGGTGAAATCTTGCATTATATTACCAGCCAGACATGGAGGTGTTGCATATGGTGCGAGGAAAATGTTTCAGGAAATGGAAAAAGAACCTGTCGGGGTT
>SUWI01000263.1 GCA_015061565.1 Lentisphaerota bacterium
CAGGTGAGATAGCCGAGCTTGTCCGCCCAGTAGTGGAAACGGTCGTCGAAGCATTTCTGATGCAGCCGGGCGCCGTTGAATCCGGCCTGCTGCGACAGTTCGATATCCCGCCGGAGCGCGGCATCGTCCGGCGCGGTCCAGATCCCGTCTTCATAAAATCCCTGGTCCAGTACAAAACGCAGGAAAATCGGCTGATTGTTCAGGTAACAGCGGCCGTTTTCCAGGTGAATCTTGCGCAGTCCGGCATAGGATCTGACCCGGTCGAGCTCTCTGCCGTTTTCATCCCGGAGGGTGTAGACGATATCATACAGGAAGGGATCTTCCGGATTCCATTCTTTCGGCAGGTCCAGCTTCAGCGTGAACGCGCCGCTGCCGGCTTTTACGGTCTGCGACCGGACTTCGGTCCCCCGGTCCAGGATCGCGATGGTGAACTCGAGACCGCGCCGGACCGCATAGAATTCCGGCAGGAATATGAACGCGCCGTTGTCGTAATCCGGGATGATCCGGCAGTTTTTCAGCGCATGCGGGTCCACTGCTTCCATCCAGACCGTCCGCCAGATCCCGGTCGTCCGCGTGTAGCTGCAAGCCCTGGAATTCAGGGCGGTGCACTGCTTGCCCAGCGGCTGAAGTCCGGAACGGGTATCATCTTCCACCCGGACCACCAGATTATGAGTTTTTCCTGCCTCGACGAAACGGGTCAGATCGACCGCGAAGGCCGCGCTGCCGCCCGTATGGCGTCCGGCTTCCTTTCCGTCGATATAGATGCGGCAGCGGTAATCCACGCCGCCGAAATGGAGCAGGATCTTTTTGCCGTTCCAGTCCGCCGGGACCGCCAGATCGCGGCGATACCACATCATCTCGATGAAATCGGTATATCCGACGCCGGAAAGACGGCTTTCGGGGCAGAACGGCACGTTGATCCGGCCGTCGAACGCGGCGGCGTTCTTCCAGTCCTGTTCATCGCCGGACTTGGAAAAATCGAACCGGTATTCCCATTCGCCGTTCAGACAGATCCAGTTTTCACGCTCAAGCTGCGGCCGGGGATATTCGTTTCGTGCCTGCATGGTAAACATCTCCTGCGGAAGAATTGACGATTATTCCGGTTTGTAGCTGAATTTGAAGGCGCCGGATTTGGTTTTCTGCCGCTCGATCCGGACGGCGCCCGGGAACATGATGTGCGCTCCGAACCAGTGCTCGGTATCGCGCATCAGGTCGCGGCGGGATTTTGCCGCGGCGGTCGGCGACATGTCGAAACGGGCGCAGAACTGCGGCCGCGGGATCTGCAGGGATGCGGCATGCACGATATCTCCGACAAAGTAAATGGTCTTGTCCGCTTTCCCATCCTGTTTGAGCTGCATCCGGTAGACCGTATGTCCCGGCGTATGGCCCGGATAACACAGGGGCGTGAGTCCGAAGGGTTTCACTTCTTCATCATAGTCCAGCAGCACCAGATTGTTCTGATTCGGGGTGATATGTTTCGCCAGGTCTTTCCGCTTGGGATCCCTGAGCCATTCGCCGTATTCTTTCTTGGCAATATAAATTTTAGCTTTGGGAAACGCCGGTTTCCCGTCTTCCGTGGTCAGTCCGCCGACATGGTCGGGATGGATGTGCGTGATGAACACCGCGGTGATGTCTTCAGGTTTCACTTTCAAATTTTCCAGTTGCGGGAGCAGTTCACTGCTGGACTTGCCGTATCCGGCGTCGATCAGATAATTGTTTTCGCTGCTTTTATCCACAATGAGGAATACGTTCAGGGAAGCCGCATATTCTTTTCCCGGCCGGAATTTTTCCTGCGGCAGGAGGCTGCGGAACAATGTGCCGGGCATGGTCATGCGCTGGTCCTGAATGGAGTAGATATCCCGTTCCGGATACGAAAAATTCACGACTCCGCGCGGGTTGGGTGCTGCGGTGATCTGCGCCGCGGCGGCGATGGCTGCAATTACGGTCAGCAGTTTTTTCATCTTATGATCCTCCTGATTGATTCGGTATGTTGTAATATATACTTGATTTATGTAAAATTCAAATTGATCCGGCCGCCGGATCGCAAAACATCTTATCGCGGCGCTTTCCGGAGCAGCAGATTGATCGACAGACAGAACGTGCGCAGCGCCAGTTCGTCGTTGACGTTGGTGTTCAGAGCCGCGATCAGGTTTTCCGCCGCGTCCAGCATCCGGCGGGCGCGTTCCGGCGTGAATAGCTTCCGGACTTTTTCCGCATCCGGCAGGATTTCCGGATTGGGCATCATTTCCGCCGGGATGTCTTCCGCCAGCAGCACCAGCTGGGCGAACCAGGCATGGATCATGCTGATGAACTGTTCCCGGCTCCGCCGGTATTCGCTCCCGGCCTCGCCGTCGATCCGTTTTTCGATCATCTTCACCCCGGAACTTTCCTGTTCCTTGGCCGCTTCGAGACGCGGCGCCCAGCGTTCCTGAGCGGACAGCTGCGCCGCAGTCAGCAGCGAGGAAGAGATCTCCAGCAGGCCGCGGGTGCAGTCTTCGGTCCGCATCAGGCTCCGGTACTCCTGCAGCACCAGGTTTTCCAGGATTGCCGGCACATCGGAACAGCGCGGAAATTTGTATTCGCAGCGGTTGTCCGTGAGCGCCAGCAGCTGGCAGCGCGAACGGATGGTCGGCAGCAGTGCCGAAGCCCGGCCCGTGGTCAGCACGAAAAGACATTTGCCCGGCGGTTCCTCCAGCGTTTTCAGGAATGCGTTCTGCGCGGATTCGTTCATGGTGTCCGCTTCCTGGATGATGCCGATCTTCCAGCCGGAAGTGCTCGAACTGCTCAGGTGAAACTGTCCTTCGAACCAGCGCAGCGTGTCCGGATCGTCCGAATCCTTGCCGATCACGATCTCCCTCGCTTTCGAGGTCGGGGACAGCAGATGGTAGTCCGGATAGATCCCCGTCAGCAGCTGCCGGCACTGGCTGCATTCCAGGCACGGCCCGCCGTCGGGCAGGGGATTTTCGCAGACCCGGAGCGCCGCCAGCAGCAGCGGAAATTCCGAACGGTAATCCGGATTGGAGGTGATCACCAGGTAGGCATGCGCCATCCGGTCGTTCTTTTTCGCATGGGTCAATGCCGCGATCAGCATCGGATAGCGTTCAGCGTAAGTTCGCCAGGGTATCATGTAAAGCCTCCATGATCTGATTGTGGACCTGTTCCGGCGCCTGTGCCGCGTCGATCACCCGGAACCGGTGCGGATTCTTTTTCGCCAGATCGAGAAACGCATTGCGGACATCGTGATGGAATTTCATTTTCTCCGAATCGAACCGGTCGTCTTCCAGCGCGGCGCGTTTCCGGCTGCGTTCGATCCCGAGTTCCGGATCGATGTCCAGCACCAGCGTCACGTCCGGCTCGAGTTCGCCGCAGGCAAAGCGGTTGATCCGGAGCACCATCTCCAGGTCCAGCCCCCGGGCATAGCCCTGATACGCCGTCGTCGAATCGAAAAAACGGTCGCTCAGCAGGATGCCGCCTTTTTCCAGTATCGGCAGGATCAGGTGCCGCGTCATCTGCGCGTGACACGCTCCGAACAGCAGCAGTTCCGCTTCCGGCGTCAGATCGTCTTCCGGCGTGCGGACCTTCAGCAGCGTGCGGATCTTTTCCGCCACCGGCGTCCCGCCGGGTGAACGCGAGACTTCGACTTCATGTCCGAGCGAGCGCAGTTTTTCCGCCAGCTGCCGGATCTGGGTGCTCTTTCCGCACCCTTCCATCCCTTCGAAGGTGATGAAACACCCTTTTTTACAATGAAAATCCATCTTTTTCATGCTTTGCATTTGCCATTCTGTCAAAATGACTGTAAATTGTCCACCATAATGATTTGTCGGTAACAATACCACTAAAGTGGTCAATCTTCAAATGGAGAATGAAAAATGGCGGAAAAATTAGCCAGAAACTCTTATCTTACCCGCAATGTCGGGGACTATCCCGAAAAAATCACCGTCGGAAACCGCACCTATGTGAAGAACAGCGATCTGCGTTACGGCACCAATCCGCACCAGCCCGCGGCTCTGTATGTGCCCGAAGGCGGCCACGGCGCCATCGCCGACATGAAAACCCTGAAAAGCGGCAAGAACGGCCTTTCCCAGACCAACCTGGAAGATATTTCCGGCGCGCTGAACATTGTCAAATTCTTCGATAAGCCCGCCTGCGCGGTGATGAAACACGTCAATCCCAGCGGCGCCGCCGCCATGCGCAAAGGCGAGACCCTCCGCGACGTCTATATCAAAGCCCGTGACTGCGACGCCCGCGCCGCGTTCGGCAGCGTGATCGCTTTCAACGTGAAAGTCGATGCCGCCACCGCCGAAGAGATCATGAGCACCTTCTGCGAATGCGTGGTCGCCCCCGCTTACGAGGAGGCCGCGCTCGCTCTCTTCAACGATGCGGAACGCTTCAAACTCAATAAGCAGATCCGCATCCTGCAGTGCGGCGACATCGCCTCCCTGCCGCGTTATGTTTCCGACAACACCGACGGCCGGTTCGATACCTTCAAGGTTCTGGGCGACGGTTCCCTGGTGATCGCCGCTCCGCTGCTGACCAATGTCCGCTCCGCCGCCGATCTGCCGGCCGCTTCCGGCGAAAACAAAGCCTGCGGCGCGCAGACTTCCGCGGTCGAACCCACTCCCGAACAGATGGAAGACCTGCTGGACGCCTGGTATATCAATATCAGCGTGCGTTCCAACGGCGTGGTCATCGTGAAGAACGGCCAGACCCTCGCGGTCGGCACCGGCGAACAGGACCGCGTCGGCGCGGTCGAACAGGCCATCGAAAAATTCTCCCAGAAATACAAAGGCCCCAACACGCTCGAAGGCGCGGTCATGTCCAGCGACGGTTTCTTCCCGTTCTATGACGCGGTGGAAGTCGCCGCCAAGGCCGGGATCAAGGCGATCGTGGCTCCTTCCGGTTCCCTCAAGGATGCCGATGTGATCAAACGCGCCAACGAACTCGGCGTGGTGCTGCGCCACGCTCCGGAACGCATCTTCTCCCATCACTGATCCGACGGAGCAACCGCCCGATGAGCCCGGACGCGCCTGACAAGACCGAAAACCTGACCGAACTCACCTTGTCCGGTCAGGTGGAAAAAGTCATTTATGAGAATGAGGAAAACGGCTTTCAGGTGATTTCGGTCCGGGATGCGCAGGGGACTTTCCACTGTGCCTGCGGCAACCTTTCCGGCGTCGCGGCGGGGCAGGGAGTCGAACTCAAAGGTCACTGGGAATTCCATCCTGACCACGGACGGCGGTTCCGCGTGACCTCCTGCGTTTTCTCCCTCCCGGTCACGCTGGACGGAATCCGGAAGTATCTGTCCTCCGGCGCGATCAAGGGCATCGGGGAAAAATACGCCAAAGCGATCGTCGATACGTTCGGCACGGAGACCCTGCGGATCCTCGACAACGCCACCGCCCGGCTGAAGGAAGTTCCCGGACTCGGTAAAAAACGCATCGAGGCGATCAAAAAGGCCTGGAAGGAGACCGCCGGCAAGCGTTCGCTCCAGCTGTATATGCAGAGCCTCGGCATCACTCCGGCCTATTTCAACCGCATCTATTCCCTTTACGGCGACCGGGCCGGAGATATCCTGCGCACCAATCCCTATCAGCTGGCCTCGGATGTGGACGGCATCGGTTTCCTGACCGCCGACCGCATCGCCGCCAATTCCGGCATCGGCAAAAACGATCCCCAGCGGCTGATCTCCGGCGTTTCCTACGGCCTCAGCCAGATCCGGGCCGCGGGACATGTCTGCATGCCCGAAGAAGAGTTCCGGGAAAAACTGTGCGAACTGCTCGGACTGGACGAATCCGGCGCGGCCGAGGCAGTGAAGCTGGCGATCCAGGCCAAGAAAGCGGTCACGGCGCTGGCGCCCGACGGACAGACGATGATCTATGAGCCCGGCCTGCTTCGCTGCGAACAGGAACTGCCGCTGCTGATCGCGAATCTGATCTTCACCGGACGCCATTACGGCGAATGCCTGCTGAAATATCAGGTGCCGCCCGATTCGAAATTTTCCGATGAACAGCTCCGCGCGGTGGAACAGGCCGGCAAATGTGCGGTGAGCATCATCACCGGCGGTCCCGGCGTCGGCAAAACCACCGTGGTCGGGGAGATCGTCCGCCGCGCCAGAGCCGCGCGTCTGAATCTGGTACTGGCCGCGCCGACCGGACGCGCCGCCAAACGCATGAGCGAGGCCACCGGCGTCAGCGCCGCCACGCTCCACCGTCTGCTCAAATGGGATCCGGGCAAACGCCAATTCGTGCACAACCGCAAAAATCCCCTTCAGCATCAGCTGTTCGTGCTGGATGAAGTTTCCATGCTGGACCTGCCGCTGGCGGTGGCATTTTTCCGCGCCGTCCGCCCCGGCGCCGCGGTCGTCCTGGTCGGTGATGCCGATCAGCTTCCGTCCGTGGGCCCCGGCACGGTCCTGAACGACCTCATTGCCTGCGGCGAGATCCCCGTTTCCCGGCTTACCCGGATCTTCCGGCAGGGCAGCGGCAGCGGGATCATCCGCGCCGCCCACGAGGTC
>SUWI01000264.1 GCA_015061565.1 Lentisphaerota bacterium
TTCGGCCGTCGAGCAGAAAATCCGGATAACGCCGCCGCAGGGCGTTCAGATTCCGCACCAGCGTCAGCATCTCTTTCTGCGGCGGAGCCGGCAGCGTCCACGGCGCCCCGCCGCCCCAGTCCACCTCGCCGTTTTTGCGGAGCGGGATCGTCAGCAAAGCGCCGGAGGCAAAACCCAGTGCCGTGCGGTAGAGCAGATTTTCCGGACTCTTTTCCGGATCGAAAAAATAGTGATAACACTGGTTTCCGGAATAATTGGCCGTCAGTTCATGGTAGAGGAAACTGTAAAGCGGGACTCCGATCACCGCGTTGGTGCGCAGATCGTTGACGGGCAGCGTTCCGATGAAGGGTTCCGCAGCAGCCTGTTCCGTTCCGATCACCGTCATGAAACCGTCCCGGCGCAGTGCCTCGATGATTTCCCGCTGCAAAGTCTTTCCCGCTTCGGTCTCATGCGGCCCCGGACCTGCCGGGTGACCATGATCCTTGTTGTAACAGGGAAAAACGCAGCCGCCGAGATCCTGATCGAACAGCTGGAAAAAGTCGATCCCGGAGGCGGCGATCCTGCGGCATTCTTCGACAATATAATCGCGGACGCATTTCTGCATCAGGCAGAGTGACGTCGAACGGCGGAACGGCTTGAAATCGCGCTCGTGGAGCTTGCCGTCCGGACCGCAGCATCCCCAGCCTTCCGGCGGGGCCGGATAATCTTTCCCGGTCGGATAAACATGCGTTGTCCACGCCGTTCCGGAACCGTACAAGCCGGCGAAATGTCCTTCCTTGTGAAGTTCGCGGACAAACGCGCACCATGATTCAGCACCGCCGACCGGAGGCCATTGCGCCACGGGGGTCCACGGACCGCGGTGATCCCAGCGCATCGGCAGCGCCAGAACCGCACTTCCGGTCGCGTCCGCAATGGCGCGGATCCACGGCAGTGCATTGGTGTAGGGAACAAAACAGTTCGGTTCGGCGGAAAGTTTTCCTTCACCGCAGACCACGTAGGTCAGGAATACCGGTGACTTGCGCACCCACGCCGGAAGTTCCGGCGCGGCAGGCAGGATGCCTGAAGAGAATACCCAGTCCCGGTAGGGTCGTGCCGCCTCCATCCAATCCCCGTCGAAGGCGGAAAACTCCAGTTCGAAATCTCCCCGGTAAACCCCTTGCGCGAAATCGCGGATCTCGATATGGATCCCGCCGCGGGTCTTACCCCAGAGCATGATCCGTTTCGGACGGCAGAGCGGATCGCGCGCAAAGAAACGGATGCCGCCCGTCTGGTCGAATGCGGCGATGAACTGAGCCTGACAAATGCCCGGATAACGGCCCCAGTAATCGTCGATGTCATAATTGCGCGAGGAATCATAACGCATGTCCGGCGGCACGATCCGGCCTTCGGAGAGCGGATCGAGAATATCGTAATCATCGGGGATCGTGAGCAGCGGCAATTCATAGGAGAGCAGCGCATCGCCCACGGGAAGGACCGCTTCGGCAAGCCGGATGCGGAACACTCCGTTTCCACCGGAACCCAGCCGGACCGTCACCGACATTCCCGGCAGTTCGCGGGCGTTGCGGAAGATGATGGATTCGCCGTCATCGGTGATGTCGGAAAAATCTTTTCCCGCCACCTGTTTCCCCGAGCGCAGATTGAGCTGGAAAAGCGTTTCGCTCTCCTGAAGGATCCCGCGTCCGTTATGGACCAATGAACGGACTGCACCGTTCCCCGGGATCAGCTGCAGCCGGTCCGAGCCTGAAATACGTTCCCACATCATCACTTGTTTCCTTTGACCAGCAGCATTTTCCAGCCGTATTGCGGCAAATCGAGAGAGAACTCTTTCCCATCGGCAATTCGGGCCTTGCTCAAGGCATCCGTGACCTGGGCCGCGCGGGGCAAGGTCAGCGTCACCTTTTCCGCCTTGCCCCGGTTGCCCACGAGGAGCAGGACCGTGCCGTCCTGACGCCTGATCGTGGTGCAGCGGGTGGTTTTTGCCTTGACTTTGACCGGATTGCGGTCATCCCAGCCCGGCCAGACCGTGGTCGAATCTTCGCCGTAACCGAAATTGCGGACGAAATTCTGCACTTTTTTCCAGCGCTCGGTCTTGGTCAGTCCGGAACCCGTCTGGCAGAACAGATCGTATCCGAAAGTCAGCGGCAGCAGGGTATCGGTGGCCTTGGCTCCATTGGAACCGGTGGTGTTGACCAGCACCCACGGGAGGCAGCCGGTTTGTTTGCCGAGCGTGTGGGTCAGGATATATTCGTCGCTGAAACGGGTCGGATACGGGGTGTCGCCGTATCCCATTTCCCAGTCGAGCGTGATCCCCGCAAAAGAATTCCACGGCACGACATTGCAGTCGGTCATGTGGACCATTACCGCGGGCAGTCCGAAGAAGGTGCGTTTGCGTTCGTAACAGAGCGTTGCCGCACGTTTGATCAGATCGCGCATCCCCCAGATCGGATAATACGGCACCTTCCGCGTTCCGGGCGTCCGGATGTCCGCCCACGGGTCCTGCATCACCAGATCGTAAAGATTGTCGAAGTAGAGACCCGTGTAATCGCGGTCGAGGAAGGGCAGGGCATGATGGAGGATGAAATCGATGTAATCATCGTCCGGGTGACAGCAGTATTCGTCGTTGAAAGTTCTTTCGGCATGGCCGACGGCGAGGAACCACTGGCTGGAATACATTTCGAACTCCTTCCATGACGGACAGAGGGCACGCGGGTTGAAATACTGGAAATGATATTTGGCACAGCGCCAGAAACGCGCCCCCTGCCACATCCGCGTGAGGAGAGTGGTGCCGTCGCCGGATTTTGACCAGCGCGACCATTTTTTGTCGTTCAGACCGTGCTTTTCGAGGAATGCCGCCGCCGTGCGTTCGACCTCGGCGCGGTTTTTCCAGTTGTTCCGGATGATGAAGTCGATGTAACTCCAGTCGTTTTCCACGGGCACATTGGGACCGTCCTGGGTCCGCATGGTCGCCTTCGCTCCGGAGACACAAAAGGTCAGGGTCTCGCTGTTGTCCGGGATCCAGCTGCCGAAGAAGTCACCCGTCAGCTTCCGGTAATTCCGCGTCACTTTCTTGACCGGCGTCGGCTGGACGCCCATGACGATCGAGAACGGCTGGAGTCTCACCCGGGGCCGGGTGAAAAGGTGGATCGAGAAGAGTGCCGTATCGCCTTTTCGCACCAGCGAGAGCGTATTGTCGCCTTTGCTGCGTCCCCAGTTCTCATCCGATTCCGCGAACCAGCAGAAACCGCGGCTGATCCCGCCAAACCAGATATACGGACGGAATCCGGCCAGCGCACCGCCGACGGACGGCTGGTCCGCACGCCAGAGCGTGCCGTCGGCATCGGGCAGAAAACCGCAGCGGTTGCGCCGCATTCCGTTGCCGAGCGAATGGAAAAGTTTCAGTTCTTTGGCATCAAGCGGAAATTCCAGCGTCATCGCATCGATCTTCATCTTGCCCTGCGGGACGAAGTTGAAGATCAGTTTGCACATGCCGTCGTAATCGTATTCCTGCCGCAGCGTAAGCCCCAGTCCGGTGACCGCCAGGTCGTTTTCGATGACGACCCGGTCGTCCGCCGCCTCGACGATGTGGCTCGATTTGAACTTGAATTCTTCGCCGTTGGCGACGAGGCGGACCGGCGCACGCAGCAGATCCCTGCCGTCGGCATTGATTTTGTTCCACAGGATGCCGCCTGTTTCATATCCGGTGCAGAGCGCCTGAACTTTGCCGTCTTTGCAGTCCAGCGGCTTGAAGGGCGGCACGATCAGACGGGATTGTCCGTATTTTTGGTCCTGCCAGGGAAACTTGATAACGGCAAAGGTGTCGGAAGCAGCCAGCCGTTTCCCTTTTCCCACGGCATAAACGATATACTTGTTTTCCGGAAGTTCGGGCAGGCCGATCGCCGCGGTGCAGTTTCCTTTCGTCCGGACGGCCGGAGCGGAAACCACGGTTTTGCCCGCTTCGTTGACGATGTGAAACGAGACCTTTCCGAGTTTGGCGATTTTCTCCGCCTTCGGACAGCTCAGCGTGACGTTGAGATGTTTTTTGCGGGGATAGAAAGCGGCAAGGAGTTTCAGCGGCGGATCGGGATCGACATAGAGCGGTCCGGCCGGAGTGCCGTTGCGGTAACGCTGCCACTTGAATTCCCTTTTGCCCAGGACGCGCCCGGTGCCGGGATCGGACCATTGCATCTTCATCGTCCGCTCGGTATTGTTGTTCATGATCGTGCGGAGCATGCCGCTGCCGTTATTGACGATGTCGTGAAAGCTGCGGGGATTTTCGATGGAAACGATCTCGGCATCGACCTTGACCCGGCCGGGAGAGGACCAGGTGATCTCATAGCCGATCTGCTTCCAGCGCGGGCCGAAGCCGTTGAAAGTGAAATTGGTTCCCTTTTCGCGGAACACGACCGAGGCTGGGCCTGGGTAACTCCACACGGCTTTTTCGGTCTGATTGCGGAATTCGCGGACGAGCTGGATTTTCCACGGTTTGCCGTATTCGGCCGAGGCGGTTCCCAGTTCTTTCCAGGTAAACTTCTTCGTCCAGCTCCATTTGCCCTGGGGCATCTTTCCGCACGGATCGCCGGTGGCGATCCGGAAACTGCGTTTTTTACCGCCGGGCGGAGTGACTTCGACGATGCCGCAGTCTTCGGCCGTGATCTTCATCGGCGCGGGCGGCAGAGGCGAAGTCTGCGTGACGGTCAGGCCCGAGTCGTCGAAACTCACCTGATGGGTCACCTCTCGCAGGGAGAGCAGTCCGCTTGCCGTCGAAACGGCGCCATACTGAAAGGTGCCTTTTCCGCCTTTGGCGATTTCCAGTTCCATCGCCGATGCGGAGAAGATCAGCAGCGCGGACAGCAGACAGGAAATATATTTCTGCGTCATGGCACCGGATCTCCCAGCATTTCCAGATGGTATCCGGTAAAGAAGCAGGGCGAGAAGGAGGTATTGCTGCCGCCGAAGGTGCCGGGCGTCCCGCTGGGCAGCTTCATCGTTTTATACTCCCGGTAGAATCTGCTGACGGCGTGGCCGTCTATCATGATCGAGGAAGCGCGGGCACTGCTGTGAGCGGGCATGACATCGGCGTCAAGCGCCCGGGCTTCCTGATAGCCGTGCCGGAACGACATGGTATAGATATTGCTGAAGGTGTAACTGTTTTTCATGTTGCCGTCTGAAGCCAGCATTGCCTCGGCGGGAGCAAAGACCGCTCTGAGTTTGCGGAACTTCTTTATGTTGGCATAACTGCCGGTCAGGTAACCGTTGAGGGCATAATGGGTGTAATTCATTCCTTTGCGCGATTCTGATGGACAGAAGAAACTGCCCCGCGGGTTTTGATATCCGTAAAAAGACACGCCGTAACCCGGCCCGAGCTTGGTCGAGCCGCCGTAACTGGTGCCGGAAAGCACGCAGAACCAGAGCAGTTCCGGAACCGATACGCCGGCGCCGGCATAGCCGTTGAGAATGAACTCGTTATTGTCGTTGCTGTAACCCGCGGAGGCCAGACCGATCTGTTTCATGTTGCTCAGACAGGAAATTTCATGCGCCCGGTTCTTGGCACTG
Organism: Lentisphaerota bacterium; assembly: GCA_015061565.1. Taxonomy (GTDB): domain Bacteria; phylum Verrucomicrobiota; class Lentisphaeria; order Victivallales; family UBA1829; genus SIG94. The sequence continues at coordinate 5,554 of SUWI01000264.1, forward strand.
TTCAGGGCTGGCAGCAGCATCCCTGCAAGAATGGCGATGATCGCGATCACCACGAGGAGTTCTATCAGCGTAAAACCGGCCGTTTTACGCTCAAATGATGAATGATGAGAGATAAAAGATGAATACTTGTCCATGTTCTGTTTCCCTCCTGTTTATTTTTGTTCTTTCAAAACTTTGTTTATGGTATCGAGCATCATGCTGCCGATGTGTTTTTTCGGGATCAGGTACATCCCTTCGGTCCACTCGTTCCAGGCGTTGATGATGACCGCATCGGTTTTCATGGAGAGCGCCTGCCGGAGCAGTTCCGCGATCCGTTCGGGCGTGTTGTTGATGGTGATCGGATAATACCCCATCTCCGTGTAATTCCAGGGATAGGTGAGCTGACGGCTCCACCGCGGCGACACATCGTTGCCGAGCGTCACACTCGGGAAGAACGGCATGCCCTGTTCCGCGATCCGTTCCCAGCAGTATCTCTGATTCTCCATCATGAACGAATAATCCAGCGTGGGCTGGTCGGGCGCGACCGTCTTTTCGAAATCCGAACGCAGCCCGCTGTTGTAGGCGAATACCGCATCGAACCCGTTGTCGCGTATTTTCGGGATGCGTCCCCAGCCGCAGTAATATTCGTTGTCATTGCAGCAGCCGATGTTCATCAGCGTGTAGATCCCGGGGAAGCCGTGCTTCTTCGCGACCTCGTTCATGATCCGGACAGCATCGCGCGGCTCGATGTATTTGAACAGGGAGCCGGTGCTGAAGACCGAAAAGACCGGTTTGCCGTCGATCTTCCAGTAATTCTCACAGCTGAAATATTTTTCGCAGCAGTATGCCATCACATCGCGCAGATCCTGCTCGGAGTGGCGGATCGTCAGGAAGATTTTGCTCGACTGGTTCACGTTGCCGTTCATGGGACGGAGTCCGTCGTCCATGGCGGGCCACATGCCCCAGGCATGGTTCGCCCAC
>SUWI01000265.1 GCA_015061565.1 Lentisphaerota bacterium
TTTCATTGCCGCCATTCTCCTGTTGCTGACGGACGGTAATATACTGGATTCCGGGAAATTTATCAAGTGCCGGAAGAGTCTTTCCCCGAAAAACGGGATCGCGCGTTCATGGACCGCTTCTGACTTGATCTGTACTGAAATTTTCAGAACAGATTCGGAAATTTTTATTTGAAATTTGGTTTTGCACCAGGCAGCAGTCTTGACATCTTTTGAAAAATGTTTATAATAAAGGGGTGAACGGACGATCGGAAATGGAATAATCATGATTTACGGACGCAAAACGAAGAGCGCGGAACTGGCGGAAAAATACCGGGAAGAACTTCAGGCGGAACAGCTGCCGAAGGATTCTCCCGTCATGTCCAGCCGGGAACTGGCCGAACATTTTGCCGTTTCGATGTCCACAGCGAACCAGATCCTGAATCTGCTGGTCGAACAAGACATCCTTTACCGCAAGCCGAAGAGCGGAACGTTCATCAAGCATGATCCGCAGGTCGCTCCGGTCATTGCCTACGCGGGGCCGCTCCCCGACCGGGGGAATACCAATCCGGTCCTGTATGCCGCGGTGACCCGGCTGCTGAAATATTTTACCGAACTGGACATTGAACCGGTGCTGGTCTCGTATCATACGCTCCGGCATCCGGAACTGGCGAAACGTCAGCTCCGGAATGTCAGCGGTCTGCTGATCTACACGTCCTTTGTCGACGAATTCACGTTGCCCACGCTGTGGAATTATTCCGGCAAGATCTCTGTCGTCTGGAACTCGTTCAACGAGGACCGGATCTCCTGCTGTCAGGTGATTCCGGATTTTACCGGCGCTCTGCTGGAATTCAATCAGTTCAAACAGTTCGGTGATTATGACAGGATCCTGATCGTCCAGGCCGGACACCTGAATTCCGCAGCCGACGGGGATACGGTCCGCCGGGTCCTGTCCCGTCTGCAGATCCCGGAAAAGAAAATCGAGACCGTGAAGCTGCCGGTCACCTCGGGCGATGTCAACACCTATATGTCCGCCAGCCGGTATTTTTCGCAGCATCCCGACCTGCCGGAAAAAACTCTGATCGTAGGATTGAGCGAATATTTCGCGCAGGCCGCCCGGGAAATCTTTTCCAACGGAAAGAAGATGCCGGACATCCTGAGTTTCGACAATATGGAAGCCTATCTGGACGATTTGGAAGGCGAGGCTTATTTCACCTCGATCGACCGGAATATGGGACTGACCGCCTGCCGTGCGCTGGACCTGCTGTGCAGCCGGCTGAATGATCCCGATGCCGAGCAGACCATTCTCCAGATCCCGGCGAAACTGGTCATCCGCAAAAGTGTCAAGGCCGGATTCTCGACCTTATCGTCAGAACAACACAAATCATGATAAAATAATAACACAAAAGAAAGGAAAAACATTATGCTGAAACGGAAAAATCAATTCAACATCCCAGCTCTCCACCCTCATGACGGAAATTCATATTTCAAATCTCATATTTCAGATTTGCAGGGTAAAACGGTGAGCCGATTTACCCTGATAGAGCTCCTGGTGGTGATTGCGATCATAGCGATCCTGGCCGCGATGCTGCTGCCGGCGCTGAACCGGGCGAGGGAAAGCGCCCGGCAGTCGGTCTGCTCCGGAAACCTCAAACAGATCGGACTGGGCCATTCCCTTTATGTGATGGACAGTCAGGAATGGATCCTTCCGGCCCAGATCAGATATCCCGGCGATGCCGCCAACTCCGCCGGAACCGTGTGGATGCGGGTGCTGGGCAACGGCCAGTACGGCGTGGTTTACAAAGATTACCGCGACGGCAAATATACCGGCAGCACGTTCATCTGTCCCTCGGAACAGATACCGTTCTCCGACTACAACTCATCCACCAAGAGCGGCGGATTCAAGTTTTCCACCCATTACGGGGCCAACGGTTTCCTCTGCGGCCTGCCGGCGGATGCGAACAAACCGCATGCCCATTACCGCAAGCTCCAGCAGGTCAAGTCCCCGAGCAAGGCCATGTATGCTTCCGACTTTGCCCGGCGCGACAATCTGCAGAGCGATTATGTCAGCCTGGGCCGGTTCGGCAACCGGCACACCCAGTACCGGATCATCATGGTGAACCTGGACGGGCATGTGGAAAGTTACACGGTCCCGCAGATGATGGCCTGGCCCAAGGAAGAATTCAATAAAAACGTCTCCGGCGTGAATACCACGGATCACTTCCTCGCCCGCGGTTTTCAGCTTTTGTGAAACAGGGATCATCGGAAAATGAAAAGAACGGTAATGACCTTGCTGGCGGGGCTGATAATCCTGCCGCTGGCGGCGCTGGATTTCGATTTTACCGCCGATCCGCCGACGGCCGGGGGAAAAGTGCCGATGCTCAGTCTGGACGACGATGCCCTGAAGATCGGCGGCACCAATGAACGCACCGCGCTGAATTTCGACGGAAAAAGCCTGATCCAGGTTCCCCAAAGCAGTCATCTGAGCTTGAAAAACGGCCTGACCGCGGCGCTGGATCTGGATTCCAAAGACAAAGGCGACGGCAAAAATCTGCAGATGATCATTTTCAAACGCGACGAGTGGCTTTTTTACCGTTGCGGCGACCGGGTGGATTTTATGTGGAAAAGCGGCAAAAAATGGCTTTCCGCTTACCGGAAGAAACTGGCGTTCGATAAGCCGCATAAAATCGTTTTTACCCTGGATCAGTCGCGGAAATTCAGTTTCTGGCTGGACGGCAAACTGATTTATTCCGGCAAGACGGCATCGGCGGAAGTGCCGAATCCGCCGGGCAAAGAACTGATCACGCTCGGCGGCGGCTGGAGCGGCTGGGGCTTCAAAGGCGACCTTTACCGCATCAGAATTCTCAATCGGGTATGGAATAAGGAACAGATACAGGAGTTCTTCAAATGAAAAAAATATTTGTTTTGGTTTGCTGGTGTCTGCTGGCCCTGTTTTCTCTGTCCGCGGCTGAGATCATCGAGGTCGATTTCCGGAAAAACGGTCAGCTGCGGCTGTTTGACGGCGCGGTACTGAAGGACGGTCAGCTCATCCTCAAAGGCGGCAAAAGCCGTGCCGAGGTCGCCGGCAGTGAAAAGCTTAAGCTCGGCAAAACCGGATTGACCGTCAGCTGCGTTGCCGCGTTCGACAAACTGCCCCGCCTGGGACAGGATCTTTTCTGGAAAGAAAACAGCTGGATGCTCAGCCGTTTCGACGGAGGAGCCATGACCGCTTATCTGCACGATGGCGCCAATTATGTTTCCCGGACCGACGGCGGCAAAGCGGCCGAGCCCGGAAGCTGGAACCATTACGCGCTCATCATCAAGCCGTTCGTCCAGGCCGATGAAGGGAAATACGGTTACATCATTGAAATTTACATCAACGGCGAACTGGAGACCCGCACGGAAAATTGCGATTTCAAGCTCAACCAGCCGGAAACTCCGGTCACGCTGGGCCGCGGCAACGCCGGAGATGTCTGGGCCATGCAGGGAAAGATCGCCTTTTTCCGCATGGAAGACCATGCCCTGACGCCGGATGAACTCAATAAAGAGATCGCCAAATGTCCCCTGGTCAAGATCAAGCGCGGCAATGAACATGCTGTTACCGCACCTCTGCAGCAGGCTTTGGAGAAACTTCCCGCCGGACTGCCGGAACGTGCCTGGTTTACGGGAGCGGTCCGCCGTGCCGCCGCCAACGGCGCCGACCAGAAACTGCTTGCCGGGGCCGTGAGCAAACTTTCCGGCATTTCCGCCGGTGATCTGGAAGAAGCGGCAAAAAGAATCAATGCCGCGCAGGATGTCATTCACATCATCGCGGGGAAACGTGCGGCGCTGTTCTATATGCTGAAAGGTTCGAATTCCGCCTTCCCGCTCTGCGGCATGCTGGACAGGAAAAGCGGACGGGAGATTTTCGGCAGAAAAACGATGAATTTCCGTCTGATCACCGCGATCGGCAAAAAGAAAAGCGGTTATACCGCCAATGAATCGAAATGGAACAAGACGGTCAAAATTTCCGGCAACCATGTCGTCATGACTTTCAGGAACCGTGCCGCAGTGGTCACGTTGACCCAGAATTTCGACGGCGGCGCCCGGCTGGAAAGCCATCTCAAAGTCCGGATGACCGATCCGAAACAGCTGCTGCAGGAAGTGGTCTTTCCCGACACGACTTTCGCCCGGCTGAACGGCGGCAATGACAAGATGGTCTATCCCTACATGGAAGGCGTGATCGTGGAAAATCCCACGGTCCGCAACCATCCCCGTGTGCGGCAGAACATGGTTTATCCGCGCTCCTATCTATCCATGCAGTTCGGGGCGTATTACGATGATCGGAGCGGAATCTATTTTGCCTTCGAAGACCCCGATGCCGAGGTCAAGAAATATTACGCGCAGGGCCGGCGCGGCGAACTGGTCGCCTATTGGACCGGATTCGCCTCCTGGAAAGCCGGAAGCACCGGTGGAAACCGCTATGTCATGTCCGGCGTCTCCGCGATCGAACTCTTCGACGGCGAATGGTACGAGGCCGCCAAAGTCTACCGCAAATTCCTCGAATCGAAAGCCAAATGGTGGATCAAGGATCTCCCGCGGAAAGACACCCCGAAATGGTTCCGCGATCTGCCCGGCTGGATCCAGATCCAATACTCCCACTGGGCTTATAAGAAGGACCCGAAAGTCATTGCCGCCGAGCTGAAATCCCTGCGGGATTATCTCGAACTCCCTTTCGGGATCCATCTTTACGGCTGGTCCGATCCGCACAAGAATCTGTGGCCTCACTTTTATCCTTTCGACAATATCGGCGATTTCCTCAAGGACCTCGGGGAACGACCGGATATTTACGTCAAGCCTTACATTGATTCTCGTCTGTGGGCGGTCAAGGACGGCGGCTTGGGCGAGTATGACCACATGTTCTCTTCCCACGGCAAAAAGTTCGCGGTGAAAAATCCCGACGGCACCATGAATTACGAACAGTACCGGTCGACCCTGAAAAGCAAATCCAAGCTTCATCAGTTTGCGATCATGTGTCCCGGTGCGAAAGGCTGGCAGGATTTTATGGTGGAAATGTCCACCCGCGTGCTGGGTTACGGGTTCCATGCGCTCTATCACGATGAGATTGCGGCGGCGCGGCCGTATACCTGTTTCGATCCGGAACACGGCCATCCGATCAACGATCCGAAAACCTGGATCGCCGGACACCGCAAATTCATGTCCGAGATCCGGCGCAGAAATCCGGGCACGGGACACGACTGCGAAGACGGCGCCGAGGCTTTCATCGACATGATGGACGGACTGATGATCTGGAGATGGTACGGCCTCGATCCGGTCTTCCATTCGATCTATCACGGCCGGATCCAGTTCACCGGCCGGCAGTTCAATTACGGCATGAGCACGCCCCGGGTCTACCGGCAGTTCTTCCCGAAGATCGCCGTCCAGCTGACCGGAGCCGAACAGCTCGGCTGGTTCCAGATGGTCAACATGCAGCATGACGCGCAGCGGCTCTTCTTCAAGAAAGCCTGCCACGTCCGCAATATGCTCATCGATTATTTCAACGAAGGCGAAATGCTCCCTCCGCTTGCCTTCATCAGATCCCCGGGCACGTCGCAAAGCGACTGGGGCAACCGGCACCGTGACGGCGGAGCCGAAGTCGTTACCAGCCGCGTGATCTCCGGCGTCTATGAAGGCAAACATTCCGTCGCCGTGGTGATCCTGGTCAATCCATATGCCGAAAAGGCCGCTTTCGAACCCGACCTGAAACGTTACGGCAAAAAAATCGTCGGCATTTACGGTGAAAAAGGACCGTTCAAGAGTCCGCGCATGACGCTGGACGGCGAATCCATGGCCGTGATCGTGCTGGCGGATAGGATCGACTCCGCCGTCCGTAAAGAAGCCGCCCGCATCGAAAAATATATGTTGCGGATCGGGAGATTCACGCCGGGAATGTCGCCGCAGAACGCGGTCAAACTGGCCATGAGCCGGTCCAAAGAAAGTTTCGATCCGGCAAATGCGGTTCCGTTCGGCACCGCCTCGGCGGTGGTGAAGGCCAACCGGGCGGCGGACGGTTCGTTCATCGGCTGGCTGCGCAGCGGCGCGGCGGCGTCCTTCTGTCCGGTCAAAGCCGTTTCCGGCAAATGCCGGATCCGTCTTGTCATCGTCACCGGCAGCGGCCGGATCGCGATGTTTCAGGGAAAAGATCTGCTGGCGGAATTTCCGGTGAAAGCCGGGGCAGGGGAAGTCATCAGTGCCAAGACTGTGACTCTCCGGGCCGATGTGCCGGTCGTGTTCAAAATTTCCGGCGCCTGGCAGGGCCGTCTTCTGGACTGGCAGCTGGTGAAACAGGCTCGATCAGCGGATCACCTGATCCGGTGCATGGAAGGGATCTTGCCGGTGGCGGCGGTGATGACTTTTCCGAAATAATCGGCAGAAGAAAAACCGCAGGCCAGGGCGATCTCCCGGATCGGCAGTTCCGTTTCCCGCAGCATTTTCAAGCCTTTCTGCAGCCGCAGATTCCGCAGATATTCGGAGATCGTCACCCCGTGCTGGCGGGAG
>SUWI01000266.1 GCA_015061565.1 Lentisphaerota bacterium
GCTGACGGCGCCCGCCGCGGCCACCACATCCATCGACAGCCATTCAGCCGCATTTTCCAGCGTCACGCCGCCCGTCGGCATGAATTTGATCCCGAGGTGTTTGTAGGGTGCGGAAATGGCTTTGAGCATTTTCACGCCGCCCGCCGCTTCCGCCGGGAAAAATTTGAAGACGCGGCAGCCGAGTTCATATCCCTGTTCGATCTCGGACGGCGTACAGATGCCCGGAGCGAAATTGAATCCGTTGGCGAACGCTTCCTTGACGATCGTCGGATTGAATCCGGGCGCCACTGCGAATTTCGCCCCGGCGTCGAACGCGCGGTGCAGGTCTTTCACATTCAGGACGGTCCCCGCGCCGACGCACATTTCCGGGAATTCTTTGGAAACGGCTTTGATCACCGCCTCGGCGGCTTCGGTCCGGAACGTGATCTCGGCAACGCCCAGCCCGTTCTTGCAGAGCATTTCGCAGCGTTTCAAGCCGCTTTCAACGTCGTTCAGCACCAGAACGGGAATGATTTTGAACCGGGAAAGTTGTTCCGCGAATGATAATCCTGTCATTTCAACACCTCACAATTAAAATTCGGTTTGTTATATATAACAATATACATTCCATTCCCGGCACTTTCAAGGATAAAGTCCGATTTTTAGCGCAAAAGAAAATGAAAGAAAATGATTTCGGGTATTCCTGCACGCTCCGGCAGACGGACACCGCCATTGGTTCCCGCGATCGTCGGACTTGTCCGACTGGTCAGACCTGTCCGACAAAGTTCGCGGAGGCCGCTTTCTGACCCCCCATTCCGCCAGCCGACATTTCCTGGAACAGGAATTCCCGCTCAGGAAAATTCCGGCAGCTCCCCGGTGAAGGCGGAGGATTTTTTCAGCCGCTCATGCTTCTTGTCCCAATCGCTTTTCACGGTGACAGGTCTGACCCGCGGACGGCCTTTCCGGCTGCGGCAGTCCGCCTTGCGCAGCAGCTGTTCATAGACTTTCCGGTAGTCGGCCAGACGGAACAGACAGATCTGGGCATTCCCCAGCATGACTTCTTTCAATGCGCCTTTCCGGCGAAGCAGCTCGAAAAGTTTTCCCGTCTGGTTCGCCGCACAGTCCGGACAGGTTTTGGCCCGCCAGCCCCAGGTCCGGAGCTTGACTTTGCTTCCATCCGAAAGGATCCCCGGATATTCCTCGGTCCGCTCGCCCAGACACGGCGCGCCGAAAGTCGATTCCACCACGTGCATGAAAGTAACCGCATTCGCCGCCGCGATGGTCAGACACCAGCCGTCCGCCGCTTCCAGCAGACCGAGCGGGGAAAATCTCGACACCGTCGGGACCTTGTGATGATCCCGGACGAAATCCGCCGCCTGATTTCCCCAGGCACAATAGGAATGGCAGGGATCGCAGGAACGGCAGACTCCCGGCATTTTCCGGAACACCTCGGTCAGTATCCCGCAGTTGGACGGCGAATTGCGCACATCGAACGGCTGGCCGGCATCTTTGCCGCTGTAGATATTGAAAGTAAATGCCGGCATCAGCACGGTCCCTTTCGGCCCGATCGTCTGCAGCAGCTGACGGCAGAATCCTTCCGCGCCGCCTTCGACTTCTCCGATGGCGGAAAAGGCGCTGTGCACGATCAGCTGCATCCCCGAACGGAGTCCCAGCTGGCGGAACGCCTTACGGATATCGTCAGGACCGACCGCAGCCGCCGGCAGAAGCCGGACATAGCCGTATTTTTCCAGAAAATGCAAAGCATCGATGAAACTTTTGATTCGAGACGCATCGGTGCGTCCCCCGTTTTTTTCGCCGTCCATGATCCGGATGCAGGTCAGCAGATCGCGGGACCCGTCGAACAGCGACCACAGCAGCCGGGGCATGGCGATCTTCCGCCGCTCGGCATACGGGACCCGGCTCTGTCCAAACGGCTGACCCGGAAGCAAGCGTTTCGGGATGATATTCCGCGCCCGGTTTTCCGCAGTGCTGAAAAGTTCATACCGGACCGGACCGGTTTTGGTTTTCAGCTGGTCATACTGTTTCCGCAGCGGTTTGTGATCCGCTTTCCCGCCGGTGAATCTTTCCCAGGAAGCAAGCATGGCCGAATAACGGTTGTATTCCGCCTCGAGCCTGACCGTCTTCTCGAATCCGGTCAGGTCGTCATTTTTCAGGATCGCCGCGGCAGCCGTTTTGAAGTCGCGGACTGCCCGCGCGTTGTAATTGCCGGAAGGTCCGCCGGTCAGCAGCGTTTCCAGTGCGCCCGACAAAACCGGGAATTTTTCCTTTACCAGCCGCCAGTCCGGCAGATAATCCCGGGAAGTGCTGTGATGATAGCCGGTGCAGGGACTCCGCACCCAGTTGGTCGGGATCCCGATATCCGGATCGCCGGCGAACGTGTCGTCGCTCAAATTGCCCCGGCTTTCGCTCAGGGCGAAGGACGGCAGATATTTCCGGAACCAGTCGATGTAGAACCAGTCCGCAAAAAACGGCAGCGACACCGTGGACCGCCGGAAATCGATCTTCGCTTCGGAATACATCACGCTGTCCAGCGATAACGCGGCAGCGATCCGGCTGCGCCGCCTGACATCCGCCAGATACGCCGAAAAACCGTAAAGTTCCATGGAGATCACCGCCCGGAGCGTCTTTTTCAGTTTCGCTTTCCGTTTCACCAGCATCCGTCCCAGTTCGCAGGCGGTCGCAAAACCCAGTGCGTCATCCGACAGAAACGGTTCGTAGACATGCGCAAAGAGCGCATATTCTTCCTTGCTTTCCCCCGGAATGATCCCGGTGACCGTATAGATTTCGCCGTCATAGATCCGGGTGTTCATTTCCCCATGTGCCGTGACTTTTCCTTTTTTCAGCAGTTCGAGCAGTTTCGCCGCCCGGCGGGGCGGAATGGAAAATACCGGCAGACGCGGCGCTTCCTTTTCATGATACCAGCTGTTGTATCCCTGTCCGTTGAACCACACCACATCGTCCGGGGAGGCTTCCATCCGGTCAAAACAGGTCATGATCAATCCCGCTGCACCGGCCTCGGCCAAGGTCCGGTAGCGGACGCCGGGAACATCCACCCCGTGCGATTCCATGAACACCCATTTCCCGCGCACGTCCGGATGTTCCTTGTCCGGGAGCTCGTCATCAGCGACGATCTCGCCCTCCGTCCCGCCTTTCGGCGTCGGCGCGCTCCAGATCACCGCTTCCTGCGGATGCCGGTCGGAATCCGCCAGGATCCGTTCGTGATCCGGGACGCCCGGCGAGGTGATTTTCAGGAAAGACCTTCCGAATTGATCCCACGCTTCCGGCATGATGCAGTCCAGTGCGGAAGTCTTCCCGTCCGCCTGGTGGACCAGCCGTTCCACTTTGCTGAATCCCGCCTGTTTCAGCATATCCATCACATAGCGGGTCGATGCGTCGAACTGATTGTAGGAATTGGTTCGTTCGAATTCCGCCAGGGTCAGGGTGAGATCCTGAAGTTCGGACAGGGAAAATTCTTTCCTGATAGCTTCGATGCGCGCGTTTTTTGCAGACATGATCCGGTTTCCTTTTGCAGTTTTTTCCGATCCTGATTATTTTACAGAAATTTAGCATTCGGATCGTTTTTTTCAAGCAGGGAAAAGGATGCTTGTAAAATTGTCATGCCAGGCGGGGATTCCTTCGTATCCTCCGTTTTTATCCGTACAAATCCGTATTCGAATGCGGAAATCGGTCTGGCAGAGCGGGATCTGCGGATTAAGGTTTTGGATACCGGTCTTCGCCGCTGACCGGATACGATGATGGCCGTTTCAATCCAAGGAATAATCCATTATACTGGAATCATAATTGATGGGACAAGTCTTCCTTACGGTTCGAAAACGATCGTTCCGTAATTTTGCGGGCTGTGCCAGTTGCCGCTCATCGCCAGCGGCGACCAGATGGAACATTCCTCCTGCTGGCCTTTGATGTTGCGGTCGCGGCAGAAATTGAACCGCAGGCCGGTTTTACCTGCCTTGAGCTCATTCAGAGGAACGGCTAGTCCGTGGTCCAGCCGTCCGCCAAGCGGCGGGTTTTCACCTTCAGACCTGGCGTCTGCACCCAGTGAGGTACGATCCGGCTTTTGGCCACGGGCGATTCAGACCTGGCCCGCCGCACCGGCGCCGAGTGCATGAGCGGGACCAAAATCCTGTCGCAATGGTCGCTGGAATACGATGGCGCCGCATCCGCAGATGGGCACAATCTGGCCGATCCCATCGCCAGGGTCGTCTATAATGAACCGGTCGAAGATCCCGAAGAATTCCGCGGGATCTCCGGAAAACAGGTCAGCAGTTTCTGAAACAAACCCGTCGTATGCTCCTGCAGTGCTATGGGAAAATGCAGAATGACGGCAGCCATGACCGCAATACGCTCTTTCCGCTCCTGCTGCCGGTCCAGGCCGATTTCCGGACCACGTTCTTCATCCGGGGCAAAACCGTCCTGACGCCGGAACAGTATCATTACCGGTTCGAAGATTCCGTCGGGCTGATCAATTGCTGGACAGGCCGCCGGGTTCGCCGCCTTGATCGCGGTCAAAAAACAGATCCTGCCGGACGAAGTGCCCATCGGGCTGCTGCAGGAAAAACTTAAATCCGCGGGCTATCTTCTGCATCGCTGAAACCGGAGACATCCGGCAGCGGGCGGATTTTTGGAGAAGTCTGCGCTCGCGTTCCGTCACAGCCGTCCGTCGGCGAGTTCGCGGGGCAGGATGCCTTTGATGTCGTAAATCACCGTGTGCGGCTTTTTGATCGAGGCCAGATCGAGTTCGCGGAACTGACGGTGGGCAACTGCCAGCACGACCGCATCGTATGCGGTGCCGGCCGGGATCTCCCGGACCGAAGTGAACCCGTATTCTTTTTTGACCTCCTCCGGATCGGCCCAGGGATCGCAGATATCGACCCGGCAGCCGAATTCCTGCAGACCGGAGGCGACATCGACCGCGCGGGAATTGCGGATGTCCGGACAGTTTTCCTTGAAGGTGACACCGAGCTGCAGCACGCGGGACCCGAGGATCCGGCATTCCTTCCGGATCATCAGTTTCACGATCTCGGAAGCGACGTATTTGCCCATGCCGTCGTTGATGCGGCGTCCGGCCAGGATCACTTCCGGCAAATAACCCAGCGCCTGCGCCTTGTGGGTCAGATAATAGGGATCGACGCCGATGCAATGGCCGCCGACCAGGCCGGGCTTGAACGGCAGGAAATTCCATTTGGTCCCCGCCGCGGCCAGGACTTCCTGCGTGTCGATGCCGATCAGATGGAAAATCTTGGCCAGCTCGTTGACGAAGGCGATATTCAGGTCGCGCTGGGAATTTTCGATCACCTTGGCTGCTTCCGCCACTTTGAGCGAACTCGCTTTGAAGGTGCCCAGCGTTAGGATGGAGTTATACAGGGCATCCACGGCGTCGGCCGCCTCGGGCGTGGAACCGGAAGTAATCTTCAGGATCTTGGTCAGCGTGTGTTCGCGGTCGCCGGGATTGATCCGTTCGGGACTGTAGCCGCAGAAGAAATCGCGGTTGAATTTCAGTCCGCTGATGCGCTCCAGCACGGGCACGCATTCCTCCTCGGTGCAGCCGGGATAAACGGTGCTTTCGTAGATCACCAGGGCGCCGGGCTTCATGACCTTGCCGATGGTCTCGCAGGCGCGGTAAAGCGGAGTCAGGTCGGGATGTTTGTACCGGTCCACGGGAGTCGGGACCGTGACGATGAAAATGTCGCGGCCGCGCAGATCTTCCGGATCGGAAGAATATTTGAGCTTCACCGCGGATGCCAGTTCGGCGGGGGAAGTTTCCAGCGTGGGATCCTCGCCGCGGCGCAGGGAATCGAGCCGGGACTGTTTGACATCGAACCCGACCGTATCGAAATGTTTGCCGAACTCGACCGCCAGGGGCAAACCGACATAGCCCAGGCCGATCAATCCGACTCTGGCGCTCCGGTCCGAAATTTTACGCAGCAGATTTTTCATAAACCCTCTTATCGTTCACTTTTCCATTTAATATATCTGCGAAATCAGGCAATATCAAATTCAAATCACGAATTTGATGTCAAAATTCCGGGGAAACCGCGGAATTTCATCAGGATGCCGTTGAAATTTTATGATTCTTCCCGCCCTTTTTGGCAAGGGCCAGAGGGATCCACGCACCGGACCAATAGCGCCAGTAAAATCCGGTGATCCGGACGATCCAGTCAAAAATCATGGCGATCCAGACCGCCATGACGCCGCTGTGGACCCAGCCGGCGATCAGATAACTGAACCCGACTCTGATCACCAGCATGGAGCCGACCGAAACGCACATGGTGAACCGGACATCGTTCATCGAGCGCAGAATATTCGGAAAAACAAAGGAGCTCGGCCACATGATGATCCCGATGCCGTTGTGGATCAGGATCAGGTACCATGCCAGTTTCCGGGTGTCGGCATCGATCTTGCTGAAACAGGCCAGGATCAGCGGCGTCAAGGCGAACACCAGAATGTTCCAGAGGATGTGGGCGGAATATGCAAATTTCATCATTTT
>SUWI01000267.1 GCA_015061565.1 Lentisphaerota bacterium
TGCCATGAAACATGATTTTTCGTGACTTTTTCAAGAAAAAATCACAGTCGATGCGTCAAAATTGGTTTGACGCTGAAAAAAACAACTTTTTAACAAGAAGAGCCAAAACGTTTTGAAATTGGCTCACCGGTGAAAATCAGAAAATTGGCCGGACCTTTGTCCGGACTCCCTGCAGACGCTGCAGCGTGAGAGCTACCGGACTGGTTCCCGGCGGCAGGTCCATCCGGGTGCGGAACAGTTCGAAACAGGCTTCTTCGTAAGAAAGCCCGCACAGTTCGGAAATGATCCGGCAGGCGCGGTCCACCAGTTTCTTGTTGGAAATATCCAGATAAATCATGTAATTGGAACAGATCCGGCCAAGTTTCGCCATGGTTCCGGTGGAAAGCGTATTCATGATGAGTTTCATCCGCAGATGTTCGATCATTCGTAACCTGACCGGGGCGGCGGGGACCGGGATGCGGATCCCGGACGCGAGAGTCACCCCGGACGGTTCGGAAACGATCCGTCCCCTGAAGGCATCTTTCCGGGAGGGTATCTCTTCATTGCCGATCCTGATCTTCATCAGTTCGCTCTCGGAGATCCGGGGCAGACCTTTGGCCAGAAGGTCTTCCAGCCCGGCGGAACGGTAAGTTTCAGGAGTCCAGCTGATGCAGCGGGGATTGCGGCCCAGACAAATCCGCCAGCCATCCGGAGTCGCAACACCGGTATGACGCACCATTGCCCACGGTTCCGGTGCCGGGGCGTCCCAGCAATGGTAAGGCGGGATCATAAAGGTGGGGGAGCGTTCCGTGGTATCGCTGAGCAGATCGATCAGCAGATCCTCCGCCTGGTAATCGACCAGTCCGCCCTGTCGGAAAATATCGCTTTCAAAATCGACTGAGTCGGCAAGGGCGGCGGTCGCCGCCGGAGAAACCAGCGCGTTCAGCATCTCTTCATAAGCTGAAAATATCCGGGTCTCGCCGAAGACCGCCTGTTCCAAGGCAGCGGACGCAAACAGCAGTTCGACCGTGCTGGACTGCATACGGGTGGAACCGGTCAGCGCCATGGGCCCGACCTGCATGGAGAGAACATGGACGGATGGCGAAGAATAAAGTTTCCGGCAGCGTTCCAGCCGGGCAGCGGGCTCTGCCGGATCAACACAGATAAGCATGAAGACTTCCATGCCGATCCGGACGGCTTCCAGCGCACTGCCGAAGATCGAACAGGTTTCCCCCGTGGCGGTGATCCCGATCAGCAGATCCGCAGGTGTCGCGTCCAGCTCGCGAAGCTGAAGCGCCCCGACCATCTCGTAATCTTCGAAATTTTCTACCGAGCGGACCAGCGCAAAATCCCCTCCGGTCTGCAGGGAAAGGACCTGTTCAGCACCGGGGAATTCCTCCCGCCAGGCTTTTTCCAGCAATATGGCAAGCCGACCGGTCGCGCCGCAGCCGGAAAAAATGACCCGTCCGCCACGGGCAAAACATTTTTTGACGGATTCCGCCAAACGGTAAAAATCGCTCGACGCGGCTATCCTGCGAATCAGCGGCAGCAGGGCCGTATCGCAGGAAAGGAGGGTATGAACGCCCTGTCGGCTGCTTGTGGCAAAATCCCGATCCAGATTCATGGTCAGGGGATTGCGTGCTTCGCTGCGCAGAAAACCCAGCCGGAATTCTCTGGCTTCTTCCAAAAATTTTCGCGCTTCAGTTTGATAATCCTTCCTATCAGACATGTCTTCCCCCATAGTTTTTTTTGGGTTCTCTGAACCATTTTTCCCATCCGGCAATCAGTTGTTTGGCGGCAAGTCCACCAGCGGACGGTCCAGACGGTCGGGATACGGTTCCTCGTCGGGCGCATTTTTCCCGCAGAGAGCGGATATACCAGCCGTCGAGCGCGAGCAGGTCGAGGCTGACGAGCAATGATTTGCTGCGGCCGTCGTCAAGGCAGAGACCGGTGACCATGAGGTCGTCGAGTTTTGCCACGGAAACATCGCCGGCGGTATATCCGGCGATGAGGGTGCCGAGTTCCGGCGTGATGACTTTTTTGAACCAGGCTATCTTCATTTTATATCAATTCGATCCTTTGACTTGGCGGAGGGTTTCCAGCACGAGCAGTTTGAACATGTCGCCGCGCTCGGCGTAGTTCTTGAACATGTCCATACTGGCGGTGGCGGGGGAAAGCATCACCACATCGCCGGGCTCGGCCGCCGCCACGGCATCCCGCACGGCCGAACGGAAATCGCCGGAAAGTTTGCATTTGACTTTGCCGGCAAGCTGATTGAGGAGCGCCTCGCGGCAGCTGCCGGTCAGAAACGCCTGCTTGATATGGGGGAAAGACACTTCCAGTTCGGAAAAATCCATTCCTTTGTCTAGCCCGCCGAGGATCAGCAGCAGATTGCGCCCGTCGGCGAACTGCCGGACCGCGGCATTGACCGCATGCGGATTGGTCGCTTTGGAATCGTTGACATAGGTGATGCCGTTCCGGCGGGCAAAGACTTCCATGCGGTGGGGGCCGGACTTGAACGCCGCCAGCGTTTCGGCGATCGCCGGAGCAAACATCGCTTCGTCGCCCCTGACCGCGCGGAGCAGGGCGAGTGCCGCCATGATGTTTTCCGCATTATGCCGGCCATGAAGCTGTCCCTTCGTCAGATCATAGACCGGCCGTCCGCGAAAAGTGACGACCTGACCAGTGAGCGTGAAATCGGCATCTTTGTCTTCGGCGGAAAAAGTCGTGACCCCGGTATCGGGCAGGAATTTCTTCAGCCAGGGACGCAGATTTGAATTGATGATCCGCTGTTCCGGGGACAGTTTCGCGGCCAGGACCTTGAACTTGGCCCGGGCGTAGGCTTCCAGGGAACCGTGCCGGTCGATATGATCGCTGGCGAGGTTGAGGACCGCCGCGGGACAGGCGGGAAACTCCTCGATATTTTCCAGCTGGAAAGAACTGGTCTCGATGACCAGATAACCGGTTTTCTGTTTTTCCGCTTCCAGCGCACATTCGCTCAGCGCGGTGCCGATATTGCCGGATGAGGCAGCATTGATCCCGGAGGCGCGGAGCAGGGCGGTGGTCAGTTCCGTAGTGGTGGTCTTGCCGTTGGTGCCGGTGATGGAAACAAACGGACAATGCACTTTGTCCAGTGCGAATTCGAGTTCGCTGAGCCATCTGCCGCCGGGGCGGAGAGCGGCCCGGGCCGCCTTGTGCAGGGGACTTTCCTGCCGGATGCCGGGACTGATGACCACGCAGTCACAGGGCGGCAGCGGATGTCCCGGCTTCCAGTTGGAGATGAATTCCACGTCGGGATTTTCCCGGCGGAGCGCCTGGGCGGCCGCCCGCATTTCCAGGGAAGAATGTTCATCGGCAATAATGACTTTTCTGCCCATGGCGGCGGCGAGTCTGGCCGCGGCCCGCCCGCTGACACCGTATCCGCAAATCAGTATATTTTCCATTTTCAGTTTTCCGTTTTCTGGTTGGACTGTTCATTCATATTTGCCGGAGCGTCCCGCCTTGATCTGGCTGCGGCGGGATTTGTCCTGAAGCCGTTTTTCCTTGGACGCGCGGGTCGGTCTGGTCTTCTTCCGTTTCCGGGGTTCGACCAGCGCCCGGCTGATCATCTCCGCCAGGATCTCCCGGGCGCGTTCCCGGTTGCGGGCGAGACTGCGGGTCTCCCTGCAGGTGATCACGATCAGGCCGTTTTCATCCGTGCCGGCCGCTTTTTTCAGTCGGTTTTGCGCTCCGGGTGTAAGCAGCGAAGAAACGGCGGGATCGAAGAACAGCCGGACGGTATTGGCGGTGCGGTTGACATGCTGTCCGCCGGGGCCTGCGGCCGTACAGAGAAATTCCTCCCGAAGCTCGTCCTCGGGGATATCGGGCACGGAGATGGAAGGGAAGTTCTTCATGACAGCTGCTCAGAATCCGCCGTAAACCGCATTGAATTGGGCATCGATCCGGCCCTGGAGCGGTGCCGGAATGCCGCGGAAGGGATCGATATTTTCCCGGTCGGCGAGATCCGTCAGCAGATCGGCAGCGGCATGGACAAGTTTCGCCGCCTCCTCGAATCCGATGATGTCCGGGGTATTGTCGACCCGGTGGTGATAGTAATTGCCGGCAAAACAGTTTTTGCGGTAGAGCCAGAGTCCGGGAACGCCGCAGGCGGCAAAGGGGAACTGATCGGTATAGGGGCAGGGGGCGGTATGTTCCACATAGTAAATATCGTGTTTATGGAAGGTATCCGCGATGAGGCCGCGCAGCGCGTCATTGGCATTGACCGTGAATTCGGCCCAGCCGAGCGCCGACCCCATGGTGTCGAAATTGCACATGAAAATCCCGTTCCGGGTGACCTCTTCACGGTGCCGGCGGATGTACGAGGCACTGCCGACCGAGAGCTGTTCTTCCGCCCCGAAACTGAACAGGCGGACCGTGCGCCGGTGCGGACGGGCGGAGAGCAGACGGGCCAGCTCGATCGAGCTGACGCTGCCGATGGCGTTGTCATCCGCGCCGACCGTTCCTGCCTGCGTATCATGATGTCCGGCGGCGCAAAGGAAGCCGCTATCCGGTTCGGTTCCGGGCAGATCGCAGACCACGACCGTGGTTTCACTTTCCCGGATGCCGCCGCTGACCGTGATCCCGGCGCGGGCAGCTTTTCCCCGAAGCCATTTCCAGACATCCATGTATGCGACATTCAGACTGGGGACCGCACCGTATTTTTTGACATATGCGGGAAACAGGCCGTCGGCCAGCTGGACGGTCCCGGTGAAACGGGTATCCACGAAGAGGATGAAAGCCGGCTTTGCCTCCATCAGACGGCGGTAACTGTCCTCGTTTTCGACATGACAGCCGAGATGAACCACCGCTTTTCCGGTGAGGAAGGACAGGTCGGACCGCTGATAGCCGGTGGCGGTATCGAAAAAGACCATTTCCGCTTCGATCCGGCGGCCGTCGGTGGACGGCGCGGAACTGAAAAGCGAGCAGGGAAAATCCTGCCATTTCCCATCGATCTGAACCTGCAGCTGTTCCGAGGTCACGCAGCGTTCCCGAACCGGAAACTTTTCGATCGTCACGCAGGACGAATACTGACGGAAGGTTTCGGCGATAAATTCAGCCGCCTGATATTCCTGCGGCGAGCCTGCCAGCCGGACGCCGATCCGGTCGGTGAGGACGCGCAGATTTTTTTCAAGATTGGAACTGGTGGTATTCATGATATGATCCCTTTCATAAAGTTGTTTTTCGGTTTTAATATAACTGCAGAGAGACTATTTTCAAGCAGGAAAAAAATTTTTCGGATTCAAAAAGAAACAATATTCTGCTGAAAGAACTTGTTTTTTTTTCATGAGCGGTTATATTGCATTTCATGGACCTGAAGAAAGAGGAGAAGGCAGGAATGGATATCACCCGGATCGATAAGAATTTTTCACCTGAACCAGTGGATGAAAACGGATTTCTTTTCCGCGATGTCAAGCTGGAGCCGTTCAAAATCGAAGGGCTGGCCTGGTTTCAGGAGAATCAGCAGGAATATTACCGCCTGCCGAAAAGTTTCACCGAAAAAGAAGTGAACACAGGAGCATTGGGCTTGTCGCACCATACCTCGGGGGCCTGTGTGCGTTTCCGTTCCGATTCTCCGGAACTGATGATCCGGGCGGAGCTGGCTTACAGCACGGACATGAACCACATGCCGCGGGCGGGCAGCGCCGGATTCGATTCCTACCGGAAAGCGCCGGACGGCAAACTGCTTTACAATTTCACGGTGCAGCCGAGTCCGGGACAGAAGAATATCCTGGCCAAATGCGGACATAATCCGGACGGAAAGCTGTGCGAATGGATCATCAACTTCCCGTTGTATGGCGGGGTCGCGAAAGTGGAGATCGGACTGAAGGAAGGCAGCATGATCCTGCCGCCGCTGCCGCATAAAATCGAAAAACCGGTGCTGTTCTACGGATCCTCGATCACGCAGGGCGGCTGCGCCTCGCGTCCGGGGAATGCCTATTCCTCCATGCTCTGCCGGAAAGTCGATGCCGAACAGATCAATCTGGGATTTTCGGGCAGCGGCAGAGGCGAGCTAGCGGTGGCCCGGGCGATCGCCAGCCTTGACCTGGCGGCTTTCGTATATGATTATGACCACAATGCGCCCAATCCGGAGCATCTGCAGAAAACGCATGAGCCGTTTTTCCGCATTGTGCGGGACGCGCATCCTGACCTGCCGATCATCATGATGTCCTGCTGTGATTTCCGGATGCGGGATTTCCGGACGGCGGACGATGCCGTTCTCCGCCGCCGGGAAATCATCCGGACAACTTACCGACACGCGGTGGACCGCGGGGACCGGAATGTGTATTTCATTGACGGCGAAACGCTGTTCGGCCGGAAGATGCATGATGCCTGCACGGTCGACGGCTGCCATCCGAACGACCTGGGATTCTACCGGATGTACAAGCATGTGCTGCCGGACCTGAAAAAAGCGCTGAAAATCAA
>SUWI01000268.1 GCA_015061565.1 Lentisphaerota bacterium
TTTTAAGAAACAGCTCGACAAATCAAAAGTTGTCTGCGAAAGGGAACGTTTTTTGCTTGAAAAATGCACTGGGAACTGTATATTAACGGAAGGAGTTGTAAAGGATGAGCAAATTCGAGACGATACAGAAATCATTTGAGGATGCCGCTTCAGTCAAAGATTCCGCTGCAATCGCGTCAGCGTGCCGGAATTGCGTGCTGGATGCGGTGAAATTGATTTTTGAAGTCAGCAAGATTCCTTTTTCGGAAACCGCGTCCATGCTGGAACTGCTGGATTCGCCGGTGGTGACGGGCTATGTGGACAATACCGAGGTGATGAATTCCCTGCAGTATGTCCGGATCCTCGGCAACAATGCGAGACACGGCAGCCATATTAAAAAGACCGAGGCTGAACTTGCCCGCAGCAATACGGCTTTCTTTCTGGGGTTCATCCGGAACAAGCTGTATCCGGAAGAACATAATGCCGCATATGAAAAACTCCCCTATATGAGTGAAGCCGCGACCCGGCGTCTTTACATTGATTTATATTTGCAGGAGGCAGGGTGGGAGGTCCTGAAATCCGAAAATCAGATCATGCCTGGCAAAGCGGGTATCGAAATCCGGGTCGAGGGGATGCCGAATGCCGAGGGGATCGGGTTCTGCGACTATGTCCTTTTCGGCAAGGACGGCAAACCGCTGGCGATCGTGGAGGCGAAGAAAACCAGCGTCTCCCCGGAAGTGGGGCGTCATCAGGTGATGCTTTACGGTGACTGCATGGAAAAACAATACGGCTATCGCCCTGTATTGTATTATACCAACGGTTATGAGATCAAATGTGTCGACGGGCTGTATCCCGACCGGCAGCTTTACGCCTTCCATACGCTGACAGAACTTGAACTACTGATCCAGCGGCGGGCGCGCAAAGACATCACGGATCTGCGCATCCGTGAGGATATCACCAACCGGCCGTATCAGAAAATGGCGATCACGAATATGTGCGAGCGGCTGAACCTGAAATTCCGGCGCGGGCTGCTGGTCATGGCGACGGGAACGGGCAAGACCCGAGTAGCGATTTCCCTGGTGGATGTGCTGACCCGCAACCAGTGGGTGAAGAATGTCCTTTTTCTGGCCGACCGTACATCGCTGGTGGGGCAGGCCCACAAGAATTTTGCCAAACTGCTTCCGGACCAGAGTTTCTGCGTTCTTTCCGACAGCAAACTGAATAAAGACCTGAACGCGCGGATCATGTTTTCCACCTATCAGACTATGATCAATTATGTGGACGGGGAAGAAAAGCAGTTTTCGTCGGGCCGATTCGATCTGATCATAGTGGATGAAGCGCACCGTTCCATTTTCAATAAATACGGATCGATCTTCGATTATTTCGACAGTCTGCTGATCGGACTTACCGCGACGCCGAAAAGCGAGGTCGATGCCAATACCTACCGGATCTTCCAATGCGAAAGCGGCGAACCGAATTTCGAATATTCATTGAAGGAAGCTGTCACGGAACATTATCTTGTGCCCTACCGGGTCGTCAACCGAACGACTAAAATTCTGGATCGCGGCATAAAATACGATGAACTGTCCCCGGAAGAAAAGAAGCATATCGAAGAGGCTTTTGCGGAAGAACCTCCGGACATGGGTTATGACGTCGAAAGCGCAAAAATATTCCGAAAGGTTTACAACGAGACCACCTGCGACCGGGTGCTGCAGGACCTGATGAAATCGGGATTGAAAATCGAGAGCGGCGACAAACTCGGCAAAACCATCATATTTGCCTATAACCATAAACATGCCGAGCTGATCGTAGAGCGCTTCAAGAAATTGTATCCGTCGTATGGGGCGAATTACTGCCAGTTGGTCGACAATACGGTCAAATATGCCAATGACCTCATTTTGAAATTTGAAGAAGATCCGAATTTCCAGATCGCCGTAAGCGTCGATATGCTGGATACCGGGATCGATGTGCCATCGGTCCTGAATCTGGTATTTTTCAAGCCGGTCAAATCGAAAATCAAGTTCGTGCAGATGATCGGCCGCGGCACCCGCCTTTGCCCCGGTTTGTTCGGTCCGGGAAAGGACAAGGAGCATTTCCTGATTTTCGATTATTGCGGCAACTTCGAATATTTCAGCGAACATCCTGAAACGTTCGATCCGGCCGGGAGTCTTTCCCTCACACAGCGACTCTTCAATATCCGGCTGGCGATTCTGGTCGAGCTGCAGAAAATCGAGCATCAGAAAATCGAATTCAACCGTTGTTACCATGAAAAACTGATGGAGCAGCTTCACGGAGAAATAGTAAAAATCCGGGCCAACAGCTGCCGTCTGCAGGTCCGGCAGGAAATGGCGTATGTGGATAAATATTACGATCGGGATATTTGGTCAAATCTTTCTGAATTCAACAAAAAAGAAATAGAAGTGCACCTTACCTATCTTCTGGATGCCGATTCCGGAGAGAAGGAGAATGTCAAGCTGTTTGACGCCCGAATGCTGGAAATTGAAATTTCTTTGCTTCTGACTGGGAAAACCGCAAAGGCCAGGAAATCCGTGGAAGTGGTGCGGAAAATAGCGAATTATCTGCTTGACAAGGCATCGGTTCCGCAAATCATGGCCAAAGCAGATCAGCTGAAAATGCTGGTCAGTGAACAATTCTGGCTCGAGCCGACTGTAGAGAAATTGGAATCGCTCCGGGAAGATGTCCGGGAATTGATGCAGTTCGTCACCGGAGACGGGAATAAAAAAATCACTCTTCATATTGATGACGAAGTTGAAGACGGGAAAGATATTAAAGACGAATTGGTCGATATTCGAACCTATCGTCAGAAAGTGATGGATTATCTTGCCGAAAATTCCGACAACCCGGCGATCCAGAAAATCCATAAACTGGAAAAAATTAACGCAGAAGACCTGAAGGACTTGGAAGACATCCTGTGGCATCAGCTTGGTACGCGAGATGAATATGTCGCTGAGGCAGAAAACAAGACGCTCGCAGTGTTTATCAGGAGCCTGATCGGTCTTGATCAGGATGCGGTGAACCAGAAATTCGGCGAGTTCCTCAATGGCAATGTGCTGAATTCGCAGCAGCAGGAGTTTGTAAAAGCCATTATTGAATATGTGCGAGTCAACGGCAACATTTCCAAAGAGGATCTGTTCCGTGACCCGTTTGCGGACTATAATGTCGCCGATCTCTTCGGAGATAAGCTTTCCGTTGTAATTGAAATCATCAATACTGTCCAGGGTGCTGTGGTTGCGGCATAAAACTTCATCGCAATAAAAAGCATAGCAAGGAATATTTAGAGACAGATCGAAAAAAACATGGATGAATAAACGCGATGGCGGATTTCAAGCTGATACATGGGATTTATGAAAGCGTGATCACGCACGCGTTGGAGGAGCGGCTGAACCGGATCTCCGACAGCTTCGACGTGGAGAAAAATCAGCTGGATTCCGGTATTTGACATTCAAATCAGAAAGGTGAAACATGCCTGAGGATAAAAACAATCAGCACAGCGAGTTTGAACAGTATCTGCAGCAGGGCGGGCCGGAGCGGAGAGAACGTGCCGAAGCTTGGAGCATCGCCATCGGACTGCAGGATGTCGACAGATTGAAGACTTCCCCCTATTTGCTCGATACAGCAAAGCAGCACATCGAAGGGAAACTCGATCTTGCCTCAGCACAAAAACGCATTGCTGATTACTATCGGACCGAAGAAGGTCGTAAACTCGCCGCGACGAGGACTGCCGAGGCAGATATAGTGGCAACCCGTATCGCTGCAGTTTTATCGGAGGATGCTTTCGCGTTTATCCCCGAGGAGTATTCGCGTTTGCATAAACGGCTGTTCGATGGCGTTTTTCCCCACGCTGGGAAATACCGCCGCGTGAACATCTCCAAGAAAGAGTGGGTTCTGGATGGCGAAAGCGTCATTTATGCACCTGCCGAACTGCTGAAAGAGACCTTGGAGTATGATTTCGCGCAGGAACGGCAGTATTCTTATCGCGGATTAACGCAAAAGGAATCGGTAAAGCACATCTGCAAATTCATCTCTGGTTTGTGGCAGATACACCCGTTCATGGAGGGAAACACCAGAACGACCGCAGTCTTTACCATCTTCTATCTGCGCAAATTCGGATTTTCGATCGACAACGAGCCGTTCAAGCGTCACTCTTGGTATTTCCGCAATGCACTTGTGCGGGCCAATTACAACAACTACGCTCAGCAGATTTCCTCGACTACCGTATTTTTGGAAAGATTCTTTGAAAATCTGCTTTTCCATGGAAAAAATGAACTTAAAAACCGCTTCTGCCACATACTGTGGAAACCCGAGGATTTGTCTCAAAGTGCAACTCCAAAGTGCAAAAATTGCACTTTGGAGGAATCCGCCGTGCTAGATTTTCTGAAAGAGAATCCGCATGCGACCCAGAAAATGATTGCCGAGAAAATCGGGAAATCGGAACGGACGGTCAAGACTCTGACCAAAACGTTACAGGAAAAGAAGCTGCTTACCCGAAAGAACGGGAAACGCAATGGTCTCTGGGAAGTTTTGCAATAAACAGCAGCACTACGGCGAACTGAAAACCTTTGTGCTGGATATGTGATCAAAAAGCTCCCCCGATGAATTGAATCAAATCCATTCATTGGGGGTAACTTTCTGCCGATCATGCACCCAGAAGGATTTCCCGGATTTGGACAAGTTCATCCGGTAGCGGCAGTGGTTTTTGACCGATGAAATCAAGTGCTTTCTGAATCTTTGCTTTGTCTGGATTTTCAAATGTCGTCCCGCTGATTGCTGCGATCGCTTTTTCCTGCGCTTCATTGCCGACGTGTGTGTAATATTTGTCCGCAATTTCAGATTCTGTTCCCAGGATCGACAGCAAGACCGCTTTCGGTACACCCGCTTCAGCGCAGAAACTGGCGAAACTGTGCCGCAGAGAATGAAAACCGTAAACCGTCATTTTCTTCTTACGACCCGGAACGGAAACCGAAGGCTCCAGACCGATCCAGCGAATGACTCGCAAAACATCAAGGTCTATCAGATTGTTGCCGACGTTTTTGCCGTTTTCGTCCGTTCTGTTGTAACGGGCAGCACATCTCGGACAGACATATTGATTGCATTTCCAGTTCTGCGCTTCAATCAAGGCATCGTAAAGTTGAGGTGCCAGCGGGATCGAAACTTCCTTGCCGGTTTTGAACTGTTTGACATAGATCCTGCGATGCGGCAGATCGACATTCTGCCATTGCAACAGAACACAATCCTTCAGTCGTTGTCCCGTATACATTCCGATGGTGTAGATGACCCGGATTTCCTCTTTGTTCATCAATTTACGCTCAGGAGAGCGCAATTCTTCCAGCAGACGATTTTCCTCTTCTTTGGTGAATGCCTGACGACGGACAACCGTATCCTGTTCCTCACGATTGTTGCGGAACAGGGACTTGGCATAGAACGGATTTTCACTCCCGAGATATTCCTTGAGAACGGAAATCACTTTCCGAATCCGTTTCAATTTGCGGTTGTGAGTATGAACCGAAATCGGTTGTCTCCTGAGATAGTCGGCAAATTCCGCTGCAACCATCGGAGTAATCTCTTTCATCAGAGAAATAATCGTATGCGGAATACGTTTCTTCCGCTCGTCTCCGGTTGCCGGCCGCGTTGCGAAATTGACAAATTCCAAGTAACTGGCCTTGTAACTGAGCTGTTCATGCACCGTGTGCGGAATTGCACGGTCCGGATGGTGTGAATAAACGTCCCAGGAATCGACCAACGCCAGATCTGTCGCTTGTTTGGCGAAACCTCGGGCTTCGTTGACATGAGCCGCCACGACCTCAGCGGTCCGTGCCTGAGCGATCGGGACCAGATCGGCGACTTTCTTCAAAGCCTCGTGGTAGTCTTTGGTTTGGAGGGAGATTTCTGTTCTTCTGCCGTTGACCTGGCAGCGATAGGCGAAGCATCCGTTTTTGCCTCTTCTTCTGATGGAACCCAGAGCAAGTTTCATCGGTGTGACCTTCTTTTCTCTTGTCATTGGAAACCTCTGTTTGAGAAAAACAGGTAACGCCACAATTTAACATGCAAAAGCACATTTTTCCAGTCAAAGTGGGGCAAAACGGGGCAATTTTGCGCATTTTTGAGGCTAAAACTGGTGCGCGGTGCGGGACTTGAACCCGCAAGCCTTGCGGCGCTGGAACCTAAATCCAGAGCGTTTGCCAATTTCGCCAACCGCGCGAAAAAATCTGCGTTACTATAACACCGAATGCCCAACTTTCAAGCCGATATCGGAATTTTCACCGGAATGTCCCGACGGTCTGGAATCCGATTTTTTCCATGACTGTTTTCATCAGCATTGAAGAATCATATTAGTTCGCACAAAATCTGAGGCGTAGAAAAAAATCGAAAAAAAATTATTTCTTTTTGAATTGGCACTTGACTTTTTCTGATTAGGATGTATACTAATCAATAAAAAA
>SUWI01000269.1 GCA_015061565.1 Lentisphaerota bacterium
TTTGAGAGTGTCCTGAAAAGTTGAGAGGATAAACTCCGATACTTGTTGGAATGCGGTCGTTTGATTCATTTTCTTTTACATCTCCGTCACTTGATTTTCCAGTATGTCGGACGATGCTCCAGTTCCATTGAATCTGTAGCGTCCGCCGCCCAGATTTTCCGTTTTACCAAACCTGGATTTCAGGGAAGGTTCACCGGGAACAGTGAACTCGCATTCCGCTTCTTGCCCGCTGACGGCCACAATAAGCACGGCCTTCTTGCCGCGGTCGTTTTCAAACATAGCGGCGGCGCATTTTCCCATCTTTTCCGTAAGTTGCAGTTTGACCGGCCCCTGCTTCCCGAGTATGAAACTTTCCACACTTTTCAGATCCCGGACGGCTGGAAGGAGGTTTTGCCACATCCGTTCCGGATGAGACGGGACATTGTACTGAACGGACTGTTTGCGGATCTTTTCGGACATGGGGTCCGAGAAGAACAGGAATCCCCGCGCTCCCTCAATGGCATACAGAAAAATCATGGAACGGATCTCCTCCGCGGACGGGTCCGCAAATCCGGCAAACTTTTCCGGCGTGAGTTTGCCCTTATAATGACCCCAGTTGAATGCCTGAACATAGCCCCAGGTCGGAATCCCGGCCCGGCGGGCCTGTTTCATGAAATCCGGGATGCTTTTCAAATCCCGGGGATTATTTTTCTTTACTATAGGATAACTGTCATAACAGAAAATGTCTCCGAGCTGAGCGAATTTCGGCAGCAGTTTCGGATCATTGGTCAGGGTCATCACCGGGTGGTCCGGGTCCAGCCGGTTCAGAGTGTTCCGCATGGCAAGCACCTGGTCCATGAACGCTTCAGGAACTTCATCGGAATCGTAATAATACAGAACGGCAGGATGTTTTCCGATGGCATTCACAATCGCCGCCAGTTTTTCATTTACCGTAACTGCATCACCGATCTTCCTGATCCGGTATCGGTAATAATCCAGCAGGATTGCCGTGGTGATATCGGAATAGAGCCCGTGTTTCCGGATCAGGTCCAGCCCGGCTTTGATCGTGTCGAAATAACGGGCCGGATCGCGATGCGTCGACCGGAGC
This sequence comes from Lentisphaerota bacterium, assembly GCA_015061565.1. GTDB lineage: Bacteria > Verrucomicrobiota > Lentisphaeria > Victivallales > UBA1829 > SIG94. The sequence continues at coordinate 1,088 of SUWI01000269.1, forward strand.
ATTCCGAAGCTCGACACCAGATTGAACCCGCCGTCGGAAATCCGTTTGTACCACGCATCGTCATGAGGCTGAAATGCCGTGGAGAGACCGATGGGCAGGAAAGGTTTTCCTTTGACAATCAGTCTGCCATACCGGTCGAGCGTCACCGCTTCTGCAGAGCGTTTGTCCTTCAGAAAACGGACGGGGAAAATCTGAGAACAGACCAATACCTTTGTGTCGGGAACGGCGGCAAAGACTTTCATTTCCGCCTCGCCCGGTTCCATTTCTCCCCAGTCTCCGGTAAAATCCCCTTTGACATCCGGCTTCAGAATAAGACTTTTCAGCTCCTTGCCATTCCGGACCAGCTTCGCCTGGACCAGGCATCCGTGGGGAAGCAGATCGCCGTGAAGGACAAATTGACTGTCGCCGGGTTCAAAACTGTGCGTGGCCGGCCAGGTGAGAAGAACCGTGCTCTTTACGCCTTCCTCTATGACTCTGATGTCGTCATAGAAAATCTTGCCTGCCCAGCCGGACTGCAGCCGGAGGACAAGAAAATGGTTCATATTTTCCCTGGCGGTAAACTGGAACTGGATATTTTCATATTCCGGGGAAAGTCCGAGTGTCATGAAGTGAGTGGTCCCTTTCCCCCACGGCGCATTTTTTCCCGTATCTTTCCAACGGCTTTCCACACTCATGCAGGCAAAAAACCCTTGTTTGGGTTTCACTTTGGCCAGCCCCTCCTGACGGACGGAAGCCTCCACCCGGTAAGTGACACCGGGGACCGTGCCGGGAATATCAAACGTTGACCAGATCCCGTTTTCAAGAGGCACATTCCTGCGTTCGATCACAAATCCGGAATTGCCGTTGACTCCCGCTTCCCGGACAACGGCACAGTCGGTCCGGATCTCGGCTCCCGGAATATACTGGGTCTCAAATCCGCAGGAAAGGATGACCTTCTCGCTTTTGGCTGGTTTGAAAGTTTCAAAATCCTGTGCGGACACCGCAGAGGCACACAACAGTACGATCAAGGGCAAAAAATAATTCTTCTCCATGGCTAATCTCCAGCTTTTGCTTTTCCCGGCAGGACTCAATAACTCCAGATCGCCTTCCAGCCGCAGGTATTGGAGTATTCATCCAGCGTCATCATCAGCAGTTTCTTGCGGTCGCAGTGACCGTCGGCAAAAAGCAGATTGGTATATCCGTTGTGACGACTGGAAGCACCCGCCTTATTGGAGGGAAGCGGCATATTGCTGCCTGAAAGAGAGTTGTTGACCTCAAAACCCAGCGCTCCTTTGTTTTCCACATTGCATTTTCCGTCTTCCAGAACTGCGGTCCGGGACGGTGTCCTGTTCCGGCTCAGTTTCCTGCCTCCATAATTTGCCTTCTTCGTGAAACCGTAATTATCGGGAACGCTGGCATAGAACCAGCCACACGCATTGGCATACCGGTAGTTGCTCACTGTGGTCTCATTTCCATTGTAAGTCACGCTCCAGACGTCATCCAGGCCGGAAGGGCAAATGAACTGTTTTCCGGCGGAAGTGACCATGTATTTTTTAAACTTCCCATCCATGTTGTCGGAAGCCACTTTCACCCAGAAAAACGCACTGGTGGCGGCATCGGGAAAATCATATGTTGTGTAACGGGTATCGTGCCACGCCATCAGCGGCATCCAGTCTTTCTGGTAATCGGCATAAGAAAAAAGCGCGGTTCCGATCTGCTTTTGATTATTGGTGCAGGAAATCGAACGTGCTGTTTCCCTCGCTTTGTTCAGCGCCGGCAGCAGCATCCCCGCCAGGATCGCGATGATCGCAATCACGATGAGGAGCTCTATCAGCGTAAAACGGTGTGCCGTTTTACGTTTCAAATATGAAATATGAGATATGAAATATGAGTTGGAAGTGACGGCGGTTGATTTGGTTTTCGGAGTCATCATGGATCATTCCTTTCCTTAAAAAAACATGTTGAACAGTTTCGGGTCTTCACTGCCGATATTTCCGGCAGAAGCAAAATCGCAAACCCTGGTTGAAAATTCATCGCCGTCCGCAGACAGGAACTTCGCTTCGAATCCGGCAAACGTTCCCGGCATGGGCTCCGGAGTCAGGGTTACGGTCCACTTTCCCTGAGCCAGCCGGGACGGGGCAAACATCTCTTCCTCGCGGCTGCCGATCAGTTTGCTGCGCGCCAGGAGCAGCGGTCCGGCACTGAGCGTGGCGTAATATCCCTTCAACAGTTCCAGATTTTCGGAGCCTTTTCCCTCAAAATACCGTCTGCGGTGCCAGTCGGGAAGTTTTTCCGGATCGCCGGGATAAGGGAAAACATTTACTGCCGGATGAAGCTGGAACGTCAGGTCGATTTCATGTGTTCCGGCGGCGAGTTCCAGATCCGCATAGCCGGAAGCCGCATCCAGAGTCTTGCCGTCATATCGGATGCGGGCAGTCTTGCTCCACGCCGGAATGCGCAGGGACAGGACCATCGCTTTTTCATTTTCGGCACGGACATGGACTTTCCCGTTTGTCAGATATGTCCCGGAAACGGTAATTCCGACTTTTCCACCTGCGGGAGAGACCGTTTCCATGGTGAACGGGATATACATATTCACCGCGATCCCCCGGGAGGAAAGCATGGCGCAGCTTTCCGCACCGTTGATGAGGCCGCGGGGCATGTTGTTGACGCAGCAGTGGTTGAATTTCATTTTTGCCTGTTCCGGTGCAATCATGTGATGTCCGGAACTGCGGACCGCCCGCATTCCCCAGCTGCCGTCCTTGAAGATCCCCGCGAGAAACGCATTGAGGAAGGTATGTTCCAGCGTGTCCATGTAACAGGGCTTCCCGGTAAGTTTGAAAAGTTCGAAGCAGAGCCGGATCCAGTGGATGGCGTCGCAGGGCTCGGTCAGACTGTTCAGATAGATCCCTGCCCGGCGGAACTGGTCGTTGTATCCTACGCATCCCGGCCGGTTGGACTCGTATTTCAGCAGAAGGTCATACATATTCTCTGCTGTCTTCAAGGCGTTTTCATAACCGGTGAGGCGGTAATATTCCAGCAGCCCGTCGAAGCAGGACAGCATCTCATACACCTTGGTCCAGCTGTCGATTTCCGGATACCATTCGTCGATCGGTTTTCCGGAAAAACTGTTGCGGATCAGGTTCGGCGACTGGCCGTCCTCCCGTTCCCAGCCGTGGACAATACCATCCGCGAATTTCCGGAACTTTTCGTTTCCCGTCTCCCGATAAAGGATCACTGCGGGTTTCAGGATGGAGCAGCTGGCAAGGCCCTGGAAAGTTCCGGTTTGATGGATGTCGATCTTCTTCTTTTCGAGCGTGTCGATCAGCTGGTCGAGAAGTTTTTCCGCCGCCTCCATGATATGGCTGTCGCCGGTCAGTTCCGCGGCTTCGATCAAACCCCAGAGCGTATATTTACGGCACCAGATGTTCCAGTTCCAGTCACAGGCCGTGCCGATGACTTTCACGACCTCGTCCGCCGGAGCCGCCGAGAAAAAGGCCGGATCGCGGTAAGTGCTGATGCAGCCGTCCGCATCCCGGAGCGAAATCAGCTCCCAGGCGGCGCTGCGGACAAAGGATTTGAGTTCCTCATTGTGCTGATAGCGGGCGACCCGGCAGGCGCTGACGACCCATTTGCCCCAGTATTCGCCCTGCCAGATGCCGATGACCTTCTGCGCATCGTCGAGCTTGTTCCGGAAGGCGTCGATCGTCTCCTGATAAACCTGCCGACGGGCCTCCGGCGAATTGACGCGCCGGAAAAACATCCGGTCCGCCAGAGCGCCGATCTCTCCCTGCAAAACAGTTTCCCCGATGTCCGGAGGAACCCATTTGTCAGTGCACATATTGTGGATTTTCATAAAAATTCCTTCTTTCGCCTTTTTTGCTTGATTTTTCTCTTTTTCATGTATATATTATACATCGAAACGGGGATTTTGACAATGAATGATTCTACAAAAAAGATGTGCGATCCTATAAAAACCGTAAAGACCGATTTCTTTTCGGAACTGGAAGGATCCGAAAATATCAGCATCGACAGTTCATGGACCCGGCGTCTGGTCAGTCCGTGGGGACTTTTCTTTCCCATAGAGGGGACGGGAAATATTGCCTTAGGGGATGATGTCGTCGCGGCTCCCACGGGAACGCTTTTTGTATACAAACCCGGATACCGCTACACCTTCCGGTCTTTCGGGTTGTGGCGATATCTGTGGTTCCATTACCCGGTCCGGGAACACATGATCGGACAGATGGACTTCGACGAGGTCATTCCGGGACTGGGAATGTGGACTCCGGAAAAAGACACCTGGAACCGGATCTTTGCGGAACTCCGGGAAGCAGTTGCACTGGAAAGAGTTCATCAGCCGGGGTGGGAAGCGCTGGCGCTGCTGCTGGTGGAAGTGGTGCTGCAGCGTTTCGTCGGAATCGGACACTCCGGCGTCAAACGGTCCCATGACCGGATCCGCCATGCGGTCCGGCTGCTGACCGGAGAAAAGAATTACCGGATCGGGGAAATCGCCGCGAAATGCGGGATCAGCGTCCCGCTGCTGTTCCAGATCTTCAAGCGCGAAATGGGCTGTTCGCCCCGCGAATACCGGGAGGAATTCTTTCTCCGGCAGGGAAAGAAAATGCTGCTGAACACCGACCTCGGGATCGATGAGATCGCCCGGGCCTGCCACATGTGCGACCGTTATTATTTTTCCAACCGGTTCAAACGGCTTTTCGGAGTCTCCCCCGCAGCCTTCCGCAAAGGAGCCTCCCGGTAAGGCCATCAACCGGCATGCTTCGGTAAGATCGTCCCGGAGCTGTCATGATGCAGACATAATACTATCACTTCCGCTACCTTTCGGTAAGATCGTCCCGGCTCTGTCATGATGCAGACCCTTTCTGTGGTTGTTTTTGGATAAGTGGAAAAAAAACAACGGCAGAAAGAAGAATCGCCGTTTTTTGCCGATGCGCCGTTTCAAAAAAAACAAATCATGCTATATTACCGGAAACAGCAAACTTTCAACCGACAAACAGGAAACTTGCGATGATCTATTTTTTCGCCGACAATCATTATGCGATGGAACCGGGGAAACATCTCCTGGGAAAATTCTCTCCCGAACTCCGGAAACGGATTTGTTTTTATCAGGACGACTGGTCCATGCTCGAAAGCGGAGAATGGGTCGAGCCCTGCGAACTGCTGATCCTGAATATGATCGCGGGTACCTGCAACCAGCCCATGCCCGGACCCGGCGCGGAAAAAGCGGTGCGGCGCTATTGCGAAAAAGGCGGACCCATCCTGCTGCTGCATG
>SUWI01000270.1 GCA_015061565.1 Lentisphaerota bacterium
CGCAATGCAGAAAATTGTCTTCGCCGGGCATCCCGTAAAGAAAATTCGTCTGAAAGTCAAATGTTTCGCAGATGCCGGAAATTGGAAATGTTCTGTGACGGCCGGACTTTCAGCCGACGGAAAAAAGAAGTGAGAAAAATGACCGATCCGGCCAAACGGTCACAGGTTCTGACTTGCGAACTGGATGTTCTGGACGGGGCTGCTTTTTGTGATCTTTACTTCAACCTGATCAACGGAAGCGGGGTGTTCCGTCCCGGTATCGCGCCGGGAAGAATATCCGGATATGAACTGGAAGCTCAATAATCCATAAGACACAGGAGTCTCAAGATGAAGCCGTTTTCTTTCATCGTTCTTCTTTTCGTCTGCACTTTGATCTTTCCTTTCGGTTGCCGCATGGCGGAACTGCCGGATGCGGTGTCCTCAGCCGGGGAAAAGATTCAAATTCTATCCATTGGTTTTGATTCCGCTCAGCGGGACAGCTTTGAATTGGCAAAACAGCATGATTTCGAGGTCCGGATTGTTCCAATCGGCGGTTCCATTCTTGATCCCAAAGGTTCCCTGATTGAGCAGCGGACATTCTACTGGCTTGATTTTCATCGGAGTTCGGAAAATGTGGAAACCGACCTTCTGGATGCTCTGGACCGTGATTCCGGCATCATCATTCTCGGAGCCCGTCCGCAATGGGAAAAATATCCGGAATCCGTGCGGGAAAAAATCCTGGATCGTGTCCGGAAGGGAGCCGTTCTTTCCATTTTCGGAGCTTCGCCCGAGTTTCAAAAAAACGTTTCCGCAGAAGGCCGCAGGGAAAAACTGAAACTGCCGTTCGACGCAATTCCCGGGAAAGATCCGTTTCGCTTCGAGTGCTGGCGATTCGGCCGGGGAAAGGTGATCACTCAACCGGTCTATGTGGACTATCGCTTTGGAAATTTTGCTCCGCATATTCCGTCGGCGGAACGCGGGCGGCATCGTTACTGGATGGAACGCTATGCGGAATTGCTGCGGTGCGCATGGCGGAAACCTCGGAAAATCGTGTTATCCAAGGCTAAGCTTTATCGACAGGACGGAACCTTTGTAGCAGAAGGGAGTCCGCTTGCGTCCGGCCTTTATTTCCGTCTCACGGAACACTTTTCCGAAGGGGGAAAACTGTATGGAAAAAGCGGACAGGCATTTGTTCATGACACTCCCCATGGCATCCGGGCCCTTCGATTCCTTTCCGATACGGTCTTGAAGCCGGGGATGTCCATGCGGCTTCGTGCGGATTGGAAACGGAAATCGGATTCCGGAGAAAGCACCCTGCTGCTGCGCGATATTTACGGACGGGTTTTCTATCGAAACACCGTTCCGGGAACTCCGGAAATCATCGATGCGGTTTTGCCGGAAGGCTCTTGCAGTGTCCTCAATTTCGCCGTTTTGATCTATCGGAAAAAGAATGCGGCGCCGGAAAGCGCTGCGGTGGAATTTACTATCCCGGTCAACCGAACGGATTCTGATTTCTATTTCCTGTCCTGGAATGGCGCTCTCGGCGACACCGTCCGGCATCAGGATTTCTTCCGGGAACTTCGGAAAAACGGCATTGACGGAGTTACCAACATGGCGCCGAAGGTCAATACCCTGCGGTCGGCTGCGCTTGTGGGGCTTTTTTGCGTTCCATATACGGCGGCGTTTCACAAGACCCTGATCCCGAATCTGTTTGATGAAAAGAACTTTCAGACCCAACGGGTAAAGGTCATTCAAGCGGCGGAATTGGGTAGACGCTACGGCGTTCTTGCCCATTCGCTCGGTGATGAAAATTATGTGTCTGCATTCAAGGAGACCGGACGCTTCTGGGATGATCCGAAACTCTGGAAGGCATTTCACGTGTTTCTGAAACGGAAGTATGGCTCTCTGAAGGAGTTGAACCGTATCTGGAAAAAATCTTATGGTGACTGGAATGAAATCCGGTTTGCGGCTGAGACGGAATTTTTCTCATTTGAATATCCGGCAGCATGGATTGATTACCGGTGTTTCATAGCGGAAACTTTTCTTCAGCGGCAGAAGGAACTTCGTGATGAAATCCGGAAGATCGATCCGGAAGTGAAAGTCGGCTGGGAAGGCGGTGAACAATTCTCCAGCTATGACGGATACGACCTGTATCAATATGTTTCGGAATTCGATATGTCCAACGTCTATGCCCGCTCTTTTGACTCTAAAATGCTTCCAAATAAGCTTTTCAACGGATACTGTCTCCGTTCCTTTGCTCCGGAAAATGCCCTGACCGGATTCTGGATGAACGGGATTGATTACCCGTTTGGTCTGCGTTCCGTTCCGTGGCTGGCTCTTTTTTCCGGAATGAACAGTATATGGTGGTGGCACTCGACGTTCCCCGACCATGAGAATTCCGTTCTCCGGCATGATTTTTCACCCGGCGGTCCTTTCCGCGAAACCGCGCGGGAAGTTCGGCGGATCAAAGCGGGGCCTGCAACGGTCCTGAAGCATGCACAGACGGAAAAGCCGAAGATCGCGATCCATTACTCAGCTGTCAATTTCCATGCGTCCAGTCTTTCCGGCGTTGTCGGACACCATATCAATAATCTTGGTGCCCACCAGGTGCAATGGTGTGTTTCCCCTGCTTCGAAAATGAAAAATATGCCGGAGATTTTTCTAAAGATGTGGAGCGGTGGACTGCCGGTCGGACATTATGCGCCCGCATTCAAAGCATGGGCTTCTCTGGTGAAGGATCTGAACCTGGATTTCACCGTGATTGACCGCCGGCAGCTGGAGACGGGAAAACTGAACGATTTCCGCATTCTGATCCTGCCGTTTGCTGAATCCCTGTCGGATCGGGAAGTTTTAGCGATTCGTGACTTCGTGAAGAATGGCGGATGCGTCATTGCGGATTACCATACCGGCATTCGAAACGGGCATGGCAGCTTCCGGCAGCAGGGGGCATTGGACGACCTGTTCGGCATTCGTTCCCGCCGCCCCTTCCGTGTTCGATATAAAAAGGAAAATGTCATGATTGAGAGCCCTATGGGCGATTGGCTTGCCGCATTCAAACTGCCGGTATCCTTTACCCAGCCGGGACTTTCGGTTACAACCGGAAAAATTCTCGGTGCTTCCGATTCCGGGACTCCTGTATTTATTTTCAACACGTGGGGGATGGGTGCCGCACTCTATTGCAATTTCGATTTCTATGAATATTTCGAACTCCGGCGCATCGGCATGGAGAATGATGTGAGGGAATATTTCCGCAATTTTCTGGTCCGATACTGCAAAATGCCCGTTTTCGACAGTGTCCGGGATGTTTTCCATGCTCCGCTTTCCTCCACAGCCCTGTTCCGTTTCCGCGATGGCGCTGTGGCATATACCGGCGTCCTTTCCGAGCGGATGGCAAACGGTGAAAACGAGATGACGGTGTGTGTGCCTATGGGCCGGGAGGGATACATATACGATGTCTTGGGCAAGCAATACCTCGGCTGCGGAAAACAGGCCGTCCTGAAAATGACTCGTGGAATGCCGCTTTTCCTGGCTTCGTTTCCCCGACCGATTCCTCCTCCCCGGTGGAACGGCAGACAGACCGTTTCCGCAGGAGATGTCTTGAAGCTCTCTTTGAATGTCGGAACAATGCCGCATTCCGTAAGAATCAGCGTGCAGGCCCCGGATGGCCGGGATCAGGCGCATTACGGAAAGATACTGTATTTGAAGAATGGAACGGGTGAATTTGTTCTACGGACCGCATTGAATGATCCCCTCGGAAAATGGCAGGTGACAGCCGAAGAAATTATTTCCGGGAAACGGGCAGTTCATTTGTTCCGGATGGATCAGAAAAAATGATTCATAGACCGCGGACTTCCAGCGGTGTGATGTCAAACATGCCCCGGCCGCTCTCCGGCCGGACTCTGGTCATCGTTAGCGATCTGTTTCCCGATTGCCTCAGCCTTCTGTGCGTCCGCAATAGTGTTTTTTCGGCTGACCCCACACACTAGTCATGAATCGGCCTTCTGGCAGATACTTGCCTGAGAAAGGCCCTTACGGCAACAAAAAACCCGTCTGCCGAAGCGAGACGGGTCGGAATTCGCGTTGATGGAAGAATCAGCCGCGGCGGCCTTTCAGACGGCCTCTTTGGAGAAATCCTTCATAATGCCGCATCACCAGATGCGATTCCAGCTGGCTGAGAGTGTCGATGGTGACACCGACAATGATCAGCAGACTGGTTCCGCCGAAGAATGACGCGATGTCATAGGGGATCTTCAGCCATTTGGTGAGAAGCATCGGGAACACCGCCAGACCGGTCAGGAAGATCGCGCCGGCGAAGGTGACTCTGGTCATCGTGCTGTCGAGGAAATCCGCAGTCGGCTTGCCCGGACGGATGCCCGGGATATATGCGCCTTCCTTTTTCAGATTGTCGGAGATCTGAACCGGATTGAACATGTTGGCGACCCAGAAATAGGAGAACGCCAGGATGAGCAGCCCGTAGATGCACATATAGGAATAGCTGTCGTGCGAGAAATAGACCCCGAGGAAACGGAGCGGCGGAATGACCTGCAGGATCACCGGCGGGAAGATCAGGATCGCTCCCGCGAAGATGATCGGCATGACGCCCGGGAAGTTGACTTTCAGCGGCATGTAAGTGGTACCGCCGGAAATCTTGTTGCCCTGAATGCGTTTTGCCATCTGGATGGGCACTTTCCGCTGTCCCTGCGTGAGCAGGATCGTCAAGGCGGTAACGACCGCGAAGATGATGAAGAGGAGCAGCACATGGACCAGCCGGAAACGAGTTCCGGAGGAGGAGAAACCGCCCTGCATCATTTCGACGACGCCCATGACCGCCTGGGGAAGACGTTCGATGATGTTGGCCGTGATGATAATGGAGACACCGTTTCCGATACCCCGTTCAGTAATCCGTTCACCGAGCCAGACCAGCACCATGGTGCCGGCGGTCAGGATGATCATGGACATGATAATGAACCCGGTGCCGGGATTCATCACCAGCGGAAGAGCGGGCGAGGGGAGTCCCAGGCGGGACGGGTTGGTCATGGCAACAGCGGCCATGGCGCCCTGGATCATGCAGATGACGATCGTCAGGTAACGGGTATACTGATTGATTTTGGCATGACCGACTTCACCCTCGCGCTGGAGTTTTTCCAGGGACGGAACGACCGGCACGAGAAGCTGCATGATGATGGACGCGGAGATGTAAGGCATGATGCCGAGCGCGCCGATCGCGAACTTCTGCAGGGCGCCGCCGCTGAACAGATCGAACATTCCGAGGAACTGTCCGGCTGCCTGCGATTCGGTGCCGAGCTGGGTGAAATATTTATCGAGATTAGCCATGTCAACGCCGGGGCAAGGAATATTGGCAGCCACCCGGCACAGGATAATCACTCCCATGGTGAACAGGATCTTGTCGCGCAATTCCTTGACCTTGAATGCATTTATAAATGCTTTGAACATTTATTGAACCTCTTTCCCGGCGCGTTGCGCCATAAAGTTATTTCTTGGCGGCAACGACTTCGCAGGAACCGCCGGCCTTTTCGATCTTCTCTTTGGCCGTGGCGGAGAAATAATCAGCCTTGACTTTGAGAGCCTTGGTGATTTCTCCTTCCCCGAGAATTTTGAGCGGAGCTTTGGCTTTGCCCAGGACGCCGGCCATGCGCATGGCGTTGGCATCGACTTCCGCACCCGCTTCGAAGGCTTTTTCCAGCGCGGAGACATTCACCACGTTGAAGATTTCCTTGACATAGGGACGTTTGAAGCCGACTTTGGGCAGACGGCGGAACGTCGGAGTCTGACCGCCTTCGAAATGATGCCGAATGGAAGCGCCGGAACGGGATCTCTGACCCTTGTGGCCGCGGCCGGCAGTGCCGCCCCAATTCGAACCGTCGCCGCGTCCAACGCGCATTCTGCGCTTTTTGGAACCCGGAGAGGTGGACAATTCATGCAGTTTCATGATATTCACTCACTTTCGCAATTAATTTTTTCCGAGTTTTTCCTGGATCTGGGCCTTGGAATTCATCTGTCCGATCGCCTTGAAAGCGGCTTTGACCAGATTCGACGGATTGCTGGAACCCAGGGATTTCGTCAGAACGTCGACCACGCCGGCAAGACCGAGGACGGCACGGAGGGTGCTGCCCGCGATCAATCCGGTTCCTTCGGAGGCCGGACGGATCAGGACTTTCGAACCGGAGAACTTGGCGATGACGGAATGCGGGACCGTGGTGCCGCGGCGGGGAACGGAGACCATGTTTTTCTTGGCCGCTTCGCCGCCCTTGCGGATGGCGTCCGCGACTTCGTTGGCCTTGCCGTAACCGTAGCCGACTTTGCCTTTGCGGTCTCCAACGACCA
>SUWI01000271.1 GCA_015061565.1 Lentisphaerota bacterium
TTATCCGTCAGCTGGATCAGCACGTTGTCCGCCGGAAGGGTCTTGGTCGGCGGGGTGGCCGAAGCGCTGTAGCCGAAGGTCCGGATGATGATTTCCGGATATTCCTTGCGGATATCCTGCGCAATTTTATTGATGAAACGCAGCAGCAGGCCGGTTTCGGAGCCTTCCTCCTTCGTGATCGCGGAACATTCGGGACATTTGCAGATATAGGGCGAATCGTCCAGTGTGGAAATGTCATAGACATGCGGCCACCGGTCCTGAGGCAGCTTCTCACGGTCCTTCCTGATCATCTTCCGCAACGAGTCCAGCGCCACCTCCGCCACTTCCGGATTGGACATGCAGAGACTTCCCCTCGCGGAAAAGGATTGCGGACGAAACCGTTTGCCTTGTTCGTTCATGGCAAAATATTCGGGATGTGTCTGGAACAGCTTCGGAGACACGTAATGGCTCAGTGAATGGTACTGCGGGATATGCGAAATGTTGTGGGCGCTGTAAAGCCACAGGCTGCCATCCCTGCCCTGCCGTCCGTTGAGTCCGTTCCGCAGTTTGTACAGTTTATAGGCGGCAAGCACGGAAGGGTCTGCCGCGGCTCTCCGCAGGGTTCCGGGAAAACTGTCCCAGATCAGCCGTCCGGCGAACGCGGGCTTCTTCTGTTCCGCCGGGATCTCCGCGGTCAGATCTTTACAGGACGGGACCGCATCCTGATCCCAGGTCAGCGAATAGCAGCCGAGCCGGTTCAGCACGTTCCAGACCGCATAAAAACTGCCGATGGGATAACCGCCGGAAAGGACCAGATTTTCGCCGACCGGCCGGATCACCCATTCTTCGGCGTCGAGTTGGGCAAAATCGATTTTCTGTTTTCGGGCAAAACCGGTCTGGCCGACATAAATCAATTTTTGACCGGATGCCTTGGATTCCGGGACGATCCGGAATTCCGCTCCGGTCATCTTGCCCAGATAATTTTTCAAATCGTCCGCGGCCTGCTGATCGAACCCCTTGGGCTGATCCGGCACCACGATCGAATAATCGGTTTTTCCGTTTCCGGCGAAATTGAACTGTGCGGCACTGACGACCGCCGCAGCCAGCAAGCCGACTGCTGTGAGCCATTTTTTCATTTTTTTCTTCCTTTTATGAGAATGTTATTTTTCTTTCGGCAGATTCAGTTTCGGTGCGATCTTGACTTCGAGCTGGTCATAAACGGTCTTGCCTTTTGCCGGGGCGGCCAGCACCACCCGGAATTTCGCAACGTCGCCGCGCTTCTTTATTCTCGGCAGGGCGAATACAAACTCATTCTGCAGTCCGGTGTCCAGCGTCGCGGAGGCTTGCTGTCCCACTTTTTTGTCGTTGGCGTCATACAGGTAGCAGCCGACTTTTGCCGCCGCACCGCGGGCCCGCACCCGGACAATGACCACATCGTCGGGTCCGCAGGGGGCAGACGGACCGGAAAACCGTCCGTTTTTGCCGGCGGCGAGTTCCAGCGTGTTCCTGCCGTCCTCAGTGGTCCATTTCACCTGGCAGCTGCCGAATTTTTTCCACTGCTTCCGATCGTCCAGCGTGTAATTTTTCACCGGCTGGAAATCGGGATCGGGCTGATTGCGGACGCCGACGACCATATCGACATAAATGGCGTTTTCCCTGGTGGAGCCTTTCACATACGCCGGGCCGGTGAATTTGGCGGAGATCCAGATCTGGTCCCAGGTGTTGTCCTTGGGATCGCCGTTGGTCAGCGTATACCAGTGATTGGCACGGCCCTGGATCGACCAGCCATGTCCCCAGAAAGTGTTCTTGTCGCTGACCACCACCGAACCGGGCAGCCGGTACCAGTGATATTTTTCGTCCTGATAAACCTGCTGCAGGTAGGTGTGAACGGTGCTGGGATGTCCGTTGAACCGGAATTCAGTGGAACGGAACCCGTGTTTTCCCGGCAGCAGAATGTTCACGCCGTGATATTCGTTCCGTTTGTCCGCGGATTTTATCGCTTCGCCCTGAATGGATTCGGGATCTTTCACTTTTTTGGAGCCGAGGATGGAGACCCCGCGGAAATTCCGGGCGGTCATCAGGCGGTAATCCCGATCGGGGACATTTTTGAATTTTTCCGGCCGGGCGAAAGTGACCGTGGCGGACTCGAACAGCTGTTCGAACGTCTCATCCATCTTTTCGGGTCTTTTCGAGGGATAACGGCGGATGAATTCCCGCGCCAGAGTGCGGCATTCCTTGATCAGCGCCTCTTTCGTGAGACCGGCTTTGAGGAAAATTTTCCCGTAGTTATGCCAGTTCGCCAGCGTATACCAGATCGGGGTGATCAGTTCGTAACGGACCCTTGCGGCATACCGGCTGTCTTTCGGCAGCGCTTTTTCCGCCTTGTGCAGGTCCTGATACATCTCGAACATGAATTCCGGCGTCAGATACATCCAGTGTCCGACCGACATGGACGAGGCTTTGGGCTGGGGATATTTCTTCATGCCTTCCCGGATGCGGGTGAACCACGACTTCATGGTCGGTGCCGCCGGTCCGTAGTAGCCGGTCAGGAACTGGTCGGCGAGTTTTTCCGCATCGGCATCCAGATCGACCATCAGGTGGTTGGCCACATAGTAGCTGAGCATCATGAAGTTCTGCGGGGAGAACGGGCTCATGCCCGATTCGGTGAACATGCAGACGATCTTATTGGCGTGGAACAGTTTCAGATCCGGCTGAATGGCATCGAATATCACTTCCACGCGGGGCGGATTGAAATAATATTTGTAGCCGAGGTTCCAGTAATTCCACATCTGCAGCTGCGGCATCAGCTTGGTCCAGGCGTTGAAAAATGGCTTATAGTCCGGATAGCGGTCGAGATCGATCGGGGCAAACGGGCTGACAACGGTGAATTTGGTGCCGATCCGCATGAGCACGTTCTTTTCCGGCAGCATTTTGCCGGGCATCCGGCCGCGGGCCGAGGTCCGGATGATGATGTCCGGATATTCTTTCCGGATCTCGCGGGCAATATGATTGATATACTGCAGCAGCAGACCGGATTCCGAGCCGTCCGCTTCGATGATCTTCTTGCATTCCGGACAGCGGCAGATGTAACTGGTCGCGTCCAGTTCGGAAATATCATAGACGACCGGCCATTCGTCTTTCGGCTTGGCCTTGCGGTCCCGCTGGATGAACCCGCGCAAGGTTTCCAGCGTGATCCGTTTCACCTCCGGATTCGACATGCACAGACTGCCTTCCACCGCCTTGCTTTTCGGTCTGATCCGCCGGCCCATCGGGTCCATTTGGAAATATTCCGGATGCGTCTTGAAATATTTGTTCGGATCCACATACCAGCCCAGATTATGGTAAGGATAGGTCGAAAGATTGTAGTAATCACCGAGATAATAATACGGTTCCGTCGTCTTCTGTCTCCCGTTGATCCGGGACCGGAGCGCCCACAGCCGGTAAGCTTCCAGCACGGCCGGGTCGGCTTTGGTGAGGAGCATCCCGCCCGGGATCGAATTGTAGATCAGCCGTCCGGGGAAGGCCGGTTTCTTTTTTTCGTCGAACTTCGGAAAATCCGGTTTTCCCGTCGGGATCACCGTTTCATCCGGAGTCAGGAAAGCGGTTCCCAGCCGTTCGAGCAGTTCATAGACGCCATACAGCGTTCCGGCGGGACGTCCGCCGGAAATGATCAGGTCGTCTCCGACCGTTTTCAGGATCCATTCCTCTTTGCCCGCCGCATCGGGATCGACGCCGTTCTTCCGGGCGAAATCGGTGTTGCCGAGGAAGATCACCGATTTGCCGTCGGCTTCGTTTTCACCGATCTTCTTCAGTTCCTTCCCGTAGATCTGCTTGTAGAACAGGCAGAGTTCCTTTTCCGCCATGTTTTCCAGTTTGACCGGTTGTTCTCCGGTGACCAGGAATTCCGGCACCGCAGCGGCCAGAACGGTTGAGAACAGCACTCCGGTCAGCAGAAGAAAATTTTTCATGATATGAACTCCTTTCGAATCGAATACAAGTGTATGCAGCGGTTATTTTTGGGGATTCCGGAAATAAGTGGCCGGAAAATTCGGGATCTTGAATCCATCCATGAATTGCACATGTCCGTCCCAGAACAGATAATTGCCGCCGGTCCGGTGGCGCATATTCGGATTCTTCGGATCATCCCAGCCCGCCCGGCTGAGGGTGAACGCATACTCAACGTAATTGATATTGTTCACTGCCTGGAGTCCGGCCGCACGGTAACCGTCATAGATATGTTCCCAGAGCGTGACCATGCGGGACGGCGGCTTGCGCAGATTCCTTTCCAGTCCGCCGGTGGGGATCAGGGCCTTGTTGGAGGTCCACTGCAGCTTTATTTCGCCATCCTCGGCTTTCAAATACGGCAGTGCGATACTGTTGGGCGAATAGGAACGCCAGACGGAGCGGGAATATTCCTTCATCATGGCCGGACTCCGGACGGTATCCGCCGGACAAAGCTGCACATTCCAGCTGCCCGGCTTTTTCGGCTTGTATTTGCCATCCACCACTTTGGAATAAAACAGCTGGATCCAGTCGGTGGTGGCCGGTGTCCTCGTGACCGGCATCCTCGTCGGCGGCAGGCATTTGTAATCGCTTTCATAGCCGGCGATATCCGTGCCGATCTGCTTGAGATTGCCGGCACAGGAGATGGCCATCGCTCGTTTCTTCGCATTGGACAGCGCGGGCAGCAGCATTCCCGCCAGAATGGCGATGATCGCAATCACGATCAGGAGCTCTATGAGGGTGAAATGCCGCTTGGGTTCCAACGATAAACGACGGTCCGGCTCCGCTCTTCGAGCCGTGGAGGACAAGGTGTTGAAAGACGATGTTTTTTTCATGCGCTGTTCCCTTTCTGTTTTTTTCTGTTTATATTGTGTTGCCTGAATTTTATTTTTCCGAGGATCCCTTTTCGTTGGTGACGGTGCCTTTTTCCAGCGTGCAGTCGCGGAATTCGACCTGCGAATCTTCTATTTCCGCTTCATGCCGCCACCGGTCCGGTTCGGCGCACCAGCTGATCTTCAAACGTTCGAACGCCGCGCTTCTGACCTTCCTGAAAAGAAACGCCGAATCGGAAGACTGCATCCCCCAGTTCCGGTTCTTATCCAGATATGGTGCGGGACCTTGTCCATAATAATCCAGCCGGACATCGGTGAACCGCAAGCCGGAGATCTCTCCGCAGTCGTTGCCCAGGATCTCGCTGGTAAGTTCAGCCTTGCCCCGGATATGGCGGAAATCGATGTCGCGGATCCGGTTCGCTATATCTTCCCCTCCTTTTTGCAGCACGAGCAGCGAGGAGAGACTGATCTTGAACGGACGGCTCACGTCCAGGCGGATATTTTCAAAAACGACATTCTCGATGTCCACCCCGAGTTTCGAAGTGCTGTAACTGGAGGTGACTTCGATCCCCTTGCCGATGCCGAAACCGGAACGGTAGATCACCAGATTGGAAAAAATGCATTCCCGGATCAGTCCGTTGCCGACGCCCAGCCGGATCGCGTTGGCGAAGGACGAGGACAAAACGCAGTTGGTGACCGTGATATACTCGGTCGGACGCAGGGTGTCGCCAAGCGCTTTGCTGTTGCCGCGGATGGCAATGGCGTCGTCGGCAGTCTGGATGACGCAGTCGGAAACGGTGGCGAAACGGCAGCAGTCAAGGTCGATCCCGTCGTTGCAGAGGACGCGCGGATCCCCGTAGATGTGCAGTCCGGAGATGGTGATGTTCTCACAGCCGTGCAGGAAACAGTGCCAGTAGGAACCGTTGCGCAGAGTGCAGTCCCGCACCCGGATGTCCCGGCATTCGCAGAAGAAGATCAGCTGTCCGTTCCTGGGATGCAGTTTCAGAAAAAGATTTTCCGGATTCTTCTCGCGCAGCCAATGGGAAAAACAGCCGTCGATGATGCCGCCCTGAATGGAAATGTCCTCGCATTGGCAGGCAACGATCAGGTGCCGTCCGTTGTTCATTTCCTTTTCACTGGTGCGGTTCTGGGGACAGAAATCCGGGGCGTTCCAGGTTTCTTCTTCTCCGCCGGAAAGCAGGATCGCCCCCGGTTCCAGCCTCAAACCGGTGTGGCTGTGCAGATAGATCGTGCCGCTTTTGTAGACGCCCGGCGGAAAAACGACTTCCCCGCCGGCATCGATCGCCCGCTGGATGGCCTGCGTGTCGGACGTTTTTCCGTCACCGACCGCTCCGAAATCTCTTACGTTCTGCATGTATCATCCTTTCATTATGGAGCCAATTTCAAAACGTTTTGGCTCTTCTTGTTAAAAAGTTGTTTTTTTCAGCG
>SUWI01000272.1 GCA_015061565.1 Lentisphaerota bacterium
ACGGACGAGGCGTTCCGGGATGCGCTCGCCCAATACGGCATGGACTTCTCCGGTTCCATCGACAGGAGCCGCGCCGGGCAGGAAGGCGACGCCTACTACGTCAACTACCCCATCGGAACCTCGCAACGGGTGTTCCTGCAGTTCCATCTGGAGCGCGGCAACCGGCACGAGAACCGCTACTGTATGCGGATCTACTTCTTCTGGGACGAGGATACGAACCAGGTCGTGGTCGGCTGGCTCCCGTCCCACCTCAGCAACCGGATTTCGTAACTTCCCGCGAGAATACGCTATCAGCGGATCTCTGCACCTGCTTTTTTGTTTGAAAAGACAAATATTCGATTTGATTTTGCTTTTTCGAGGCTGTATATTACGGTGTTGTCATAGATTCCACCGGGATATTGGCGAGTTGTCATGAAGGTAAGTTACAAGAAGTTGTGGAAATTGCTGATCGACCGCGATATGTCGCGCACTGAGCTGCGGCTGCGGGCGGGAATCAGTTCTGTTTCTCTGGCGAAACTCGGCAAGAACGAGGGCGTGACAACGAATGTTCTCGTGAAGATTTGCTCTGCATTGGACTGCAATATTGGTGACATCATGGATGTCGTGCCGGAAAGAGGAAAATATGAAAAAAAATAACCCATTGGTGCGAGTGTCGGACATTAGGCGTCTGGTATGCAGTGCTATTTTTGCGCACGAACTTCCGATAATAAAAATTATGAGCACATAGGGATTTGAGGTGAGATATGCCTGATTCTCTTTTGCCGGAAGAAAAGGCACGGAAGAAAATTGATGCCCTGCTAAAAAAAGCAGGGTGGAAAATTGTGTCCAGAGAAGAGTATTCTCCGGGGATGTCCGCTGTTGCCATAGAGGAAGGCTTATTGAAGGGGAATCTGGAAGCCGATTACCTGCTTTTTCTGGAGGGCAAGGCCATCGGTGTGCTGGAGGCAAAGAAAGAATCCACAGTTCTGTCTGACATCGTCGCAAACCAAGCGGAGAATTACACCCGGCAGCTACTGCCAATGTATCAGTATTGGGAAAAACCGCTTCCTTTGATCTATCTTTCAAACGGCAAAGAGCTTCTTTTCCGGAATTTGAAAGAACCAGATGGCAAGTATCGAAAGCTGGATGCCATGCATTCACCCAAAAAGATGGCGGAGCTTGCCGGGGTGACAAGTTACTTCATCGGTTTGCCCACGCTGGATCGGAAGGGGCTGCGGGATTGTCAGTTTGAGGCTGTCACCAATTTGGAAGCCAGCTTCCGGAATGGACACCAGCGGGCTCTGATCGTTTTGGCCACCGGTGCGGGTAAAACCTTTACGGCGTGCTTGGCGGCATACCGCTTTCTGACCTATACTCCGGCGCGACGGGTGTTGTTTCTTGTGGACCGGAACAACCTTGGCAAGCAGGCTGCCGGGGAATTTGGCGACTTCAAACTGACGGAAACCGGCGAGCCTTTCAATACGATTTACACGACGGAACGCCTACGGTCGTCGAAGGTCCCCAAACAGGCCAATTTGGTGATTTGCACCATTCAGCGGCTGTTCGCCGTCATCACCGGTCAGGAACTGCAAGATGGTGACGATGACGAATCTGCTTTTGAACCGGGAAGTGGGGCGGAAGTGGAATTGAGCGGAGATCTGAAACTTCCTCCCGACTTTTTCGATCTTATTATTGTGGATGAATGCCATCGTTCCATTTACGGCCGCTGGAAAAAAGTTCTCACCTATTTCAATAATGCAAGGATCATCGGTCTTACCGCCACGCCCGGAGAAGAGACGCTGAACTTCTTTGACAACAACCGGGTCGCAAATTATACTCTTGAGAAATCCATTGCTGATGGGATCAATGTTGATCGCCGCATTTACAGTATCGAAACCAGCGCGACGGTCAACGGCGGCGAGATCAGAAAGGGAGAAAAGTACCGGGAGGTCACGGTATATACGGGAAAGGAAAAGAACACCCGTGCTGTCGAACCAACACCCTATCTGCCGACCGACCTTGACCGGGCGGTCATTAATCCGGAGCAGATCCGGTTGGTTTTGGAAACATTCAAAGATGCGGTCTATCGGGACATGTATCCCAACCGTGAGCCCAATCTTGCCTATATTCCCAAAACTCTGATTTTTGCCAAGAGCGATTCCCATGCGGACAACATCATCAAAATCATCCGGGAACAAGTGTTTCCGGGTCAGTGTCCGGAATTCGCCCAGAAAATCACCTATTCAGCAGGTGACAGCAATGCGCTGATCAAAAGTTTCCGGAATGACAAGGCGTTTCGAATTGCTGTTACCGTTACGCTGGTCGCCACTGGGACTGACGTAAAGCCGCTGGAAATTCTGCTTTTCATGCGGGATGTCAATTCGGAGTCGCTCTATATTCAGATGCGGGGACGCGGCTGCCGCAAAATCTCCGATGATGCGCTGCGGAACGTGACGCCCAATGCGGATACGAAGGATCAGTTTTTCCTTGTTGATGCCATCGGTGTCACCAAACATAAGATGACGAATCATCCCCCGGAAACGGAAGGCGGCGATGGAGTCAACATCTCGCTGGAAAAACTTTTGGAGCAAATCACGCACGGATACTTGCCTGACGATAATCTGCGTCTGCTGGCAAGCCGCCTGTCGCGGATAAACGATAAGGCGACAGAAGCACAGCGTAATGAGTTCGAGAATCTCTCCGGTATGTGCATGAAGGAGATGGCTCTCAACATTTTTGACGCCTTTGATAAAGGGAAGCTGGCAGCGGAACCTTTTGTCAGCTCCAATCAGCCTAATGTTCTGCGGAAGGGTCTGGTTGCTCCGCTGGCTCTTCATGAAAAAGCCCGGAAATATCTCCTGATCCTGAACGCCGGTTTTGTCAAAATTCTTCAGCCGGGGAAAGATGTCCTTGTCTCCAGCGGTTTTTCGGTGGAGGATGCACAACAAACCACCTCCGAGTTTGAAGCGTATCTGCAGCAACATCGGGATGAGGAAGAGGCAATCCGTATCATTGTGGAAAACACGGGAGAACCTATCTCCTACGACATGCTGACCGATCTGGCGGAGAAGCTCAAAAGCGTTAACCATAAGTTTCAGGCGCAGACGTTGTGGAATGCTTATTCCGTCCTGAATCCGAACCTTGTCGTGCCGCTGAAATCCCAGATCGAAAAAGAAGCCCTGACGAACTTGATTCAGCTGGTTCGTTTTGCTTTCAAAACGACTTCCGAACTCCGTTCCCTTGCGTCTCTGGCGGCGCAGCGGTTCGAACTGTGGTGCGGACAGAATCAGCGGGATGTCCTTTCCGAAACCCAGCGGTACATTGTGCGGGAGATTACGAATTACATCGTCTGCAGCGGGGCATGCAGCCGGGCAGATCTTTCCGCCAGCAAAGGGCGGCAATTCCTGATGGAAGCGAAAAGCGCCTTCGGATCGATGGAAAATGTGGATAAGATATTGCAATCGCTTTCCGGCTTCATACTGGCGGCATAACGGGAGAAATGTGATTTTATGGCTGTGAAGAACAACGAACAGGCACTGCCGCAGAAAGTGTGGCGGCTGGCGACGGTCATCGCGTCAGCCGGTGTGGGTTTTACCGACTACATCATTCAGCTTACCTACCTGCTGTTTTTGAAGATGGACTATGAAATGACCGAAGCGACCGGCTCCAGGAGCGCCGTCCCTGCCGGTTACACGTGGGCCGACCTCGTAAAACTGGACGGCATGGATCTGCTGCACCATTACGAGGAGACACTGGAAGTCCTCTCCGAACAGGAGGGGCTGATCGGGACCATTTTCACTAAGGCCCAGAACAAAATCAGCCAGCCGGTTTCCCTGCAGAAGGTCATCACGCTGATTGACGAGAATGACTGGTTCGATCCCGATATCGACAAAGGGGCGATCTACGAGGGGATTCTTGAAAAGAACGGTCAGGACAAAAAAAGCGGGGCTGGACAGTATTTTACTCCCCGTGCCCTGATCAATGCGATGGTTGACGTCACTCGGCCGGGAATCGACGAAACGGTTTGCGATCCGGCCTGCGGAACGGGAGGATTTCTGCTGGCGGCGTTCTCCTACATGAAAAAACAGTCCAATGACCGGGCAAAACTGAAAAAACTTTACGAGGAGAAACTCATCGGCTATGACATCACCCCGCTGGTGGTGACGCTGGGCGCGATGAATGTGTATCTGCACGGCATCGAGACGGACAGAAGCCCGATCTCCTGCCGGGACTCTCTCATCAAGGAGCCGGAGCAGCTCGTGGACGTGATTCTTGCCAATCCGCCCTTCGGGACCCGTCCGGCAGGCTCGGTGAACATTGCCGATATGCGCGGCGACCTCTATGTGGACACCAGCAACAACCAGCTGAATTTTCTTCAGCACATGATGCTGATGCTGAAAGACGGCGGCCGGGCGGCGGTGGTCCTTCCGGACAACGTGCTGTTCGAAAGCGGTGCAGGCGAAGTCATCCGCAAGAAACTGCTGACGGATTTCAATTTGCACACCATCCTGCGGCTGCCGACCGGGATCTTCTACGCCAACGGCGTTCGGGCCAATGTGCTGTTTTTCTCCAAGGGCGGAAAAACCGAGTCCGTCTGGTTTTACGATTATCGGACCGGGATCAAGCACACGCTCGCCACCAATCCGATCAAACGCTCCGATCTGGATGATTTCGTAGCCTGCTACAACGCCGATGACTTGTCGGCCCGGAAAGAAACCTGGAGCGCGGAAAATCCCAACGGACGGTGGCGCAAGTTCCCGGTTGGCGACATCCTTTCCCGCGACAAGACCAATCTGGATATCTCGTGGATCAAGGAGGAAGGCGAGTCTGCCGACGACTACACCCTCGCGGAACTGTTTTCCATTATCGAGGAGAAAAGCCGGAACATCTCCAATGCAGTGGAGTCTCTGAAAAAACTGATCGGAGATATTGAAGAATGAGTAAGAAAACCGATCTGATCCCGCGTTCCGGGGACAATTCTCCGGAGGAAAACTCTCTCTATTCCGATGTCCGCAACATGATTGCGGAGGCCCGGAAGCGTGCGTATGTTGCAATCAATACAGAAGCCATCATGGTCAATTGGCGCGTTGGAACACGCATCCGCACGGATATTCTTAAAAATCAGCGGGCGGAATATGGCAAGCAGATCATCGCCAAACTTGCATTTCGCCTGACGGCAGAATTCGGTCGCGGCTGGGGTGTTCAGACTCTCCAACATTGTGTACGCAGCGCGTACACTTTCTCGGAAGAACAGATTTCATACGCAGTGCGTACACAATTGAGTTGGACCCATCTGAGGTCTTTGATGAGCGTTGAATCCGATCTTGCCAGAACATTTTATCTGGAAATGGCGGCTATTGAACATTGGAGCACTCGGGAGCTTTCCGACAAGATCCAAAGCGCCCTTTATGAGCGGACCGCCATTTCCCGCAAACCGGAAGAATTGATAAAAGCAGAACTGAAAAAGGTCCAAAACACTGGTGACCTGACTCCGGATCTGATTTTCAAAAGCAGTTACATCCTTGACTTCCTGGGTCTGAAAGACACCTATGCGGAAGAGGATTTGGAAGATGCCATCCTTGACGAAATTCAAAACTTCATCAAGGAGCTCGGCACTGATTTTGCCTTCATGAACCGCCAGATGCGTTTCACCGTGGATGGGATCGACTATAAAATCGATCTACTGTTTTATCACCGCACTTTGCGCCGGCTGATCGCCGTCGATCTGAAACTCGGCAAGTTCCTGCCGGAATACGAAGGCCAGATGCGGCTTTATCTCCGCTGGCTGAACCGGAATGACCGGAAGGCGGGCGAGGAAAGTCCCATCGGCCTGATTCTGTGTTCGGAGGGCAATACCGAGCATATCGAATATCTGATGCTGGAAGATTCCGACATCCGGGTCGCGCAGTATTATACATCTCTGCCCGATGTGGAACTGCTGAAAATGAAGCTGCAAAGAGCTGTCAAAATCGCTCAGGATATGATGGCGGAACGAAAGGGCTTGCCCCATGATTGACACCAAACTGTTGCGCCAGAAGATCCTTGACCTTGCCATCCGGGGTAAACTCGTTCCGCAGGACCCGAACGATGAGCCTGCTTGCGAGCTGCTGAAAAAGATCAAGGCGGAAAAAGAAGCCCTGATCAAAGCCGGGAAACTGAAGCGCGACAAGCACGAATCCTTCATCTTCCAAGGTGATGATAAACGTTATTATGAGCAGATAGACGGAAAAAACACCGACATCAGCAAAGAAATTCCCTTCGATTTGCCGAAGGG
>SUWI01000013.1 GCA_015061565.1 Lentisphaerota bacterium
GTGATGCCGAGCGCCTTGCAGTTGGCTTCGGCCTTTTCGAACTGTTCGGGGGTTTCGAGCTTGGTACGGCCGGAACCGATCATGTCGAAACCGCCGGTATTGCGGAAACCGGCCAGGAAATCTGCGGTGATTTCGATGTATTTATTGTCGGTCAGACCGCTCGGTCCGCCCTTGAATCCGTAAAGTTTGGAAGCCGGATTGAGGCTCTTGAGGCCGTCGAACAGACCGGCGATGACGTTATGTCCGCCGGGGGCCTGTCCGCCGGAGAGGATCACGGCCACGTTGACCGGCTTGGCGGCGGCGCCGTTCCCTGCGCCGAAGGTCAGCACCGGCATATTGCTGGTGTTCGGGAAACGGGCTTCGATTTTTTCCGTATCGGCAAAAGCCTTCTGTTTCGGGCCTTCTTCGCATTTCACATTGGCTCCGGCGCGCAGGGCGGCAGGCAGTTTCGGCGCATAGGCAAGACGGGCTTTCTGGATCGGGGAAACAACGTTGTTCATTTTTGATTTCCTTTTTTTGGTTGTTGTGGAAAAATCATTCCGTAATGTACTCCTTCAAGGCGGATTATACAAGAGAAATTCCGCAAAAAGTCCCGAAAAAAAGATTATGACTTTTGGCAGCCGCGCCCAACCGGCCTTGATTCCCTGGGAATCACCAGGTCAGCGCGTTTTGGCCGGACTGCGCGGTTCCGTCCGGGAGGAAGGTGGAACGAAGGCCGCGAAAAAGACCACTTTTTGGGGCGCGGGGAGTAATTTGCGTATCCAGCCCGGAATCTGTCTTTCAAATGTTATAGGCGCCAGACGGCGGGCAGTGGGATATTGCTTAAGATAATCCGGCTCATCTTCGCTTCGCCAGATGATGACGGCGCCCTTTTTCCGGATGTCTTCGAGATTGATCCACGGGCTGAGTTTTGGATTATGTTCGAAAAAGGCCCTGGGATGATCCGGGGAATAGTAGCACATGAAACAGCTGTCTTTCCGGTTGCCGATGACATAGGGGCAGGGAACCTCAAAATGTTCCCGCCAGGATTTCGTAAGAATTGCTGCGATTTTTTTGCCGGGATAAACCTGGTGGTTGCAGCGTCTTGCTTCATACGGCCTGCTGTAGAGATACTCATATACGGTACCCGCCAGGGAAAGAACCGTGAGTCCGGTCACCAGCACCGTAAAGATTTTCAGACGCCGGGGCGAAGGCACCGGCCGGTACCGCAGGATCAGGAGCAGCGGCACAAACACAAAAAAGGGCGTTAGCCACGATCTGTGGACTCTTCCTCCCGTGAGCAAGGCAAACAGGGAAGATAAAATGATGGGGGCCAGAGCGACGGAAAAAACGAAAAGCCGGTCAAATTTCGGAAAACCCGGATCTTTTCCCCGCGGCAGGAAGGCCAGCGCCGCAAAAGGAAGGATCAGCAGGGCCACATATTGCCACCAGGCGTCCAGAAAGTTGACGATATGGTCCTGCCAGGTTGGCATTTCCTGAAGTTCCGCCCGCTCGATGGCGTATTTCAGGGCTATGAAATCATGGTCTAAGATCCAGATCACGTTGGGCAGGATCAGCAGACAGAAAAACGCAGCTCCAAGGTAAATGCCCGGCTTTTTCCAGCTGGAGCGGCCTTCGGGCGTGAAAAGAAGCAGCAGACCCAGCGGCAGCAGCAGTGCTCCCGCAAGATATTTGGTCATGATCGCAAGTCCCGCACAAAAACCCGCAGCAAGCCAGGTCCCCATTGACTGGTTTCGGACACCCCGGTAAAAAAACAGACCCGTCAGACCGTAGAGCGCAATGGACAGCACGTCATCGTTGAATTCGCACGACGAGAGGGAGAAATAAGGAATGAGAAACGCCAGCGGAACAACCAGGAAAGCGGCAAACCGGCTCTTGAAAATATCTCCCGCCAGCAGATAGACGGCGAAAAGTCCCAGCATGGCCGAGAACTGACTCATGAAATAAAAGACATATTCGCCGGGGTTTCCGTGGAAAAGTCTGAATACCGCATAGGAAAGCCACGCGCCGAAATAGGGGTTTTTGTCATATCCCCAGTCAAAATTCTGTCCCCAGGCGATGTTTTCCGCAACATCGATGCCCACGTTGCCGATGCACAGGGAAAACCACACGATCCACAGCACCATCCAGCATCCCAGCAGCAGAAGCACCCGCCGGACGGTGAATACGCCATCGTATTCCCCCGGTTCGTCGAACCATGCCGTTTCCGAACCAGTTTTTATTTTGCTCCGTATATGTAATATCCAGTCTCTAAAAGATTTACCCATTTCTTTCAGTCTTTGTTCCCGGTCCTGTTCAAAAAAGCCGCAAAACGAACAGTTATTTTTTCATCTTCTCTGATAATCTGCAACTTTTGTTCGGTAAAATACATTAAAAACTGAAAAAATCAAGGTACTGAATATTTTTCTTGTCCTCCCGGTGTTTTCCGCTGTCCGATCAGCCCGGCTGGCTGAGCATATATGCGGCATTATCCCAAGTTGCCGCCGGACTGTTTTTTCCTGTAATCGGATGGAGATACTCCGACTGAACGGGAAAAGACCGAAGAAAAATAAAATGCGGTGCGGAATCCGAGTTTTTCTGCGATCTCCTTGATCGATTCACTGGTGTTTTTCAATAGATAACGGGCTTTTTCCATCTGCAGGCGCTGCCGGTAGGCATGCGGGGTGACGCCGATATATTTTTTGAACAGGCGGAAAATCGAACGGCTGCTGATCCCGCAGTTTTGCGCAAGATCTTCGATGGAATCGTGCTGATCGTTTTCCGAATTCATGATCTTCAGCAGTTCCATCACCGGTTTCGGGATCTCTTTCAGCTCATGCTGGTTTTTATTGATGCAGTCGGCCAGGAACAGCAGTATTTCGTGACAGGCCAGCGAATTGAGCCACGACTCCGGAAGCTCTTTTTTCTGCAGCAGCGCAAAAAAATTTTCCATCCGGCTGCGGAAGAAAACTCCGTCTTCCGGCGCGGGACGGAATTTCATGCCGTGCATGATTTTCAGGGAATCCATCATGATTTGCGCATTGCTGCCCGAAATCAGCAGCTGGAGCTGCCGGGACGGAGTGGTTCCTGAATTCTGCATCGTCACCGTATCGCTGGGACGCGTGATATACAGTTCTCCCGGCGAGAGTATGGTCCGCTGTCCGGACTGAACGTAGACTACCTCGTTTTCCAGCTCGAGTTCCAAGGCGATCTGATGATAATTCTGTCTGGTCAGGTGCCATTGTCCATATCGCGTGTTGTCGGCGATCTGGTGTGCCCACAGCACTGATGAGAACGGATAGACATCATACCAGCTTTCCAGACTGTTCCGGTGCAGATTCTTTTCATATCCCCGTGAATAAATGGTGATGGAATTCTCCGATTCTCTTAGCGTCAGCCCGTTTTTCATTATCGCATCCTGATTCAAAATTTGTATGCTTTTGGCAGTAAATTATATGTTTTTTTCGAAAAATCAAGTTGTTTTGTCAGTTTTTGGAATTATTTTACCATCAATGGCCATTCAAATCAGTCACCAATATGGAAGGAATTTCAATCATGAAACGAAAAACGGAACCTGTTTCAATCTCATTGCGGAAAGTTTTCGGGCGACATCGTTTTTTTACTTTGATCGAGCTGCTGGTCGTGATAGCCATCATTGCGATTCTGGCGGGAATGCTGCTGCCGGCGCTGAATCAGGCAAGGGAACGTGCCCGCGGCATCAGCTGCACCAATAATTTCAAGACCATCGGCACCGGGTTCATGTTTTATTTCGATGACAACAACGGCTGCATTCCGCCATATACCGGCATGGTTACCAGCGATGCTTCCGGACCCGCCTGGTGGAAGGAAAATCCGACATACGGTCTGATCACCCAATACATCACCGGCAATGCCAACAACGCCGTTCTCGGCGGATGGGGATGCAAGAACGGCGTCCTCAACGTCAGCAAATACCGCTGTCCCAGCCGGACCGCGGAAACCAGACAGGGCAGTGAAGTCCTGATCGGCGGGATCGGAATGAACAACCAGCTGCACTGGAAAGCCAATTCCCCGAAAAACTACCGGGCCACCACGGCCAAAATGCCTTCCCGCAGCATGCTCCTGATGGAAAGAAAAATCACTTACGGCAGATGCGATTTTTCTGTCAGCTACAATTTCAACGAACTGACCGGTTCCACGGGTGAAACGCTGGCCGATTTCCCTCATTCCAATCAATGCAATGTGCTGTTC
The DNA here is from genome assembly GCA_015061565.1 of Lentisphaerota bacterium. Taxonomy (GTDB): domain Bacteria; phylum Verrucomicrobiota; class Lentisphaeria; order Victivallales; family UBA1829; genus SIG94. Next base: position 4,210 of record SUWI01000013.1, read on the forward strand.
CTGGACGGACACGTGGTCATGATGAAACGGAACCAGATCCCCGACAATAAACTGCGTCCATCCGGAAACAATGCCGCATATGTTTCCACCTTCTGGAGCCCCTTCAGCTTCAAAAACAACAACTGGTGATCAAAAATGAATAAAATACTTGCTTGCCTTCTGGTGGTCCTTTCCGGTTCCGTCCTTTTTGCAACTTCTCCGGAACTGACGGTGGCCGATCATGGAAAATCCGATTATAAAGTCGTTTACGCGGAAAGCGGAACGGCCGAAATCAACGCATTCGTCAAGGACAGCGCGAAGACGCTGCAGGAGATTTTGAAACTCGCAAGTGGTGCGGAACTGCCCGTGCTGCCGGAAAGTGCGTTCAAGAATGATTCCCCGGCCATTTTTGTCGGCCGCGTTTCCTCCCTGAAAAAATATCCCGAAGAAAAACGCTGGGCCAGCCATATCCTGGCGGACGGCAGAAACATTTTTCTCTGGGGCGACGACCGCCGGTGCGGCCCGCCCGATCTCAAACGGAACGATGCTTTCCGTTCATTCATTCTGGGAACCCGCCACGCAGTGCTGCTGTTCGCTCAGAAATTCGCCGGCGCGGTGTTTCTGGTCATGCCCGATCTGAAATATTCCGTTCCTGCTTCCGGCAGGATCGCCGTTCCGGGCGGTTTCCGCAGCGACCGGATCCCGCAGATCGAATACTGCATCGCCCGCGGTAAAGGACTGAATTATGATCTGGGCAATAACTTCCGGTCGGCGCCCTGGAACCGCACGTTCGGCGGACATTCGCACGACAAGGCCATCCCGTGGCAGAAATATTGGAAGACCCATCCGGAATATTTCTGGAAATCCGCGCCTGACAAACCGCCATACTGCTATAAACCGCGCCCGCAGTACTGCCTTTCCAATCCCGAGGTCCGGGAACTGATCTACCGGCATTTGCTTTCCGAACTCGACCGGGGTTACGATCAGGTCCAGCTGGGACAGAGTGACAGTTTCCATCCCTGCCGCTGCAATTCCTGCACCAAGGACCGCGGCAGACTTTCCTCCGGGGAATATCTCTGGCGGATGCATCGCGACATGGCTCTCCGCCTGATGAAGGACCGGCCCGGAAAACGGCTGGTCATCATGGCCTACGGTCCCACTTGGGAACCGCCGAAAACCTTTGACCGTTTTCCCCCGAATGTGATGATCGAACTGGCCAGTTTCGACCTGAAAGCCGCACAGACTCCCGGCAGCGCCTGGCAGCGGTGGAAAAATTTCCGCTGTCCCAAAGCCGTGTATCTCTACACGTGGGGTTATTACAATTACGCCGGATTCACTCCCAACGCCGATTTCGAAGCGCTTGCGGCTCAGGTGAAGATCTTCCTTGAGAACGGCGTGACCGGGATCTACCGCTGCGGATTCGGGGAGCAGCCCGGTCTGGAAGGTCCCGAATATTATATCTTCGGCCAGCTGCTGGATCAACCCGATGCGGATGTCCGCGTCCTGCTGAGCCGATACTGCGCCCGGGCATTCGGCAAAGCCGGGCCGGTCATGGAAAAATTCTTCCTCGTGCTGGATGAAGCCGTGAAAAGCAGGGAACCCGTGATCAGCGACTGGAACAAAGACATCGATCCGTCCCGGAAACAGTTCCGGCGCTTCGACCTGGAACTGCTGGCCGCCCGTTATCCCAAATCCCGCCTGGATGAACTGGCAAAGCTGCTGAAACAGGCGGAATCGCTGGACCGGACTCCCATGCTGCAAATCGTCCGCACGGAATTCGATTTGCTGAAACACAGTGCCCGGTGCGCCGCATTGTTTTGGTACGGCATGAAAGAGCGGACTGCTGAAAGCGCCGCTGCATTCATGGACGCGGTCCGGGAACGGTCCGCATACATCGATTCCCTGCCGGCCGACGCCAAAGGCGTTATCAGGATGAACGATGTCATCCTTTACGGCGGACAAGGGAAAAGCGTCCTGAAGGGCGGCGGACGGCTGAACTGTCTTTTCAATGCCCCGTTCCATTGGAATCTGGATTTTATGAAGAAGGAAAACATCCTTCCCTTCGGAAGGACTTTGATTGCCGACGGCAGGGACACGCAGTATCTGGTTCCCATGTGCGTGGACGACAAAACCGCTTCAACGGTGAATTTCCGGACCGCGGTCCAGGTCCGCGCCAGGCTGGAGGGATCGAAACTGAAAGTCACGCTGATCGGTAAGGATTTGAATCCGGAAACCCGTAAAAAATTGCGGATCCGGCTCAAAATCGGTCCGGACAAGGCTTCCCGCCATCAGGTTTTCGGAGGTTTCGGAAACGGTGCTTTTTCCGACAGCATACCGAAAGGATTCGTCAGGAATCCTAAAATCTGCGGACAGCAGGAAAATTGGATCGCATCCAAGGCGATGCGTCCGCTGATCAAATGTCCGGCACCGGATACGGCGGAAATATCGATCCCGCTCGACAAGATCCGCAAAGATTTGCCTGCTTCGGGCGAAAAATGGCTCTTCAACGTCGCCGTATATGCGCCGGGCCGGACTTTTGCCGGCGGTCTGGTGTGGGAATGCGCCCTTGACCATCCCGACTGGCTCCTGGCCTTCGAACGGGAAGGAACTCTGCTCTTTCCGGCACGGAAGTAAGCAAGATGGACCGTTCGTGGATCAGTCAGACCGGAGCAAGATGTTTTCCTCCGGGAGAGCGGATTTTTTCCGCGGATGATTTCGGCGCGCGCGGCGACGGCGTCACGCTGAATACCGCGGCCATCCAAAAAGCCATCGATGCGGCAGCCGAAGCCGGCGGCGGAAAAGTCACCTTCGGACCGGGCACCTATCTGACCGGAACCGTCCGGCTCAAAAGCGGCATCAATTTGGAAATACCGCGCGGCGCCACGCTGGCAGGTTCGGAAGATCCGGCGGATTATCCCGAAATCTTTTCCCGGCACGCCGGGATCGAAATGAATACCATCGCACCTCTGATCCTGGTGGACCATTGCTGCTGCGCCGCGGTTACCGGACACGGGATCATCGACGGGCGGGGTAAACGCTGGTGGGATCTGTTCTGGAATGAAATGCTCCCCGATTATGAAAAAAAAGGACTTCGCTGGTGTGTGGATTATGACTGTCAGCGTCCCAAAATGCTGGTGATCCAGAATTCGGAAGACATCACGGTCCGCGGGGTGACTTTCCAGCGTTCCGCGCATTGGACCTTTCATGTGCTTTACAGTTCGCATGTGACGGTCGACGGGGTGGCGATCTGCAACAATATCGGCGGACGCGGCCCCAGCACCGACGGGATCGATATCGATTCATCGGAATTCGTGCGTGTCTGTCATTCTCAGGTTTCCTGTAACGACGACAATTTCTGCCTGAAAGCGGGCCGGGATGCCGATGGTCTGCGGGTGAACCGGCCATGCCGCTGTATTCTGATCGAACATTGCCGCGCCCTGAGCGGCAGCGGCCTGATCACGGTCGGGAGCGAGACCTCCGGCGGATTCAACCGGATCCTGATCCGGAATTGCTCCTGCCTGGGGACCGAGAGCGGGATCCGGTTCAAAAGCACCGCCCGCCGCGGCGGCATCATCCGCAACCTGTTTTTTGAAGATATCGAAATGGATTCGCCCGGCATTGCCATCGAAATGGACCTGGACTGGTTTCCCGCTTACGGCAACTGTGTGCTGCCGCCGGAATTCCGGAATGCGGCGCATCCCGCGCACTGGGATACCCTGCTGACCCCGGTAGTTCCGCCGGAACGCGGCATTCCCGTTCTGGAAAAGATTTTCTTCCGGCGGGTCCGGGCTGAAAACGCCCGGATCTGCTGTCAGATTTCGGGTTCATCCCTTATTCGTCCCCGGAATCTCCATTTCGATGAAGTCTTTCTCCAAGGCGCCAAGGGCGGGATGATTTCCTGGGCGCAGGCCGATGAAGTCGATTCGTTCACGGTCAAGGCTCAGGAAAAACTCTTGTTCGATCACGCCTCTACGTTGGAAAAATCCGTTGGATTCAGCCGTGCCGTCCAGTTCGCCGCCGTGAGCTGAATCGTTCACGTTTTTTTCAGCTTCATTGCCATTCGAGCTTGCAGATCCCGACTTCGCCCGGTTCGAGCGTCCACGGCGTTTCCAATGTCCTGTCTGTCATGGTGAAGGCTCCTCCCTCGAAAGTGCCCGCCGGGGTCAGACGGAACAGCCGCCGCGGCGTTTTCCGCAGCGTGATCCGGACCGGCAGCGGATCGTAGGAGGAATTGAACAGCGCACAAACCTGTTCCCCGCTCGGCAGAGTGCCGCAGACGATCCGGCAATCCTGCATTTCCGGAATGAAGCACGGCACGCCGCCGAGCTTTTCCAGCCAGGAAAGATACAGGAGTTTCCGTCCGGGATTGGCCACATGCATCTGATGCCATTTGATCAGATTGATGGCCGTGACGATGACTTTGCCGCCCGAAGCATTTTGGCAGAAGGTGCTGCCGGGCATGATCTTTTCGGACGGCGCGCCGCGATATTGCGAAAGATAAACTTCGCTCAGGATCTCCGCCCCGGGCAGCGCCGTAAGGAACGGCGTCTCGTTGGCCGCCAGAAAACCGACACTGAGGTCGAGGCAGCAGGAATCTTCCCGGTTGCCCCGGACCGGCTGACGGTCCGCCTTGACGCCGATCGATTCGGCAAAACCGCGTTCGGTCAGTTTCACGGCGGCGGGTCCATCGATCAAAGCGCTTTCCGACAGCAGGAAACGCAGGTCTTCGTCGGTATACCAGTCGACCTGATCGCCGCTGAGCAGATGGATGCCGCTGCGCTTCATGTCATCGTAACAAACCGGGAACCCCATGCGGCCGAAACAGGAGAATACCCAGCTGCAATGCGCCGGGAAACCGGTCCCGACGGCGGGATACGGATTCTGTTCCAGCGGGGGCACGTTGATCACGCAGCCTTCGGGCTGCCAGGAATGCGAGATCGCCATGACCTGACGGTAGAAATTCTGATGTTCGGACAAAATCTTTTCATACGGACGGGAGATGTCGCGCAGGGGATAGGCCCCCTGGTCCAGCCACAACTTGCCGCCGTCCAGCCCGCGGAGCAGTCCCGCCGTGATATGGGCGTGCATGGTGCGCGCGCTTTTGCTGAAACGGTTGTGTGGACAGGTGTCGGATTCATCCAGCAGCTGGATGCCTTTCCCTTTCATGACCGTCGCCTCGAAACCGGTATAGGCGTCGTTCCAGATGGAATCCCGCAGGGCTCCTTCCAGATAGGTGGCGTTGCCGATCCGCAGGAACGGTGCGGTTTTTCCGGCCAGTTCCCGGCTTTCGATCTCGGCGTAGTCATAACGGTTGCCCACGATGCAGCAGCCGCAGCGGATGGACGGATCGGTTGCGTCGATGGTCTGCCGGACCGCTTCGCACAGCTTGCGCATGGCCTCGATCTGCGCCTGTTCGAACGCCTTGGCCACCGGATCGCCGGGACCGGCCTCCGCCACTGCGGCGGCGAGCGTTTCGCGCGTGAAATCGATCCCCGTCATCTGCGAAATGAGCTTCACATGGCGTTCGCAGTAGCAGGTGCCGTCGAACATGCGCATATCGTCGTCACCGAGCGTGAAGTCGGGATGTTCCTCGCACAAGGTCCCCACGCAGAAACGGATGTAGTCCAGGAACCGGCTGTCCAGCGGACAGCAGCGGTGCGTCACGGTGCCGTCGGCCTTGACGATATGGTCGGCCTCAATATTGCACTGCGGGGTCAGATTCCAGTAGCCGCCGTGTCCAAGCGTGGTCTGGAAGAGGATGCCGAGCTTGATCCCGTCATCATCTTTGAGGAGTCCTTTCAGTTTGCGGAACGATTCCTTCTGGATCCTGACCTTGTCATAGATGTCGTCGCCCTGCGGGTGCAAGGGGTAGCTCATGGCGTAATATTCGATCCCGGTGGTTTTTTGCCGGTTGCGGATGAGGTCGGCCAGATAAGTTTCCCTCGTGGCGAAATTGGGGATGATGGAGATGAAAAACGGCTTGGCAAGTTCGGCTGCTTGAGACATGATGACACCTTCTGAAAGTTATGGCTTTTATCGTATAATATACCATCAGAAGGGGCATAGTCAAGTTCAAAACACCTTTGTCGGCCGGAAAAGCTCAAAACCGTTGGAAAGCAGGTTTGAAAATCATGGATCGTTCAATGATTCTTAATGCCGGTCTCGAAACCGCACGCCTGCAGCAGCGTCTTATGCAGCAGGAATTCGTGTTCCGCGGAAAACGGATTGACCATCTCCCCGCGGACGATTTTCGCGAAATCGATCAGCTGCGGCTCGTAGCGGCCGCCGAGCGGACCGCAGTCCACCTGATGCGTCCCCGCCGCATATTGTCCCTGCGGCTGTTTCAAGGTCAGACGCACCTGCAGCGGCGTATGGTAATAATCCTGATATTCGATTGGACAGAGTTCCGCCGTTCCGAGCGTGCCGCAGATGATCAGACGGCGGAATTTATAACCTTCGATCTCGGCGACGGAAACGCGGACCGTGGCGCTGGCTTTGGGATATTCCAGCACCACCAGGCCGTTGTCGATCAGACCGTCGCTGCGGGTCTGTTTCAGGAACGGCGTCACGCGGTCGGGCTTGCCGAGCATCAGCAGCACCAGATCGATCAGGTAGCCGGCAAAAATATACATCGCTCCGCCTTTGAACTGCGCCAGCCATTTGCGGTAGGCGGCGTTGCCGCTGTCGTCCCGGCTCATCACCGCATGGATTTCGAAAAGATCGCCCAGCCAGCCGTTTTTCACCGCATCCAGGCAGAACCGCACCGCCGGATTGGTCCGGTAGATGTACGCCATCTGGAATGCCAGTTTTTTCTCCGTGCACAGATCGCAGAGTTTCCGGAATCCGGCCAGGTCTTCACCGCCCGGCTTGTCCATGCTCAGATGCAGACCCCGTTCCGCACAGCGCAGCGCCGTCGGCAGCAGATCTTTGCCGTCGGTTTCCACCATCACCGCCTCGAGTCCGGGAATATTCAGCAGTTCTTCCGAGCTCATCATCGGCAGACCCGCATAGGCATCGTGACCGCCGCGTTCCTGCCGCCAGCGCGGATCGTCTTCCGCGACCCCGACCACTTCGAAATAGTCGGACAGTTTCCGCAAAGTCCGCATCCGTTCCGTGCCGTGATTGTGGCCGATCCCGATTTGTCCGATTCTGATCTTTTTCATGTTTTTCCTCTCCAACAGGTTCAGGACAGACTGCGTCTGCCGTAAGTTTCCTTCATCTGGAACGAGAAATACAGTACCGCGAGGGAACCCAGCAGGAAAACGCCGAACAGGGTCATCCACGCGGACCGTCCGTAGATCGCCGCGCCGGCGGCGTTTCCGACCGGATGGAACAGCTTCAGCAGCTGCCCCGCCAGATTTCCGAAAAACGCCACCGCCAGGTAAAAACTGAAATTGAGCATGCAGACGGCCCGCCCGGAGAGCATTTCCGGATTGGTCTCCCGCAGCAAGGGGATCACAATGGTCGAGAGGCTAGCCGTTCCCGAAAGCATCAGCAGCAGGATCGAGAACAGCAGACCGCTGCGGACATTGCAGCAGATCAGCGCAAAGATGAGCGTAAAAACGGTAAAATTCGAGACGCCCGCGATCCGGCAGAAAATGCGTCTGCGGTTCCCGAAATAATGGCTGGCGGACGCCATCACCAGCCCGCTCACCGCGGCGGTCGCGCCGGTCGCGGAAAATAGCCAGCCCGCGGGCAGTTCCCCCAGGTCGCAGAAATCCTGCATGAATTTTTTCCCGATCACGGTCTGCAGCGCATAAAACAGGCCGAAATTCACCGCACTGAAAATATAAAGTTTCCAGTTGTGGTCCAGCCGGAACACCGGAACAAATTCCCGCGGCGAAAACGTGTGCTGTTTCTGTTCTTCCGGCAATCGTCCGCGCAGGATCAGCAGCACCGCCAGCAGACCGAAGATCCCTGCCAGGATCCCCGCTCCCGTGAGCGTGGTCCGCAAGCCGCAGTGACGGATCACCATCAGCAGCGGCGCGTTGGCCGCGATCCCCCCGGAATATCCGATCAGAATAATGATTGCCAGTGTCAGATTGTAATTTCCCCGGAACAGCCGGATATTTTCCCGGACCAGCGTCAGGTAAAGCGAGCCGGCGCCGAGCCCGCCGAGGATCTGTGCACCGTAGGCCGCCGGGAGCGAACCCGAACGCGCAAACCAGAGCATCCCGGCGACAAACAGCAGTCCGCCTCCGATGAGCACGCGCCCGCTGCCGAAACGGTCCAGCAGCAGACCGGTCAGCGGCTGCATCAGCGCATAGGCGAACATGAATGCCGCGCCGAGCCCGGCGATTCCCGAGGCGGTACAGCCGTAAGCCTGCTGCAGACGGTCGAACACCGCGCCCGGGATCCCGACCCGCTGGACATTCGCAAAGAAATACAGCGCGGTGCCGCAGATCAGGATCAGCAGGAACCGCAGCCGCACCATGGACGGATCATATTTCATGGAAGGGTGAGCACCACTTTCCCGATGTTTTTCTGTTGCGCCAGGACCTGATGCGCCTCCGCGGCTTTTTCCATCGGGAAGACCGCATTGATCACCGGCCGGACCGTGCCTTTTTCAACCTGCGGCCAGACCAGTTCGACCAGCTGTTTCAGGATCTCGCTTTTTTCCGCATCACTGCGGCTGCGCAGCGTGCTGCCGATCACTTTCAGATGTTTCTTGAGCAGCACCCGCAGCGGGATCTCGGTCGTTTCACCGCCGAGCGTGGCGACCAGGATCCAGCGTCCGCCGGGATTCATCGCATTGAGGCATTTTCCTAGCAGGACGCCGCCGGCGCAGTCCAGCGCCAGATCGATCGGATTCTGCTGCAGGACTTCGTCCACGGCTTCCGTCTTGCGGTTGATCACCACATCGGCGCCGATTTTCTTTGCCGCCTCGGCTTTGTCCGGAGAACCGACCGTGGTCACGACTTTCGCACCGATCAGTCTGGCGATCTGGATCGCGGCGATCCCCAGTCCGCTCGCGCCCGCCTGAATGAATACGGTTTCCCCTTTTTTGAGTTCGCCCAGCCTCACCAGATTGAGCATCGCCGTGGTGTAAACTTCCGGCAGACAGGCCGCTTCGGTGAAAGAACATCCCGCGGGCAGGGGCATGACCATGCCTTCCGGCACCAGCGCCTTTTCGGCATACCCGCCGCCGCCGAGGAGCGCGCAGACCCGGTCGCCGATTTTCCAGCGGCTGTCCGGCGCGGCCTGTTCGATGATCCCCGCGCATTCCAAACCCGGCCATTCCGGCCAGCCCGGAGGCGGCGGATATTTCCCCGCAGCCTGCAGCAGGTCGGCCCGGTTCACGCCCGCGGCCTTCACCTGAATGATCACATAGCCCGGTTTCAATGCCGGATCGGGCACCTCGCTCCATTTCAATTGATGTTCGGGATCGATCAGTACAGCTTTCATGGGTTCTCCTTTCAGTATTTCCGCCAGTCATAGACCACGCCCAGAACATCCAGGTCGCGGGCAAAGAGTTTCGCATAGATCTCCGGCGCTTCGGACGGATCGGCGATCCGCGTCAGCAGCGGACGGGTTTTCAGCCGTTTCGCGGAAAGATAGCGCAGCAGGACCGCCATGTCGTCTTTCATGGTCCAGATCCCGGGCTGACGGTCATTTTGGGGACGCGCCATATTGTGCGCTCCGATCACGCTGATCCCGGGACGGTGCACGAGTTTGTAGAAGTCGATTTTTTCGGTCGGTGTCCGGTTGCAGCCCACCAGCGCAAAACGTCCGAAACGCGCGGTCATTTCCAGTCCCTGCACCACGGCCTGCGGATTGCCGGTGACTTCGATCACCGAATTGCATCCGCCGCCGGTCAGGGCCAGGATCTTTTCCTTCAGGCCGGGTTCATCCGGCGAGAAAACCGCGTCCGCGCCGAGTTCCAGCGCGACTTTCCGGCGCGAGGCATTGAAATCCAGTCCGAACACCGGATAGCAGCCGGAAAGACGTGCGGTCTGAATGGCGAACTGACCCAGCAGTCCGAGCCCCATCACCATCAGCGATTCGCCGAATTCCGGCCGGCAGCGGCGCACCCCCTGGAATCCCATACAGCCGACCACGCAGAATACCGATTCCTCGACCGGCATCTTGTCATCGTCGATCTTCACCAGATTGGATTCGGGCATGAGTTGATAATTGCGGTGCGCGCTGTGGTAGCAGAGACAGCGGTTCCCGGGCTGCAGCGACTTCACCTGTTCCCCGGTTTTGACCACTTTGGCGACCGCGCTGTAACCCAGGGTTTTGGGAAAATTCAGACCGGAAGGATCGGTCCCGTTCAGACAGGCAAATTCGGTCCCCGGCGAAATGAGCGTGCACTCGGTTTTCAGCAGCACATGATCCGGCGGCAGCGGTCCGTCATACGGCAGATCGCGTTCCCGTAATTCCGCCTTGCCGCGGGCGACAAAATCGATGGACATTACTTTCATGAGCTTATTCTCCTTCCTTTGCCAGCGGATGCCGCCGGTCCTGCAGCGGGAAACTCACCGGCGCATGTCTCAGCGCGGATTGGTACGCACCTGTGATCATTTCCAGCGAGACCAGCGCCGAATCGATCCCGGCAGTCAGGGTCTCTTTTCCCTCGATCGACTGCAGCAGATTCCACGCCGCGCGGCGGTTGTTTTCCGCAAAATACAAGTGATAATACACCTTCGGATTGATGCCGAGTTTTTCATATTCCAGCTTCACGGAACCGGGAATTTCCGGCTCTTCGGGCAGGGGGACTTCCTGAAAATCCGAACGGTCCTCCATCGGAACGGGGAAATCCCGGCAGATCCGCAGCGCCCGGTTCCCCGTGTAGCGGATCGTCAGGATGCCTTTGCTGCCGCAGACCGTGATGCCGAGCCGCTGATCTCCATTCTCGATCAGGCGGCGGCTTTCGAAAATGCCGTTGACTCCGTTTTTGAAACGGTAGAGCGAAAAAATCTCATCGCCGCCGCACGGGCCGACCGGTTCCGTGGTGGTCAGCAGGTCGTCCGCCTTCAGGAACCTGCCCTGCCAGCGGATCTCCGAATAAACCTGTTCCGGCATCCCGAAGATCCAGGCGGCGGCGTCGAGCACGTGCGTGCCGAGCACCTGCATGTCCTCGCCCCCGCCGCGCGTGTCTTCCTTGCCCCGCAGATAGCAGGTCAGCACCTGCCCGATCTCGCCCGCTTCGATCATCTTTTTCATAGTGCGGAAAGTCGGGGCGAACCGCGCCAGATGCGCCATCTGCACCAGACATCCGGTCCGGTGGGAAAGTTCGATCAGTTCATCCGCCTGGACCGGCGTTTCCGCCAGCGGTTTTTCGCAGAGCACGTGGCAGTGATGGTTCAGCGCGAACCGGATCTGTTCGTAATGCTCTTTCGGCAGCCTCGAACACAGGATCACGATGTCGGGCTTTTCCTGTTCCATCATCGTGACGAACGAGGTGTAAAGGCGTTTGGCTCCGGTGAGGCGGAACGTTTTTTCCGCTTCGGGATTGGAGTCCGCCAGCGCCGCGATCTCCACGCCCGGCAGTCCGGTGAAGGAATAATGGGTGTAATGCCCGCCCCGCCGGCCGCCGCCCGTGTCGTAACTGATGCACACTTTCTTCATGGCTGACTTCCTTTCCGGTTATTTCATGGCGGCCAGATAATCGTCCATCCGCTGGTTGTTCGGCCACGGATAATCTTTCGGCGTGCGGGTGATCTCCCGCTTCAGTCCCTCGTAGAGCGGCATCATGTCGCTCTGTTTCATGCCGGTGACGGCCAGCACTTTGCTGTTGTCCACCTCGCGGTCGAACAGCCGGGCATATTCGAGCTGCCAGCGCGGTCCCATCCGGTAGGGATCGGGATTGAGGATCTTCAGGTAATCTTCCTTGTCCACCCAGACTGCCTGCAGATCACAGATGTCCTTGTAATAATCGGCGATCTCGCCCCAGGTGTGATTTTCGGCGCTGTTGATGTTGTAGGCTTCCCCGAGCGCGGCCTCGCAGAAGAGCAGTTTGCCGATCATTCTGCCGGCGTCGCCGCCCCAGCTCAGCGTGGCGGGTTTGTCCTTCGCCTGGATCGGCACCACTACTTTCTTGCCGGCAAACGCGCGTCCTACGGTATTGGCCGCTTCCAGCGTGACCAGCTGGTAGCGAAGATAGCTGTAAGTGGTTGCCGGACGCACGATCGTCCAGTTTTTCCGCGGACGGCTGAACAGCAGATTTTCGCCGCGCGCCTTGTAGATGCAGTAGTCGTCGGAATTCACCAGCAGGGCGTCTTTCGAACTGTCGATCAGCCGCGGCGAAGTCTCCTTCACCGGCTTTTCCAGATTGTCATAGACCCGGCCGCTGGAAAGGAAAATATAATGGTCCGTATGGTCCAGCAGCTGCGGCAGATAGAACGGGATCTCCGAGGTCGTGTAGGTCAGATAATCCACGATCGCGTCATAATTATGCGAAAGGAATTCCCGCAGCATCGGCAGCTCTTTGGCATTGCCCTGATAATACTTCACGTTGGGATTGGAACTTTCGACTTTATCCAGCGCAATGCCGTCCACTTGACAGCCGTTTTCCGCCAGAAAAGGGATCATGTAACGGGCCATGGCGCCGCTCGCGCCCAGGACCAGAACTCTTTCAGGTTTCATGGTTATTCCTCCTGCTGAAGTTTCCTGTGTTATCAGCAATATAAATCCGTCTATCGGACATTCAAGCCGTTTTTCACCCTTTTTTTTGTAAAAAACCATGTAAATGACATGCGTTTTCATAAAATACAATAATTTCCTGTAAATAAATCAAAAATGGGCAATGAGGCCGGAAAGGCGGGACAATTTCACGCATTAAACGACAATGCGGTTTGCAGCAAAAGTGTTGCAATCGGTCAACGTTTTTTCGCGAACAGAGGGAATCCTGAATATATTTGCGCGGGCGGGAAATCTAAAATCGGGTTTAACAACCAGGTTCCTTATTCCCTGGTGATCAACACGCTTTCGATTTCGGTTTTGCCGCCGAAGGAATTGAAGTACAGTCCCATCCATTGGTCGGGTTTGATCGTATAGCGCAGCGTATAGTTCTTTGCCTCGGGCTTCAATTTGATATGCCCGACCTGTTCCGAGCCGTGGAATTTCCGTTTAAGTTTGCCGTTGCTCCAGTCGTCGGTGTAAGCCGATGCGTAAACCGCCAGCTGTGCATTGCCGGACGCCCGGAAATGGATCTGGATACGGCGCGGCGCCGGGGACTGTCCCAGCGGTCCTTTCCAATCCCAGATCGACTGTCCGGCTCTGCCGCCTTTGTGAATGACGAGCACGTTCCGGCCGTCCTTTTTGATCACTTCGGCGTTTTTCAGCGACCATGCTTTCAGTTTTCCGGTCTTCGGATCGGTTTCGGTGAAATTGCCGTTGGGGAGCAATGCGCGTCCGATCGACATCGTGCGGTAACTGCCCCGTTCATGATTCTTTTCGCCGTCGATGGAGAAAGCGCCTTTCGGCAATCCGTCTTCGATTTTCCGGGACCGGGCGAAATGCACGTTCCACACCGCGCCGGGTGCGAACAGACATTCCATGTTTTTCACCGGAACTTTGAGTTCGATCACATAGCGGTCCTTTTCCACTTTCGCAGCCGCGGTGATGCCGAAGTCGATGGACTTGTCGCTGCCCGGCTGCCGCATCGCGGCGGACACGCCTTTGCTGTTCACCACGAACTGGTAATAGGTGTTGGCGACATTGCGCGGATCAAGGAAGATCTCGATGCCGTCGTCATTCCATATCTCATTGGCGGATTTCGCTTTCGCCCTCAGTTTTTTCACCGACGGTTCATTTGCGATGATCAGAAAATAGAGATTGTCCTTGTCCGAGAGGATCCCGACCGAGGTTTTCAGTTCCGGCGGCAGGTCTTTTTTCTCTTTGACATAAGCGGTTTTGAAATCGGAGATCCAGCACGCGCCCGACCATGCCGGATCGGACGGGTCGCTGTCGATCTTGATTTTCGATTTCGCCGCCGGCGCATTCAGCGTTTTGCCGAGCCTTGCCCGGTAACGGTCGTTCTGCCGGATCCAGAACACTTCCAGATATTTGCGGTCGCGTGCCAGTCTCCGTTTCAGGACGGGGTCGTCCCCGGCGAGCCGGTCTGCCTGAGCCAGCAGTTTCAGCAGTTCGTCTTTCAATCCTTCCTTCATCAGCAGGGTCGGCGTGCGGCTGTCCCCGGTCGGATAGCCGAAACACCCGGACGCATTGTCCCAGGCCGCCCGGCGCAGATCGTTGAACTTCTTCATCGCCGGATATGCTTTGCCGTAATATTTCGATTCGAAATCGGCAATGACGGCATCCACGTCCAGATCGGGATTCCAGGTCAGACGGCCGGCGACGTCAAAAAAGAGCCAGCTGTGTCCCAAGCGATGGGCGGAATGATGCGGGTCGTCTTCGATCTTCGGGATCTTCCGGTAGTTCGCATCGGGGAAATGGACCCCTTCCTTCCAGCCGGAAATGCCCATTTTACGGAACGTTCTGAGGTCGGCGGCGAGCACATGTTCCAGCGGTGTCCAGCTCATCGGCGTGCAGGTGGAATATTCGAACAGGTGCACCATCGCCGGCTTGAGCGCCATCCAGGATTTCAGCAGCGCCAGCATTTCCACGTTGCGCGGACAGTTCGGATCGTCGATCCGGTGCGCGAAACAACGCCCGTGCGAGCAGAAATACAGGTTCATCCGCGGGTCGATCTTCAGATCCTTCGGGAGCGAGCGGTAATTGGCATATGCCCACAGGTCCAGCCGCATGTCCGGATGTTTCGCATATACCATCGCGGCGATCTTCTGCGCCACCGTGTGGAACCGCCGCGAAACGTCGAACTTGCCTTCCTCGTCCAGCGCCCGGCAGTTCTCGCATTCGCACCAGTCTTTGACCGAATCCGGCGCGCCGAAACAGTAGGTGATGCGCCGTCCGTATTTGTCATACAGCGAACAGATATAATCCGCCACCAGTTTCTGCAATTCCGGGTTGGAAAGACAGTAATGCGTGTTGTGGTGTCCTTTGTTCTGCAGCCGTTTGCCGTTCACCAGCGCGAAATATTCCGGATGTGTTTTCAGATATTTCTGCGGCGGCGCCGCCAGGTAAAAAGTCAGATGCGAACCTTCGGAAAATATATGATCTGCGATCCGCGCATCGAAGTAGTCCCGCTGTTTCGGGTCGGACAATCCCCGAATCGAAAATTCCGAGGGGCACTGCAGACGGTTCCGCGCCGCCCAGGTCTTGCTTGCCCGCGCCAGACCCGATGCACCGCCCTGGGTCGCCTGCCGCCACAGATACACCGGCTCGTCCACCTTGTTCAGGTCGGGCAACACGATGTTTTTGCGGCTCTCGACGTATTCCTCGCCCGGCATGAACCAGCGCACGTTCAGATAGTCGCCCAGCAGACCGTATGCACCGTAGAGCGTCCCGACCTGTGTCTTGCCGACGATATACAATTTTCCTCCCTCGGTTTTCAGCAGATAGCTTTCGTCTTTTTTGCCGTCCAGCGCTTTTTTCAGGTTTCCGGGAATGCCGGGCGTATTGACGGTCGCCAGCACGATGCAGCTGCCTTTCATTTTTGAGCCGGTCTGGAATTCCGCGCCGGACATCTTTTTCAGATAGGTCTGCAATTCCTCCGCGGCGGTTTTCTCGCCCGGTTTCGCTGCTGCATCCAGATAAATCGTCCCCGCCTGTTTGCCGTTCTTAACCAATACTTGGTCCGCAGATAACAGCATTCCGCACAGCAGAAGCCCCGTCAGAGCCGTGTTCTTGAAATTCATATCATATTCTCCTCATTTCCGTTTTTCAATTTGGCAAGATCCAGCAAGCGTTCAAAACAATCCGTAAGCTGCATAACAGGCTTTGTAATAAGGATGTGCGGTGGAAATCCTGGTGTGCGTGCTCGCGGCATGACCGTCGAGGAAAGCATTGTTGCAATTGTTGCTGTGTCGGTAAGCGTATCCGCTGATCAGAGAATTGGCGTTGGAGAAGTTCCAATAATAATATTTATTACCGCTGTCCGCAAGGAACGGCACAGCGCTCGGCGGGTAAGTTTGCCCGCTGAATCGGCGTACGGGTCCTCCCACGATCTGAATCTTGTTGCCGCGAATCCTGAAAAATCCAGTGGCAGAGAGGCTGCAGATCCGAATATAATTGAATGAAAGAGAGGATGTTCCCAAAGATGAGTGGATAGGGACGCACCCCGGAGCGGCGGGACACGAAGCGACCTTGGATTTCACATACTTGACATTGTTGGTAAGGTAAGCATCCAGCTTGGCAGCCCAAATTCCGTAACTGTAGGGATGCTTCGTCAGTTTTTCCGGATCATCTGCCGGCGGCCAGTAATCGTTGTGGTCCTGGTTGTAAAAGTGGAGTAAGAATGCCGTGCTTTTCATATTGTTCAGACAGGAAATCTGCTGTGCCTTTTGCCGTGCCTTGTTCAACGCCGGCAGAAGCATTGCCGCCAGAATGGCGATGATCGCAATAACGACCAGCAGTTCGATCAGGGTGAATGGTTGAAGCCGTTTTCTCATTTTTTACCTCCATGTTTTATATTATAAACGGATTGACGTTCAACTAAAACTGAATGGGTATGATACACGTTGAATTCATCGGGGTGGATATCGATGGGGTCTTTCATGAGGAGCCGCACGAGAAGTTTTCCGGTTTCCTGCAGGGATTCGCGCATGGTGGTCAACGGATAAGGCAGCTGCCAGGCAATGTCGGTGTCGCCGATGCCGATCACCGAAATATCTTTCGGAAAATCCATGCCGCTGCGGATTGCATAGGACTGGACTTTCGCAGCGATGCCATCGGAGAGCGCGACAAAAGCGGTCGGACGCTGTTTAGCCGGAAGGGCGAAGATTTCTTCAAGGGAACGGCGGATGTCTTCGGAACAGCGGATCCAGCGGGGATCGGTTTTCAGTCCGCATTCGGCCATGCCTTTCAGATAACCGGCATGGCGGTCCTCCTGATAACAGTGGCTGTGAGGCACGCAGAGCAGACCGATCCGGGAATGTCCGTGCGCGGCCAGATACCGGACCATGTTCGAGGCGGTTTCGACGTTGTCGGCATTGACGGCGGGGAATCTGCCGATGCCGCGTTCGAAGGCATAGACCAGATCGAGGGAATATTTTTCGGCCAGTTCGGCTGCGCGCTCACGCTGGCGGTCGTTGACGCTCATCATAATGACTTTCGATATCCGGTTTTCAACGATCTGCTGAAAGGAATCATCGAGTTTGTCTTCGGAAAAGATCTTGACGCTCCAGCGGCGTTCTGAAGCTTCGAACATGATGCCGGTCATGACCTGGCTGAACGGTGCGATGGTCTGATATTTGCTGTAACTCAGGACGACGGCGATGGTATTGACCTGACCGGTGCGGACGGCGCTGGCGAGCTGGTTCTGGACATACCCCAGCCGGGCGGCGGCATCGAGGATCCGCTGGCGGGTCTTCGCATTCATGTCACGGCTGCGGGGATGGTCGCGCAGCACCCACGAAACGCAGCAGGAGGATACTCCCGCCGCTTCGGCAATGTCGCAGATCGTCACTCTTTTATTCATGGAAAATCCAAAAATTTCAAATTTATTCTAAACGTTTAGATAGTATTAATTTATACTCAAGTCGATAAAAGTCAAGCGGGGCTTGGAAAAAAGAGGAAAATTTTATTGCCGGGGTATGGCGCCGAGGCAGGGCAGGTGCCTGACGGCGCGCGGGAGCTGCGGATCCCGCGAACTTAACAGGACGTATAGGACTTATAGGACCTATAGGAAAAGCGCGTGAACCGATGTGATGGCCCGAGATCCCATGCTGACACTAATGGTGTCAGTGCCTTCTTTTGAAAAATCCGGGATTTTTCGGAAAAACTTCTTTCATTTGTTTTCGGGAATGTTATATTACCGCAAATCCAGTCTGAGCAACAAAAGGAGAAACGGTCATGGCATTGGATATCGGCTGCTATTATTTTCCGAATTATCACACGGGCGATCCGCGGAACGAAAACGTGCACGGACCGGGGTGGAATGAATGGGAACTGGTGAAGAGTGCGACGCCGCGTTTTCCGGGACATCATCAGCCGAATCTGCCGCTGCGCGGTTTTCTGGATGAACGGTTGCCGGAAGTCATGACCGAAAACATCAATCTGGCCTCGTCGCATGGGATCAACACCTTCATTTTCGACTGGTATTACTACAATGACGGACCGTTCCTCAACCGGGCGCTGGAAGAAGGTTTTTTCGGAGCGGACAATGCCGGGAAACTGAAGTTCTGCACGATGTGGGCGAATCATGACTGGGTGGACATCCATCCGTGCACTCGTTTTGGCGGCCGCACACTGCTGTATCCGGGAAAAGTCACGCGCGAAACCTTCGAGAAAATCGCGCGGATCCACGTGGAAAACTATTTTTCGAGGCCGGATTACTACACGATCGACGGCAAGCCGTATTTCTCCTTTTACGAGCTGAACAAGCTGCTGGCGAGTTTCGGTTCGGCGGCGGAAACGAAGCGGGCGCTGGAAGATTTCCGCAGTGCGTGCAAAAGCGCGGGACTGCCGGGTCTGCATCTGAACTGTGTGGTCTGGACCAAGGCGATCCTGCCCGGCGAAAGCAAGCCGCGCAACCTGCCCGAACTGCTGGCCGAACTCGGATTCGACAGCATCACCAGCTATGTCTGGAAGCATCACGTGGGATTTTCGAAGAACGAGACGCCGTTCGATGAGATTCTGGCCGGATATCTGCAGTATTGGGACTCGGTGCTGAAAGAATATCAGATCGAGTATTTCCCGAACGTTTCGATGGGCTGGGATTCCTCGCCGCGCACGGTTCAGACCGAAATCTGGGGTCCTGAATGGGATCTGGGCTATCCCTTCACGCGCATCATCACCGGGAATACGCCCGAACGGTTCGAAAACGCCATGCGGATCGTGGCGGAAAAACTGATGAAACTGCCGCAGAAACACAAGATCATGAACATCAACAGCTGGAACGAGTGGACCGAAGGCAGTTATCTGGAACCCGATCTGCGTTACGGTTTCGGTTATCTGGACGCGGTCAAAAAAGTCGCCGAGTCCGTCGGCCGCGGCTGAGTTTTCAGGCGCTGTCCCGCGGGATCAGCGAATACGGCAGCACTGTTTCGGCGGGGACTTTTTCGCCCCGGATCAGACTTTTCAGATGCCGGATCGTGATCTGCGCCATCTGCCGGTAGTCCGGTGAAATGGTGGTCTGCGCGGGTATGCAGTAACGCGAAATCCGCTGGCGTTCGGAACTGATCAGACGGATATCCGCGGGAATCTTCTTGCCGTAGAGGGAAAGGCAATAGGCCGCGATGCCGCCGAAATTGCCGCCGCCGCCACAGAAAACGCCGTCGATCCCGCTCTGGAGCAGTTTGCCCATCTCTTCGAAAAAGATTTCGGAAGAACAGATTTTCACCAGGGAATCGTCGGCCGGCAGCTGGAATTTCCGCAGTGCGCGCAGGAAACCTTTTCTGCGGACGTCCACATTGCCCTGTCCGGCCGCGCCGTGGAGGAGGGCTCCGACCTTGCGGCAGCCGCATTCGGCGAGGCGGGCGACCGCAGTCTCCATGCCCTGTTTTTCGTCTGAATGGACATAAACGACACCAGCTATTTTTTTTGTCGGGATCTTGTCGATGATGACCAGCGGGAGGGAAAACCCCTCATCCCATTCCGGCGGCGGGTCGATGCCGATCCCGATCGCTCCGCAGAAGGAGATCTCGCCGAGCCGTTCGAGGTTGTCGTGCGGCAGGACTTCGATCCGGAAATTGTTCTGCGCCAGTTCGCGGATCAGTTCGGACGTGACCATCTCGACGAATTCCGCCGCCGGATAGATCTGTTCGTACGGACGGATGATCACGATGTTTTTCGGTTTGGCAGAAAGACGCGGATGGTAATTATGTTTCCGCGCCACGGCCAGCACGTGTTCCCGGACTTCCTCCCGGATGTTCGGATGATGGCTGAACACCCTCGAAACGGTCGCGGTCGATACGCCTGCCAATGCCGCTATTTCCTGAATTTTCATAGTTTAAAACTCCGACAGTTCTGATTCATTTGCAATATAACCGCAAAAACGCTGAAAATCAAGCAGAAACGGCAGGGACTTTGGCGGACCGGAGCGGTTTTACCGATAACGGGATGGCGCGATGCCGAAATATTTTTTGAATTGGCGGGAATAATAATTGGCGCTGGAAAAACCGCAGGATGCGGCGATCTCACCCAGGGAACCGCCCGATCCGCCCAGCAGATTGACCGAATGTTCGAGCCGGAGTTTGAGCAGATATTCCATCGGCGGGACGCCGGTCAGTTTGCGGAATTCCTGCCGGAAAGCGGAAACCGACATATTGACCGAGCGGGCCATTTTTCCGAGATTCCACGGGCGGTGGTATTCGCGGGCCAGGACGGTCATCAGCTGGGAAAGCTGACCGATATGCGCCAGCTGTTTGGGCGGGCCCGACCAGCGGCAATGCCGGGCGAGCAGCAGCATCACATGGATGAATTCGCTCAGGAGCAGGGTCTTGACGCCCGGTTCCGTGCTCCGGTTCAGTTCATCCATGGCATCCAGCAGCTGGAAGATTTCCGGGATGTGTTTTTCTTCGATCCGGATCCCGTCCGAGGGCGAACGTGCTGCTTCGGATGCTTTCATATTGAAAATCAGCTGAAAACCGTCCAGACTGGTCAGATCGCTCAGAAAATAGCGGATGAATTTGCGGTTGAACAGCAGATTGTAGATCAGCAGATCGTGGTATTCGACATATTGATGCGGGCTGTTGGGCGGGATGAGAAACACATTGCCCGCGGAGATCGCCGCATCGCGGCCGCCGCTCCGGTGGATGCCGGTGCCGTCCAGCACGATCACCAGTTCATAAAAATCCTTGTGCAGATGTTCCGCCGGGGTGTCCTCGCTGGATGAATGAAGCTGTTTCAGGCAGACCAGGCCGAAATCCTCCCAGGTCAGATACATCCATAACGATTTGCCCGTTTTCTTCACCATTCCGTTCCTCCTGATCGGTTCTCAATATACCCCTTTTTTTCAAAATGTCAAATAGTGCTTGTTTTTTGACAAAAAATTCATGGACGATTTCAGTTGTTATGCTATATTGTTTCCTGAAAACGCCAAAAAATCAATGTCAATAATAACCAAAACGGGAGAAAACAGATGATGAAAAGCGCAGTCAGACAGGAAAACGGACCTCGGCGGAAACGGCATTTTACTTTGATAGAGCTCCTGGTGGTGATTGCGATCATAGCGATCTTGGCGGGCATGCTGTTGCCCGCGCTGAATTCGGCACGGGAAAAAGCCCGCGCCATCAGCTGCATGGGCAATTTGAAATCGCTGGGATACACGGTCAATCTCTACCTTGATGCCAATGTCGGCACTTTCATGCTCCACAATCCGGATAAGTCAAAAGGCTATAAATCATTTGGAGACAATGGAACGTGGATGCATCTGCTGAATCCGCATACCAAAATCATCGGGACCAGTCAGGGTATCGGAATCTGCCTGCCGATAATGCACTGTCCCACGGACCAGATGTTCAATATTTCCTGGCTATTAACAAAATCATCTGATAACGGCAAGAACAACGCAAGTTATGGAGAAAATATGTACCTCCCCGGCAAAAAGATTCAAAGAATCACAAAACCCTCATCGAACCTGGTGCTTGCCGATTCACTTCATCGAAGAGAATCAGGAAAAGTCGACATAGCGATCAGAGCAACGGAAGCATCCGGCACCGCATCCTGGGCCATCTATGAAAACGACATGGCCAGACGGCACAGCAACGGCGCCAATGTGCTGTGGGCGGATGGTCATGCTTCATTTATTGACAGTGCAATGTTTTATGTAGTCAATAACAACAATCGGACAAAATACTGGAACACGTTCAAATAAGGAGCTTTTGCCATGATGAAAAAAATTACCGTTTTTCTGGCCGCATTCACATTTGCC
The DNA here is from genome assembly GCA_015061565.1 of Lentisphaerota bacterium. Classification (GTDB taxonomy): domain Bacteria; phylum Verrucomicrobiota; class Lentisphaeria; order Victivallales; family UBA1829; genus SIG94. The sequence continues at coordinate 26,087 of SUWI01000013.1, forward strand.
CTGCTGGCTTCAGCCGCAGCGGAGCCCGTAAAAAAATTTGACATCCCCGGATTCCGCATCATCGGCGGGATCAAAGTCCTGATCGTTCCGGACGAGGCCGGCAAGGAAGTTTCTTTTTTCTTTGAGAAACAGGACCTGAACGGTTACGACGGCAGCGATGAAGTGTTTTTGAAATTGAAGTCGCCCGGCGGGGAAACCGTCTGGGAAACGACCGTGCCGGATGACGGCGACACCAGAAAACATTGGAAACCGGGACCGAGACAGCCGGTGACGTGCCGTTTTGTGCCGAAGGAAGCGGGGATCTACACGATGACCGCCAAAGCCGGCAATGGAAATGATATATTGCTGCATTTCGGCCGTTCGGAGTCGAAAGGCTGTGCCTGGGCGGTGAGCGCGCAGAAATTCCGGACCGATCGCGGGAAGCTGCATGCCTGGCTGCTGATGCCCCGGCTCAAACGGGGAGAAAAGGCGGAACAGCCGGTCAAGCTGACCGGAGCCAAATTCACCAGGCTGACCGGTCTGACCGTCAAAGCCGGGGAGAAAGAGCTTATCAAGGATTACACGCTGCCGAAATATGTCAAATCCGACAAGCAGGTGAATGATTATCAGATCACCCTGAAACGGCCGGATGGAATCGATATTTTCGAACTGGATTCCGAGAATTTTACCGAGATCGTGGAATTGGCACTGCCGCAATATGGTCCGGTGGTGCTGACTGCTGAAAAAGCACTGGCGCAGAAAATGCTCCCGTTCATCGCCGGACGGGACAAACCGGTTTCCAAAGCGGAATACCTGCTGCCGAACCTGAGACTGACCGGACGGACGACCCTGATGATCATCCCCGATCAGGTCGGCAAAGAAGTCTGCCTGACCTTCGGAAAAAAAGATCTGAACGGTTACATCGGCAGCGACATGGCGGTTTTCACGCTGCTATCCCCGAGCGGGAAAGCGGTCTGGGAGCAGGCTGTGCCGGATGACGGCAACACCACCAGCAATTGGAAACCCGGTCCGGTCCAACCGGTCACCTGCCGGTTTGTGCCGCAGGAAGCCGGACTTCACACCATGGAGATCAATACCAACAGCGGACTGGATATCGTGATCAGTTTTGACCGGACCACCTCCAGCGGCTGTGCCTGGGCGGTCAGCTCCAGCAATCTCCGGTCCGGCAGCGGCAAGCTTCATGCCTGGCTGCTGATGCCGGTGCTGAAACCCGGAGAGAACCGGGAACGGCAGCTCAGTCTGCTGGTTTCCAAACATTCCTCGGTGCGCAACCTGACAGTCAAAGCGGACGGCAAAACGCTGACCGAAAGTTTTACGATGCCGCCCTTCACCGACGGCAAGTCATCCCTGAAGAATTATCATCTCACGGTGAACCGGCCGGCCGGAACCGCCGTTTTCGAGCTGAACAGCGATGATTTCACCGGGGTGGTAGCTTTTCAGCTGCCGCAGTACAACGGTCAGATCATCCTGACGGGGAAACCGCAGTTCGCGGATAAATTCCTGTCTGCCATGGGCAGCATCAAAGATCAGCTGCTGACCGAACTGCCGACCGGAAAAAATATTGCGGGGGCGGCCTTTGCTCCGGGCGAAAGTTATCAGTTCCTCCTGATCCCGGAAAAAGCGGGCAGGGATTTCAAACATCAAATTACGCTGTTCGGGAAAAAATATGAACTGACCAGCCGGGTTCCCGCGTTCAGTTTTTCCGTGCCCGCGGATCAGCCTTATACCGGTCTGGATCTGAAAGATCTGCCGAAAGGAAAAATCCTGGTGATCCTGCAGAGTTCCGGAACCGTCGAACCATTGTTTCCGAAATCCGGCAAAGTGCTGTACCAGCCGGAAAACCTGATCTGGCAGCCGGGCCGGAATCAGAAGAATTATACGGTCCGTTTCACCTCGCCGGACTCCGGAAAAACCATTTCGGTGACTGCGGCGGAAAACCGCTGCGAATCGAAAGATTATTTTCCGAAACTGGCTGCCGGAACCTGGAAATGGCAGGTGAAAGCGGGAAACGGAGAATGGGGCCGGGAAGCATTCCTGACTATCCCGCAGAAAGCGGATACCCAGGTCGGATATTTCTCCGAAGCCTCGCCGTCGCGGGATTCCGCTCTGACGGATCCGCCTGCGGAAATCTCCGTCAAAATCCAGGGGATGAGCGCGAAATCGGTGGATCACGCCCGGTCCTGGGGTGAGGTCAACGGGCAGAAAGTGAAACTCACGGCGCTCGCCGACGACAAGATCGGAGTCCAGAGGGTCCCCGAACTGAAAACCGGTTACAACACGGTCCGGTTCGCGGTCACCGGAACCAACGGGATTTATTCGGAATATACCTGGGGATTCTTTTTCAAAGCGCCCTCCCGGGGGGCCGTCACCAGCGGCAAAGACGGTTATATCCGTTTCAACGGACTGCCGTTTTTCCCGATCATCTATTACGGCTATACATTCCACGGCGGGCGGGCGAACCTGAATTCGCTGGGATTCAACACCCTGCTTGGCAACACATTGCCGACCGAAAAAATATTGGATCAGTGCCTGAAATATGGAACCAAACTGCTGGATTCCGGATCCGTGTTTTACGGGATCTACAGCAAAGGCTCCACGCCGGAAGCGGATATCCGGAAATTCGCGGCCACGCCGCTGGCGGTCCATCCCGCCCGGCTGGGCGCCTGGATGGATGAGATCGATGTGCATCGTCCGGTCGCGACGATCAAAGAACTGCTGGCGTGTTTCGGCGCGCCGGACAACACCTGGCGCGGAGTCTGCAGCTGCCGCCGCGATCTTTACGAAACCATGGCGGATTTGGGAGATTTCCTGATGATCGATTATTATGCCTCGGGCCGCAATCTGTTTTCGATCGATCAGGCGTTCGCCGAGGCCAGAAAAGCCGCCGGAAAGAAACCGCTGCTGGCCTTGCTCACCGGCTTTTACCGGACCGACCCGAAAGTGTCCGGATTCACTCCGTCCATTGCCGATGCGCGCTACGCGGCATTTGCAGCGCTCCGCATGAAAGTCAATGCCATCGGATTGTACCAGTGCGGACAGTTCCGGATGGAAAATTATCCCGAGGTCTGGACCGAAGCGAAAAAACTGTATAAGCAGGTTTCCGCGCTGACTTTCATCACCGAGGGGAAAGACATATCCGGACAGTTGAAAGTCTCCGGCGGTCCCGCACTGAAATATCTGGCGCTGGAATATGCGGACCGGCTTTATATCATCGCGCAGAACGCCTCGTTCCAGGCGGCGGCCGCTCATTTCACGGTTCCGGAAAGATACCGCAGTAACGAGGTCAAGGTCCTGTTTGAAAACCGGGTTGTCGCGAACCTCGGCGGCAAGTTTACCGACTCGTTCAGCTCTGCCGCCACTCATGTCTACTGTATTCCTGTTAAATAAGAAACTTTTTTCACCATGCTGAAAACCGTCACCGTTCCCTGGAGCTGCCCTGCCTTGAAAAACAGTTCCGGACAACTTTTTGCAGAACATCTTTCCGTGCACCTGAACGGTCAGCCTGTTCAGGTGCGAAGCTGCCGGGAATCGGCGATTCCTTTCAACCGGGTCTGGCCCGGAACCCAGCGCCCGGTCAATCAGACGGAAATGGCGGCATTCGTAAGTTTCGCCGCCGATGAACCGGTTCATGTAACCTTGAACGGCGCGTTGAACGGGGAAAAGGCTGTTGTCCGCCCGCTGTCCCGCCGGATCATCCCGCAGAAAACCGCTCCGGACCGGATTGAGTTCGTCCTGAATGAACCGGGGCAGTATGTGCTGGAATGCGGAACCAGTCATCATGCGGTTTATTTCTTCTATAACCGCATCGAAGCCCCTGCTGACCGTCGATCGGTCCAGTGGTATTTCGGGCCGGGGATTCACTTTCCCGGACTGATCCGTCTGAATTCGGGCGATTCGGTTTATATCGATCCCGAGGCGATTGTTTTCGGCAGTCTTTTCGGCAAGGATGTTCATCACATCCGGATTTTCGGCGGCGGCACACTGCACGGCGGCATGGAAGAACGGGTTTTCAGGAGTTTCTTCGAAGACATCCTTCACTCGACCTTGAAATTCTACAATTCATCGGACATTCGGATCAGTGACATCATCATCCAGGATTCCGCCTGTTTCACCACCAGTTTTTTCGGCTGTTCCGAAGTGCTGGTCGACCATGTCAAGATCCTCGGACAATGGCGCTACAACACGGACGGGATCGACCTCTGCAACACCGCCAATGCTGAAATTACCGATTCTTTTGTCCGCAGTTTCGATGATTCGATTGTGATGAAAGGGCTGGATCATTTGGGCTTGACAACGGTGAACTGGCAGAAAGACCGTTCGCTTACAGATATTGCGGTAAGGAATTGCATCGTCTGGTCCGGCTGGGGCAAATCCCTGGATCTCGGAGTCGAAACCGGAGCGCCGGAATATGCGCGGATCACCTTTGAAAACTGCGACCTCATCCACAACTCGGCGGTCTGCCTGGATATTCAGAACGGTGCTTATGCGGATATTCATGACATCACATTCCGTAATATCCGGATCGAATATCAGGCCGACACCCTGCCGGAAATCCATCAGAAGTCCGACAATGATACGTATGATCCCGGAGGCCGGATCGGTGTCCCGAAGCTGATCAATATCGACAATCGGAACTACGGCAGCTGGCAGGGAAAATCCGGATCGGTCCATGATATTCTGTTTGAAAACATCCAGGCAGATGCCGAACCGGGAGTGCCGCTGAAACTGCCTTTCCGACTGGCCAATTATTCCGATGAAGCAGTCCTGTCCCGTTTTACTTTCCGTAATATCACGGTCAACGGGAAACGGATTGCCGGTCTGGATGATGTCGCATATCAGACCGAGGGAAAAATCGGCGACCTTTTCTGGGAATAAGGAAAACTGTTGCCTCACAAGCCGGTCGATGGACTCCCTGGCGTTTTTCACCGCGTCCGGACAGGCATAACCGTTTCGCTGATCCGGTTTCAGATGACGGCCATTCAGCAGAAGACTTTCCGGCTGCGGTAATCCCGCGGCGGAATGCCGTACCGGCTGGTGAAAAGACGGCTGAAAATGAACTGGTTGGAAAATCCCGCGGCCTCGGCGATCTGAGCACAGGATGCATTGGTGTTCCGGAGGAGATTTTCGGTTTCGGAAAGACGCAGGTTCAGCAGATACCGGCCCGGCGAGATCCCGAACACCTTGCGGAATTTTTTTTCGAAGGACGAGCGGGAACAATGACAGGACTGCGCCAGTTCATCCAGTGAAAGTTTTTCGAATTTATGTTTGTGGATCAGCTGCACGGCGCTTTCCAGTTCATGGAATCCATCGACCGCCAGAAACAATGTTTCCTTCGGCTTGGAAAGAGACAGGATCTCCTTAAGCAGCAGGAACGCTGTCCCCTGATCCTCCAGCTGATCGGCCAGACTGCCGGAACGAGGCTCGGAGATCACCCGGATGGTATTATCGGACAGAATATTGCGGCTGCCCCGGTTCAGGCCGTTGATGAGCTTGCGGCAGCGGAGCGCGGCGGTCCCCCGGATGACCGGCGGAACCTTGAAAAAATTCAGCAGCGGCAGATCGGGTTCGAGCCGGATCCGGAAATGCGACCAGATGCTGCGGTGTCCTTCGTCATTCCGGAAAAACCAGCGGCGGCAGCCTTCCGGAAAAATCAGACAGTCGCCGCTTGCAGCATAATACCGTTTCCCGTCGATCCGGAAATTCACGCCCGAGTAAGGAATTTTGCGGTACGGCAGGAGACAGCTGACGGCGGTATACGGCAGGGGTGACGGCGAATTGGTGAACGGGGGCAGAACGGCGGTATCCGCTCCGGAGATCCAGCTGATCCGGATCCTCGGCAGCAGCGCTGAATTTACGTAATCGGATATATTATTTCCGCAATTGGACATGGCAAATCTTCCATTTCATCATATATTATGTGCAATATAGCATCGGAATGGCTGATTGCAAACCGTCATGAGTTTTTTCGGCATCGGAAGAAGCATGAAAATGTCATTCAATGTCAACCCCGTGTCTGCCCGTTTGAAAAGAAAACTGGAGAATGGATATGAAACTGAAGCATCTGGAAGATTTCGGGTCGAAAATCGCCGCACGGGGTGTGCGCCGATGCGCGAATGGAAAGCCCGCGGCATCAACTGGATCGCCCGGCTCAGCGACTGCGATGCGATCGCCAATTTCAGCCGGAAAATGCTGGCGGAAAAAGATTGAACCATGACTGCCCCTTTGATCCCCCATCAAGAGAAGGCGGCGGAAAAGAATGGCCATGGAATTATTAGATTTCTGTGCTATATTTACCGGAAAAGATTTCAAATCAAATTTCAGAAGGAGATGAGGTAAAATCATGCTGAACAATTTAGCGGGTTTTTTGCTGGTTGTGATCGCCGGTATCTGCTGGATCGGGGTGGGGATCTCGGTCAGCAAATGTTCGGAGCGGGGCTGGGACTACAATATCGTCCAGGGACTGAATTATCTGGGAGCGACTCTGCTGTGTGCGCTGCTGCTGGCGGCCGGTGCCCCGTGGTCGGGATCCGGGCCGATCTTCGGATGGGGATTCCTGTTGAGCTGTCTGGCTGGGATCGCCCTCTTCTATTCGTATGTTTTCACCTCATTGGCGATGCAGCGCGGACCGAACGGTCTGGTCTGGGGCATCATGCAGGGTGGCATGATCGGTTCCTTCCTGATGGGTGTGATCTTCTTCGGCGAACCGGCGGCGCCGGTCCGGCTGATCGGTCTGGTGCTGATCCTGACGGGAGTCCTGGTCATGGGGATCTCGCGGGACAGCGCGTCCGCCGGACGGGGAAAGAACTGGGTGCTCCCGTCGTTTCTGGCTTTTCTGCTGGTCCTGATCACCCACTGCTGCAATTCGCTGCCCTCCTATCTTCCGGCAGCTCAAACCGGCAGTCTGGTCCGGACCACGGGGGTATATTTCGGCGGACTGATCGGCTTTTCGATCACTACGCTGCCGGGGATGATCCGCAAGCGGAATTTCGGCGGACGGGGCGAATGGATCACCGCACTGGTTCTGATGATCCTGAATACATCCACCAGTCTGTTCCTTTTCTACCGCGGACTGGATCTGCTGGCGAAAAACGGCTGCGGCGGACTCGCCTATCCGATTGCCATCGGGGTGTGCGTCTCCGGATTTTCGCTTTACAGCCTGATGGTCCTGAAAGAAAAATTCGCCCGTCTCAGCCTCGCCGGACTGATCGCGGTCTGCCTCGGAATCATTGTCATTTCCTTAAAATAACCATCGGGAGGAGCCATGTATTGCCGTAAAACCTTCGAAGAATTGCTGGACCTGAACAGTCCGGTCAAGCCGTTTTCGTTTTCTTACGGCGGAAAAACCTGCGATCTGAGCCAGGTCCCGTGTACGATCGAAACAGGAACCGGCGGGAACCGGAAAATGATTTACGAAGTGGTTCCGGGAACGGTTCGGCTGACGCTGGAAATGACTGTCTGGCCGGATTTTCCGGTGATCGAATATACTCCGTATTTCGAGAACATCGGAAGCGCGGATTCGGGGATCATTTCGGAGGTTTCCGTGCTGGATTACGAGGCGGAAGACCCGGTGTTTTTCGGGGAACAGAGATTGAAGCAATGGGATCCCACCGGCAACAGCAAAATCAGCGTGCGGTATCATCTGGGATCCAAAGCGGCGGGTTCGGATTTCCTGCCGCAGAAACGGGATCTCTTCTCGCGTCCGGGGTTGAACAAGCTGGAAATGGAATGCGCCTCCGGACGGTGTTCCACGGATTATCTGCCGTTTTTCGGAGTGGACAATGATCCGATGAACGGGATCAACATTGCGATCGGCTGGTCCTGTGCGTGGAAATGTTCGGTGGAAAAAGAAATCACCGAGATCATCTGGGGACGCGGGAAAAAGAGCCGGATCCGCTGCGGGATGAAACGCGCCGCCTTCCGGATGCACCCAGGGGAACGGCTCATGCAGCCGGGCATTCTGATCCATTTCCGCGAGAATAAAAGCATCCGCGACGGACAAAATGAATTCCGGCGTTTCATGATCGCCCATCATGCTCCCCGGAACCGCCGCGGCGAACTGATCGTTCCCCCGCTGCTGCTGGCATTCTGGGGCGGGCTCGAAACGGATAAACAGATCCGGCGCATCCGGACGGCACAGGAACAACAGCTGCCTTACGAGGGGGTCTGGATCGATGCCGGCTGGATGGGTTCGCCGGGACCGTGCCCGCATTTTCTGGAAGACACTGACTGCTCCAGCGACTGGCCGCGGCGGGTCGGTTCGTGGGATTTCAATACTTATGCTCATCCCCAGGGACTGAAGCCGATCTCCGAGGCTGCGCATCAGGCGGGAATGCGTCTGCTGGTCTGGTTCGAATCCTTGCGGATCTTTTCCGGTTCCGGTGCGGCGGTGATCAAGGAACATCCGGAATGGCTGCTGGGCGACAAGCAAGCATTTGCCGAAGGAAAAGAAGTCAATTTCCTGCTGAATATCGGGATCCCGGAAGCCCGGAAATATCTGTTCGACACTGTCAGCGGCATCATGGAACGGGAAGGGATCGACGATTACCGCGAAGATTTCAATATGGAGCCGGATGCCGCGCTGGCCTCCGGAGACGAACCGGACCGGATCGGTGTGACGGAGATGAAATTCGTGGAAGGGTTCTACCTGTTCTGGGAAGAACTCCGGAAACGTTTTCCGGATATGTATATCGACAACTGCGCCAGCGGCGGCCGCCGGCTGGAATACAAAGCGGCGTCGTTTTCGTTTCCGCTGTGCCAGAGCGATTTTGCCTGTTTCCTCCCTTACGAGGAGGAATGCGTCCCGCTGGAACACCTGTATTTGGACGACTGGCTGCCGCAGCACGGGACCCTGAACTGGGGTCCGGCCGATCCTTATCACATGGCCTGCGGCCTCGGCGGCGGGATGGGCTGCAAGGTCTGGCAGTTCAACGGTCGCGAACCGAAACCGGACGATGATTACGATCTGCACCGCCGGCTCGTGCAATGGGGCAAACAGCTGCGGGACATCCATATGACCGGCGATGTCTATCCGCTGGTCGAAGGGCCGGAAACCGACTGGCGCAAATGGAGCGGACAGCAGATCCACGATCCGCAGAAAAACTGCGGCATGGTCCAGATCTTCCGCCGCAAAAACAGTCCCGATCCGGAATTTCAGCTGAAACTGGCCGGACTGGACCCGGCAGCCGTTTACGAAGTCGAATTTTTCACCGGAGAAAAGTCCAGACTTGCCGGACGCGAGCTCGCTTCGCTGGTGATCCGGCTGGATTCGCCGCGTTCGTTTCAAATCATCAAATATCAAAAGACAGGAGACAAAAAATGATCAAAGTCGCGCAATGCTGGGATGACGGAGTCGCCACGGATATCCGTCTGACCGAAATCCTCCGCAAATACAATGCGAAAGCCACCTTCAATCTGTGTCCGGGGAACCTGTCGGAAGAAACCGTGCAGCCGTTCTGGACGGATCCCATGTCCCAGGGCTGGAGCCATTACGGCTTCCGGGGCGGCGCGGTCGGAAAGAAAGATCTGAAAGCGGTGTACAGCGGTTTTCAGGTGGCGAGCCATTGCTGGAAACACGAAAACGCAGGACTGATCCCGGATGCGGATTTTCTGAAAGCGGCAGTGGATGCCCGGCATTTTCTGGAAGATGTGTTCCAGCAGGAATGCCGCGGGTTCGCCTGGCCGTGCGGGAAACATACGCCGGAAACGGAACGTCTGCTCGCCGAGGCGGGATTCCGCTACGGTCGCACCACGGCGAATCTGGCCGATGTGACCTCAAATGAGAATCCGCTCGCATTGGCATCCAGCTGTCATTTTCTCAACTGGCAGTTCTGGAAGATCTTCGAAGAGGCGAAAAAGACGGGCGTTTTTTATTTCTGGGGACACTCCTACGAAATGATGGAATATCCTCCGCTGTGGGAACGTTTCGAGCAGAAGATCAAAGTTTTGAGCGAAGATCCCGAAGTGGAATGGGTCGATGTGATCGATCTGCCGGACCTCCTGCGCAAAAAACAGCCGACTTCGGGTATGTTATCGTAGAAACAAGGTGAATTGCGATAGAAACCGGTCAGCGGACCGGCGGATGGTGGGCGATTTTCAGCGAGCGCAGCAGTCCCTGGAAAAAGGTGGTCTTTTTCTTCTGATTCGGATCGGTGCCGCCGAAACAGCAATGGGAAAGCCACAGCGAAAAACCGGTCTGCGGGAAAAATTCGCTTTTCCCGTTGACAGTCAAGGTAAATCCAGTTCCGTCATAGGAAAGCTCGATATGGTTCCAGACACGTTCTTTCGGAGACAGTTTTGACCGATGGATGTCCAGCATGGAATAGCGGCTGGCGGGGTCATGCGGACGGCGGTTTTTGAAGTCGATCACGAACCTGCCGTTCTGGGTCCGCAGCTGGAATCCGGCCAGATATTTATTGCCGCCCTGGGAGAAATACAGCTGGTCCCGTTTGATGTCTTCCGGCTTGACATCCATGGTCAGCGTAAATCCGGTCCGCTGCGGAACCGCGGTCGGGGGAATGCTGATGAACTGCCCGTTTTTACCGTTGAACCGCAAAGCCCAGAATCCTTCCGGCAGTTTTTCCCAGTCGGGCCGGGGCCGGCTCGGTTTTTTCAGGTTCATGGCGAGATTGGCCGGCCAGCTGGCAGCCGCCTGGGAATGGGAGGCCGCTTCGAAGCCGACTGCAATAGTGGTCAGACCGCCGAGAGTGGCGTAGAATTCCCGTCCGGCATCCGTAATGAGCGCATCCTGTCCGAAAGCGGGATCGAATTTGTAGTCGACCGCCGGGACCCGGATTTGGTCCACATCCACGGGGAAGGAGCCGCGTTTCGGGGAATAGACCGTGATCCGGCAGTTTTTCCCCGAATCTTTCACCGGCAAGAACGGTTTGCTCCACCAGACCCGGCCGTCTTTGGAAACCGCACGGAGCATCAGGACGCCTTCGGGAAGATCGGAAGTGAGCACGGTTTTGAACGCCGCTTTTTCCGAATTCAGGGGCAGGGGGAGCAGCAGGGGTTTGTAATAGGCTTCCACGCCGAAATGAATGCCGTCTTCGAAGGTTTTCACCTTGACTCCGTGGTTCCCCAGTTCGCGCAGCGGCAGTTCCCAGGAAAAAGTTTTTCCCTGATCCGGACCGTTCAGCCTCGTTCCGGAAATGACCAGGACTGCACTTTCGATCTCATTTTTCGGTATGGAAAACAGGGTTTCGCTCTGATGCCGGGTCAGCTGCATCTTCTTTTTGCCGAGTGGTTTTTTCCAGCTGATCTGCCGGTATTTTTGAGTCGGGTTGAGGATATAGCTGGAATATCTGGACTTGACCGGTTCGAAATAGCAGCCGTCCCGAACACCCTTCAACTCGATCCGGCATTCGGTGATGACGCTGCTCAGACTGTTCATGAAAAGACCGGAGAGACGGTAGAGCTGCCGGGCCGGATCGTTCTGCAGGAATTCGTTCTGCGGGTCATACGAAAAAATCTCCATGGAGTTCTGAAGAACTTCGACCATGTTCAGCTGATGTCCGGGAAAATCCAGATCAGCGGCAAGGGCGACTTTTTCATATCCGGCGGACGATTCCCGGCTGGAAAACTTGACCGCTGCCCCGGAGGGGAACATCAGGTTGCGGAGCGGGGTGCAGAGCCAGCTGTAATCCCGGCTGACGGTCGCCCGGATGACCGAGGACGGCATCCCTTCCGAAACGATCCGTTTATTTCCTTTGAACTGAATCGTCAGACGCGGACTGACGGAACGGACGGCGGCAAGTTTTTCCGCGGGGAGGACCAGCGTATGATCCTGAAGTTTTGCCGCGTCGAATTTCAATTCCTCCGAGCTGAAAAATACTTTGCCCCGGTGGTCGGTCAGTTCCGCTTTCACGGTATAGGGGCAGGAATTGTCCGTATCGGGCACGTTCAGCAGTTCCACTTCGAAATCAGTGCCCAGAATATATTGACGCGGCTGGCTGACGATCAGGTTCGGCAGGGTAAGGTCGTCGCCCTCGAAGGGTTTCGGTGTCACTCCGTTGAGCCGGTCGCGGTAATACCGGGTGATGCGCGAATTCGCCATCGGCTTGCAGACGGTCGGTTCCAGGCAGGTGTCTTCGTTGGTCTCGTCCCATTCGATGCCGTGGATGAAATCGACCGGGTATTTGCTGCAGAGTTCGAGGTAATTGCGAAGGGTTTTGGTTCCCCTCCGGTCCAGCGTCTGACTGCCGTGGAAATAAGCGTAGCCTGCCTGGACGCTGAGTCCGAGGATCTTTTTGCCGTTGAATTCGGGCTGTGCGCAGACTGCGGCATAGAGCGGCAGAGTGACATTGTCGTAAAATTCGGTGAAAAGCTGGCTGTCGCGGTCCGGCAGCCGGTTGCGGAACTGGATGCCGTCGCAGACCTTCAGAAATTCAGTCAGCTTGTCGTAATATTTCAGCATGACGGTGGCGGGAACGGCTCGTTTGTGGATGTAATCATGGTAGGGGTCGCCATTGGTTCCCGGCATCGATCCGACGGCATGGACGAATGCCAGATCGACCCCGGTTTTCTCCCGGATCTCCTGGAGGAAGGCGGCCGTCTTTTTCGGGTCGAACGCATCGGCGTTGTAGGAAAAGGCGACCGGTTTGCCGTTGAAATACCAGGTCGGACCTTCGGCACAGCCTTTGATCTGCTTGAGGATGGAGGGGGTCAGACCGGTGAGACTCAGCCAGAAAACGGGGACGACTTCGCTTTTGTCTTTCCGGTTTTCCTTGAGTGCCGCGCGCCGGCAGACCAGCGGTGCGGCCCGTTTGCCCAGGATCGGGGAAAAACCGTCAAATCCCGCCTGCCGGATCAGTTCGATGCTTTTCAGAATGCTGGCATCCTGGAATTCCTCGCGGGTGTCTTCCCAGAGGTCGCGGCAAACAAACAGATTGTGGTCGAACCATTTCTTGTAAGTGTAATAGAGTCTGCCGGAACGGAACATGACCGGCTCGGTATAGAAGAAGCGGCGTCCCGCGGCCAGTTTTTTCCCCGCCGCCTGTTTTTTCAGACGGTTCATCAGTTCGGTCCCGAGCCGGTAGTCTTCCTCGGAACGCGGGGTCACTTTTGCGGCTTTTGCCCGGATGTCGGCAAAGTCGGCCGCTCCCGCAAGGAAGATTCCGGGCAAAAATACGATCAGAAAGACGAACGGCATTTTTTTCCACCAAGACATGATGATCCTCCATCTGCAGATTATGAAATGATTTTTAAGCGAAACCGCACTGCCGTTTCCGGCGATGTTCCGGTTCAGTTGGCGTCGAAATACCAGCCGCGGGGATTGGTGTTGTGATCGCCGATCTCCCTGTCCCACGGATTGGCCAGCGATCCTTTATACAGAGCGGCATGACCGTCGAGATGCGTAATGCTGGCGGCGCCCTGGTGGCGGGTATGCGGGAATCCGTAGGAAGACTGGCTGGAATCCCGGTAACAGCGGGTGACATGATAATCGCCCCGGTTGAACCTGGCGCCGTTGCGGGAATCCATGGCCGTAAACAGTCTGGACGGATGTCTTCCCGTATTCGCTTTACAGTGGTAATATTGGGATCCGATACTGCGTCCGACTGTATGGGCCTCATAGGGAATGCCGTATCCGACATATGTGCCGATCACATTGGTCTGCGCCTTCGGGGAAACTCCCGTTTCGTCTTCTTTGCAGACCGCTTTCAAGGTCGGGCAGATGAACGGTGCAGCTGTGATCAGATTCAGCCGGATCAGGATGGTTCCCCAGGTGCGGCGGCCGGATTCATTTCCCTCGTAACCGAGATTGTTGCCGTAATTCGGCATGTAGCCGTTGAACATATCCATATAACCGTTGAAAGCGAGTCCGATCTGTTTCATGTTGGAGAGACACTGTGTGGTCCGGGCGCGTTCCCTTGCCTGGTTCAGCGCCGGAAGGAGCATCCCGGCCAGAATCGCGATGATTGCAATCACTACGAGGAGTTCTATCAGCGTAAAGCTGCGCTTCCGCTGAAGAGATGAATGATGAGAGATGAATGATGAATGCTTGATCATGTTCTGTTTCCCTTCCTTTTTTTGTCAGTGTTTTATGGTTTTCAAAAAATCTGCCAGTTTGTGCCATGAGAGTTTCGGACGGCGGTATTCATCGACAATGCCCTTGTTGTTGAAACCGCGGGCACGGCCGAAAATATGCGGACCGTTGACATACGACCGGGTATCGGCGAAAAGCCAGATCGCCACTCCAGCACAATCATCGTTTGCCGATACATATTTCATGACTTCGGTCAGCATCTCCGCCTGGTATTCCTCGCTCCAGTAGGTTTTCAGCGGGTCGCGGAAACCGAACAGCGCTTCCCCGCCGATCTCCGTGATCAGGAACGGTTTGTCCTGCGGCATCACGGCGGAAAGTTTTTTCAGCCGCGGAAGAATTTTGTCGATCGTCGAGATCGTGTCGTAATTGGCATCATACCAGCCGGGATACGGGTTCATGGAAACGATGTCCACCAGATCCGTGCAGCAGTCTTCCTCGTATTTATTGGAAGAGAAGGAGATCAGCGTATGTTCGTCGATGGAGCGGATCCGGTCGTAAAGCGCTTTGATGACGGGACGGGTTTCCGGATACTGGCTGACGGTTTCATTCAGAAAGCCCCGGATGACCACGCAGGGGTGGTTGAAACTGTGGAAGGTCATCCGTCCGACCTGTTCGAGCTGCGATTTGACATAATCTTCCGAAGCGAGGTCTTTCGCGGGAATGCCCCAGCCGAGCGCTTCCTCCCAGACCAGGAGCCCCAGCCTGTCGCACAGATCCAGCGTCGTTTTCCGTTGGGGATAATGACTGCCTCGGACAAAATTGTATCCGGCATTTTTCAGCAGATTGAGGTCGTAAGCGGCCATCTGCGGGGAGACTGCCGCCCCGGTCGCAGGATAACTTTCATGCCGGTTCACCCCGTAGAGTTTTACCGGTTTTCCGTTCAGCAGAAGTTTTCGACCTGAGGCTGAAAATTCCCGGATGCCGAAGTCCGTTTCGATTTTGTCATTGCCGGCGGACAGGGTCAGACGATGGAGTTCCGGGTGTTCGCAGGACCACAGTTTGAAACCGGGCAGTTCCAGCGTGCAGTCCAGTTTCCCGTTTTCGAAAACCGCCTGCTGCCGGAATCCGGTATCGAACGACAATTCCGCCGAGGTCGTTTTGGAGCTTGAAAATTCGGCCCGGACCCGGATTTTTCCCTTGCGGTAATCTTCGGTGGAAATGCGAACCTTCGAAATATATTCGTCGGGAATGCGGGTCAGCGTGACATCGCCGTAAATCCCGCCGTATCCGAAGAAATCGAAATTCGGGTGGAACTGCTCATTGAAATGGTTTTCCAGCAGAATGGTGAGCTGATGTTCCTTTTCCTCTCCGGCTTGGAAATAAAATTCTTCCGGCATATATGCGAACGGGAGTTCACCGAGCAGAACACCGTCCCAGAAGACTTTGCCGCAGATGCCGGCGCCGTCGATTTCCAGCCGGTTCATGCCGCCGGTTTTGACGGTCCGGGAATAGACCGCGAAGCCGCGTTTGCCGCAGTAAGGTTCGATCAGGTCAAAACATCCCGGAACGATCATGACATGTTCCTGCGGGGATTTCATGGCATCCGCGTCCGTATCGGAAAAATGGAAATTCCAGATGCCGTTCAACAGGATTTTGCTGCGTCCACAATTCATTTTACGGAAAAACCTCTGTTTCGATTTGAAAAAACATCTAATGTTCGTTATATTGACAAATATAGCATTGATTTTTATATAGACAAGGGTAATTTTTTGACATTTAATGGGAAAAATACGATGCAGAAAAGTTCACGTTCGTTCTGTTTCTTCTGCGGAGGAAACAGCGCCTCCGAATTGAAAGTCCGCAGCTGCGGAAATTTCGTGCTGGTGCCGCCCGACCGCGAACGGGTCAAAGTCATCGACTTCGGCGAGATCTACTGGCCGGTTTCCGGGCGCTGCTGTTTCCTGGCGGACGGTGTGAAACACATTCTCCGTCCGGGTTATGTCTGGTATTCCCCGCCCGGCTCGGAACAGAATTTCTATCCGCTGGAAACCTTCCATTACTGCTGGCTGACCGTTGCCGGGAAGGATGCCTCGTTGTTCTTTCAGATGCTGAATATGAAACCCGGCCTGAACCCCGCCGGGGTGTGCCCGGAACACCTGTTCAACCAGTTGGGGACGAATTTCAATCCCATGACCGCGGAACACCGGATCACGGCGCTTTCGACCGCTTTCCGGATCGTGGCGCTCTGTTCGCTGAGAAACCACGGCCGTCACATCAAACGCCGGAATCAGCTGGAAGAGACCCGCGAACTGATCCGGCAGAATTTCAGCGATCCCGATCTGAGCATTGCCTCGCTGGCGGCGGGCATTTCGATGCCGTGCAGCAGTTTCAGCCGGGCGTTCCGGAAAAATTACGGGCAGACGGTTTCCGAATACCTGACTTACTGCCGGCTCCAGCATGCCGTCAAATTATTGAGTGAAACGGACTTTTCCATCATGGAAATTGCCGCGGAATGCGGTTTCGCCTCTTCGAATTATTTTACCAAGGTGTTCCGGCATCAGTTCGGGATCGCTCCCGGCAAATACCGCGAGCGTTATTCTCCTTTCTCTTCGGCGGAGATTCTGCCGGATAATTTCTCTTGACCCCATTTTTTCGGATAAAATTACTTTCCGGATTTGCAATCAAATCTTTTTGCTTGTAAAGCGAATGACACAAAATTTTCCTCCTGCCAGGCAGGAGACAATCTTGGTGAAACAGTTTGAAGAGGATTTCAAAACGTTTCAGCTCATCTTGTTAAAAAACTTTCTGATGAGTTAAAAATATCGGAAAATCCGAATATACCGATTGAAAATAATATGTTTTCGTGTATGTTACCGGAAAAACCAGGAGAATTGCAATGCGATTGGGAACCCTTTTTTCAGACGGAGCCGTGCTGCAGCAGGGACAGCCCGTAGCGGTTTGGGGCGAAACTTTGCCGGGCCTGCTGGTCAAGGCGGAAATCGACGGAAAACAGGGATTTGCCCGGGCTTCGGCCGACGGCGGTTTTCTGCTGCATCTGCCGCCGCTGGCAGTCGGCGGACCTTTCGAACTGAAGGTGTTTTCGCCTGAAAACGAGGCGGAAAGCATTACGGTGCACGATGTGATGGTCGGCGAAGTCTGGCTCTGTTCGGGTCAGTCCAACATGCAGTATAAACTGAATGCCGCAGCCCCGGAAGACAAAGACGAATCCGCGCCGAAGTCCGTTGCCCGGCAGCAGGAAGAAGAGTTCATCAGTCAGCTGAGCGAGACGGAAAAATTCCGTTTCATCACGGTCCCGCTGAAAGTCACCGGCTGTCAGGAAAAATATTTTACCGGACAGTGGAAACATATGACCGCGGAGAATGCGCCGCTGGCGTCGGCGGTGGGAGCCTGGTTCGGATCCGAACTGCGGAACCGCCTGAAAGTGCCGGTCGGCCTGGTCTGCTGTTCCTGGGGCGGTTCGATCGCGGAGACCTGGATCAGTCCGGCCGCATTGCGGACCAATCCCGATACGCGGGCGCTGATCGATGAATGGGAGACGCTCCGCCGGGAACCGCAAGCCTGGGATGTGGAAGAGATATCCGCAGGACCGAAATTCGAATATCATCCCGATCCGGGCAACACCGGGTTCGGACAGGGCTGGGCCGACCCGGAATTTGATGATTCCTCCTGGAAAATTATGCGCGTGCCCGGCAGCTGGATCGGACAGAAGATCGCCGGCAACGGAGTGATCTGGGCGCGGAAAACCGTGGAACTCCCGCCCGAAATGGCTGGGAAGGACCTGATCCTGAAAACCGGCGGCATTGACAAGCAGGATATCACCTATTTCAACAACGTCGAGATCGGCCGGACCGGAAAAGGGGATGATACCCAATATTTCGATCATCCCAGGGAATACCGCATTCCGGGGAAGCTCGTCAAAGCGGGCCGGAACGTGATCGCGATCCGTGCTTTTTCATTTGTCTTCGACGGCTCCTTGGGCGGCAGTTCGAAAGCCTATCTGCTGACTGACGGGACGCACGAGATCCCGCTCGCCGGCGACTGGAAAGCCCATGCGGAATTCGACTGGGGGATCTCCAGCGTTGCCCAGCGGATCGGCCTTGCCAATCACAATACCGCCGGTCTGCAGTTCGGCAGCATGGTCAATCCGCTGCTGCCGTTTGCGTTCCGCGGGGTGATCTGGTACCAGGGCGAAAGCAATGCAAAATCGCTGGAGGACTCGGCCCGGTATCAGCGCCTGATGGAGACCATGATCCGCGACTGGCGGTTCCGTTTCGAACAGCCCGACCTGCCGTTTTTCCAGGTGCAGCTGGCCGATTTCGGTCCGCAGGATGATTATGATGAGTTTTCGGCCTGGGCGGTCCTGCGCGAAGCCCAGCGGCGGGTCTGCCGATCCCTGCCGGGCGTATATCTGATCACCGCCCTGGATGCCGGTGATGAAAAGAACATCCATCCGCAGGACAAGAAATCGGTCGGATCCCGTCTGGCCGCCGCCGCGCTGTACCAGGTTTATCATCAGGACGTGCTGCCGTATGGTCCGGTATTCTGGAAAGCGAAGCCGGAAGAGGGCGGGGCATTGCGGGTGTTTTTCCATTTTGCCGAGGGGCTGGAACTGCGGGATGCGCCGGGAAAAAGTTTTTATCTGGCGGGCGGCGACGGCCGCTATTTCCCCGCCGACCGTGCCGAGCTCTGCGGCGATTCCATCGTGCTCTCCTCCCGGCAGGTGAAAAATCCGCTGAATGTCCGCTATGCCTGGTCGAAATATCCGAACAGCATTCTTTACAACAAACAATATCCGGCCGCTTCTTTCAGCTCGGAAAAATAAAAGAGGAACAGGAAAATGACTTATCAGGAACGTTTGAAATGGTTTCATGAAGCGAGGTTCGGGATCTATATCCATTTCGGACTTTATTCCCTGCTGGGACGGGGTGAATGGACCATGTATTCCGAACGGATCGCACCGAAAGATTACGAGGGACTGGCGGATCGGTTCAACCCCTCGCCGGACGCCGCCATGGAGTGGTGCACACTGGCGAAACAGGCCGGTGCGAAATATGTCGTGCTGACCACGCGGCATCATGAGGGATTCTGTCTGTTCGACAGCAAGTATTCGGATTACACAAGCGCGAAACACGGTTGCAAACGGGACATCGTGCGCGAATATGTGGAAGCTGCGCGGAAATGCGGGCTGAAAGTCGGTCTTTATTATTCCCTGCTGGATTGGCGTTTCCCCGGTTATTTCGAACCGGAAAAATATCCCGAATCCAAAGCTCAGCTGGTCGATTACATCCACAACCAGGTGCGGGAGCTGATGACCGATTACGGACAGATCGACCTGCTGGAATACGACGGCGGCTGGATGCCCGACCTGAATCCGGACAAGGAATACCGGATCAATTTCTGGCGGGCGCGCGAGCTGAATGCGATGGTGCGCGAGCTGCAGCCGGGCATCATCATCAACAA
>SUWI01000273.1 GCA_015061565.1 Lentisphaerota bacterium
TTTTGTTACCGAAACATTCGGATGTTTGTAAACAGTGCTTCCATTTGTTCTAGTGCGCGTCTCCAATGGACACTCAAGAATATGCGGGAAATTCTTCGCCAAGGCACCGCCTGATCCGGGAAAGGTAGGTCCCCTCATATATCCGTTATCCAGCAGGATCCTGCCCCAGGGTTTAGTGCCGCGGCAGGCAGCAATAAAGCAGTCATCGTAGTCCGACTCATATTCATTGATTATCAGCCACAGTGACTTCATGTTATTCAGACATTGGATCGTTTTGGCCTTTTCCCTGGCTTTGTTCAGTGCCGGCAGCAGCATCCCCGCCAGAATCGCGATGATGGCAATCACAATCAAGAGTTCGATCAATGTGAATAACTGACGGTTGACGGTTCGATGAAAATCCTGATGCATAACTGCCTCCTTCTTTTTTAGTTCAGAAATTGATTTTGGCGGAAATCATGTCCGGCGTGCAGAGCCGGTAACCGGAGGAATTGCCGCTCTCCTCCGTGGAAATGCCGTGAACGAAACGGCTCTTCATCCCTTCGACCTCGATCGTGCCGGCCTCGGAATCGATCGTGACCACCGCACTGACCGGATCCTCGTAAATCACCTGATTGCCGATGCATTCGTATTGCTTGTACCAGTCATCCGGGAAAAGGTGATGCGGCTTCGGGACCCAGTTGAACGAGGCGGAATTGACGTCCAGGAAAGCCACGCCGTCGATGATGTCCAACCCGCTGCGGTGATAATGGCCGTTCATGCAGAGGATCACGCGTCCGGGAGTGTTCTGCGAATCGCGGATGACCGCACGGACCTCTTCACGGCATTGGACCCCGTGGCCGGCAACGGAATCAAGCACGGCATGGCTGGAGAGGATGCACGGATAAGGCGAATTCATCACGGTCTCCCGGAACCATTGGAGTTCTTCCGGCGGCATCCAGTCGCGGAACCCGGGATGGTCGAAATAATTACGTTCGGAATAATGGAAATAGATGCCGGGGAAATCGCGGAAATAATTTTCATCCAGCACCACGAAACGGAATCCGGAACGGTCGAAATAATAATAGCCGGAATCCATTTTCATGGTGCGGAGCACGGTCTCATACGAATCGATGTCGAATTCATGGTTTCCGAGGACAAAATAACCGGGGACCTTGAATTCCAGATACTGGCGGATCAGTTCGGGCGCGGCGGAAGGTTTGTGGGTGAAATCGCCGAGATGCAGCAGGAATTCCGAACCGCTTTCGAGGGCGCGTTTCTGAATGGCGGCCAGCCGCCGGGGTGCTTCGGTCTTGTACCAGGCCGGATGGTGGTGCAGGTCGGAAAAAACGGTGAATCTGACTTTGCTCATGTTCGATATCTCCTTGTTGACTATCTTTTAATGACTGATGAATTGTTGTTCAGGGAATTGAGGCATCTTCCCTCCTGCCAGCTGGAACGTTCGAGTCCGGCGGCGGCGAAAGTGCGGAACTCGTCCAGCGAAATGCCGCCGAGATTCTTCACCAGGACCGGATCGCAGGAGATCCGGGCAGGGACCAGGCCGCATCCGGCAAAAATTTCCTGATTCGGCGTTTCATACAGGAACGAGAAAAATTCCGCCGCCAGTTCAGGAGCGGATGACGCTTTCGGAACGGCGAAAAGATTGCCCCCGAAATGGCTGTGGCAGCCGGGATCGGGCAGCGGCAGATAATGTTTCATCGGGAACGTTGCCTGCTGATTGAGCATCTGCAGACGGCATCCGCTGCCGTTGGGACACAGCATGACCTGACGCTCCAGGAACGGCAGGAAAGTATGGGCTTCCACTGTCTTCGAGGAAGAGCGGAACAAGCCGGTTTCGTCGGGCTCCTCCGTGCCGAACCATTCGCGGTAGGCAGCAGTGTAAGGACGGGAATCGGCATTCCCGCGTCCCACCATGTCGATGATGTTTTCCGGATGGTCGGCGAGGAAAACGGGCAGACGGTCCTTGCGTCCGATCAGCATCCGGATGAGCTCGCGGAAATCATCCGGCGCTTTTTTGATCCCGGTCTGTTTCAGCAGATCCAGGTTCACGGAACAGAAACGGGTGCCGAAATTGACCGGATAACAATGTTCCAGCACGAAGGGGATGACCGGGCCGATAAGCTGTTTCGTGCGGAATTCGGGCGAATCCAGCAGACGGCGGAACGCGGGGGAATTTTCGGCGAAGAGCGTGGAATAATCCCGGTCCCAGTACAAGGTGACCGGCAGCTGGACCGCATCGTATTCGGAATCGGCAAGCCAGTCGAACAAGCCATAGCCGAGCTCGGAAAATTTCGGATACTGATAAACCATTTCGACGGAGACACCGGAGTGCCGCCGTTCGAAAGAGTCGATGATCTTGCGCCAGGCCTCCATCAGCAGCGGAAGATTCTCGTAGGAAAGGATCCTGATTTTGCGGCGTTCCGGATGCGGCAGCGGAAAAGTCATGAAATTGAGTTCATGGATCTCCGGATCGGCCGCGGCCGTGCGGCAGGTGAAAGTCCCCTTGCCGGTGCTTTGCAGCCGCCCGGACTCGAAAAAGGAAGTCAGCGCGCGGGAAACGGTTTTGCGGTGGATATTCAGGATCCGGGAAATCTCCCGTTCGCTGGGGAAATAGGTCTGATCGGGGCTGGAATTGATGAATTCGGCGATATTCTGTTCCAGCTGCTTGTACACGGGAACCCCGGACCGCCGCTGGATCCGGCCCAGCTTATCTTTGATCAATATGTCGGTCACCATAAAATATACTCCATGTGTTCCGGTTGGTATACAATATCATCAAAAAAATGAAAATGCAAGCGGAAAATTAAAAAAATACAAAAAACGATCCGGAAACAGACGGCAGCAAAACGCGAACAGAAGCGGAGAATACGGATTTCAGCATACGCATTATTTTATATTATAAAATTGATTTTTTTATTAAAAAAAGTATTGACATCGCGCCGGACGCATGATATTATATAAAGAAAAACCGAAAACACCAACGAAAGAGGTATGATATGCAAATCAACAACCTGGAAAAATTCAAATCGACCATCGCCTCGGGAAAAACCGCCATCGGCGCGGTGGTCACCCTGACCGATCTGGCAGTCAGCGAATGCGCGGGCGACTGCGGACTGGATTTCATCTGGATCGACGCGGAACACGGTCCGCTCACCCTCGACGCGATCAAGGGACACGTCACCGCCTGTCGGGGCACGGGCTGCGCGCCGTTCGTCCGGGTCTGCGACAACGATCCGGGCATCCTCAAGCCGGTCCTGGACCTGGCTCCCGCGGGCGTCATCATCCCGATGGTCAATTCGGCGGAACAGGCGGAAGCCGCGGTGGCCGCCTGCCGTTATCCGCCGCGCGGGATCCGCGGCTGCGGAGTGCGGCGCGCCAACCGCTACGGGGCGGACGACCTGTTCGAATACCTGAAAATTTCCGACTCCGAACCGCTGGTGATCGTGCAGATCGAACATGTGGACGCGGTCCGGAATCTGGACGCCATCCTGAAAGTGCCGGGGCTGGACTGCATCTGCATCGGACCGTGCGACCTATCCGGAAGCATGGGGATCCTCTGCCAGACCGAGGACGCGGAACTCAACCAGGTCATCGACGAGATCTGCCGCAAGACCAAGGCCGCCGGAAAAATGCTCGGGACCGCCTCGGGTCCCCTCGCCCGCTGGCAGGAACGCGGCATCGACTGGATCGCCATGGGCAGCGACTGGGGATTCATGGCGCAGGGCTTCCGCCAGATGCTCAAGGAGCGTGACGGCAAATGAAAACAGTATTGATTACAGGCGATGAAAACGCCGTTCCGGCGCAATATCTGAACCCCATCCGGGAAGCTGGGATCGAACTCGCCTGCCGGAAATGCCATTCCCCCGAAGAGGTCGAAGCGTTCGCGAAGGACGCCGACCTGGTCTGGATGTTCGGCGCAAATCCCGGGCTGACCGGCGAGGTGCTCCGGCGTCTGCCGAAATGCAAAGGGATCTTCCGCAGCGGCAGCGGCGTGGACACCCTGCCCTGCGCCGAAGCGAAAGAACTGGGGATCGAAGTCCTCAACACCCCCGAATCCATCGCCGAAAGCGTGGCGGAACATGCCGTGACGCTGCTCTTTGCCCTGATCCGCCGCGTGGTGCATTACGACAAAGGGGTCCGCGCCGGCGATTGGGAACTCCCCAACGGCATGAACTGGCATATCTCCGGCCGCACGCTCGGCCTGGTCGGCTACGGCCGGATCGCGCGTCTGGTCGAACAGATGGTCTCCGGATTCCGGATGAAGGTGCTCCACTACGACCCGTTCGTACCGGATTCGATGGACCTGGACGAACTGCTGAAGGAAGCCGATTATGTGTCGCTGCATTGTCCGCTCACCGATGACACCCGCGGACTGATCGACGCCCGCCGCCTGGCGCTGATGAAGCCGAATGCACTGCTGGTCAACACTTCGCGCGGGCCGGTGGTGGACGAACCCGCCCTGGTCGATGCGCTGAAGAACGGCACCATTGCCGGCGCAGCGCTGGATGTGCTGTGCGAGGAACCGCCGCCGAAAGATCATCCGCTGTTCGCTCTGGACAACGTGATCCTGACCCCGCATATCGCGGCATTTTCGGCCGATTTCGAGAAAAATTTCTGGACCTGCTCAGCGCAGAAGATCATTGCCGCCAAAGAACGGTGGAAAAGTCAGCGGTCATGAAATAAAACATCCGGGCTTGATTTTCGGCCGGTGCGGACTATATTAGACTCTCAAAAAGAAAGGGTCTGCCATGAAAAATCCGCATCTTTACCACGAGATATTCGAGCCCGAAACCGTTGCATTGGCGCCGCGTTTTGCCGACCGTGCGATGATGATCACCCGCGAAGGGGAGATCCGGGTTTACGGCTGCCGTCCGCATGAACATGAAGACGGCAGAAAATCGGCGTTTTTCGTGATGCTCCGTTCCGCAGACAACGGCTTGAGCTATACCATGGAAGAAGTCGGGCCGGACGATCCCGGCGCCCGGGGCGCCTCGCCCTGGAGCGGCGACTATTTCACCATGCTCTCGTTTCTGGATGAAGCCGGCAGTTCCGGACATTGCCGGGAAAGCCATGTTCCTGGTGCGGCCCAACTCAAAAAAGGGATCACCGGCACCTGGCTCTACCGTTCCCAGGGCGGACCGGACGGCCCATGGGAGGCCGTGAAGATCAGCGACCATGTGATCCATCTCCAGCGGCTTCCCCTGCCCCTGAAAAAATGGCGCCGCTGGATCAATGCCGGACAGCGTCGGATGCCGGAGGACAACCGGATCCATCCGGTGATCCTGCTCGGGGATGCGGACGGCAAAAACTGGACCGAAACGGTTCTGCCCGCACCGCCGGTCTTTGAATTGTGTTATCCCCATAAGGGGATGCGCTGGCTCGATCCCGGCGTGGAACCGGTGGTCGCCGAAACTCCGTCCGGACGCCTTGTGATGCTGCTGCGCACCTCGAAAGACGTACATTATCAATGTCATTCCGACGACGGCGGGATCACCTGGTCCGAAATGACGCCATCGCCCTTTTACGCTCCATGGGCGCCAAGAGATGGGACATTTTCCGCCACATCAAATTCCCCTCGTCTCTGCCCCAGTTCTTCTCCGGATTGCGCATTGCCGCGGCCTACAGCGTGGTGGGCGCGGTCATCAGCGAGTGGCTGGGTGGCTTCGGCGGTCTCGGCGTCTACATGACGCGGGTAAAAAAGGCCTTTGCCTTTGACAGAATGTTTGCCGTCATTTTCCTCATTTCCGCCATTTCCCTTGTGCTTATGGGGTTGGTGAATCTGTTGGAGCGGCGGTGTTTGAAGTATCGGTATCTCGATAAGGAGGAAGAAAAATGAAGAAAATTCTTGTGCTTTTATTGGCAGCTTGTCTGCTGTTTTCCGTAGGCTGTGCCCCCAAGGAGGCCGCCGGGGAGGAAATCACCTTCGTTTTGGACTGGACCCCCAACACCAACCACACAGGACTGTATGTGGCTCTGGAAAAGGGCTGGTTCCGGGAGGAGGGCATTGAGACTGTGACGGTGGTTCAGCCTCCCGAGGACGGCGCAGAAGTGCTGGTAGGCTCGGGTCGCGCCCAGTTCGGTGTGTCCTTCCAGGACTACATGGCCCCGGCGCTGGCCGGCGATGCGCCCCTGCCCATCACGGCTGTGGCGGCGGTCATTCAGCATAACACCTCCGGCATTGT
>SUWI01000274.1 GCA_015061565.1 Lentisphaerota bacterium
TCCGCCCTGAATATGCCTTATATGCGGTTTCTGTTCGTCAGGCCGGGAGTTTGCTGCGGACTTCTTTCAGATTCCACCTCGCGATGGACACCCTTGTCTTTCGCTTACAGTTCCTGCTGACAAGCCTGTATCGGACTTTCACCGACGAGTCAACGCACATGCCGCGCATACCCCAAAAAAAAAAAAAAAATCCGGCAGGGAATCCTGCCGGATTGAAGTAAGCTGGTGGGTATAAGTGGGCTCGAACCACTGACCTTCACGATGTCAAAGTGTATGTTTAATTTGATTATCAAATACTTATAAAAATTTTCCGTAAATTTTCCGTAAATTCTGCAACTCGATGGCATCATCGGCAGAGGTGTCGCATCTTGGAGCATGATGCGCGTCACCGTCCCAGGCGCGCGCACGTTGCTCCACTTTTCTCCGGACAGATTTATTCGGTCAGCTGACGGCGCAGAGTGATGATCGAACTCATATCTGCAGTAGTCATGAATGACAGAAGCTGTTTTAATTCTTCCGCATACCGAATCGGGATCTGTTCCAGCATCTTCAATATCTCCGGAACGTTGGCACAGGTCAAGTGCGAACCGGAGTCATCATTCTCTGCCAAATTCAGAAAGTCCGGAAGCAGCTCCATTTTTTCACGCTTGGTTTCCAGGCTGGCATGATTGCTGTATAAGCGCGTCATTTCAGGCGTCAAGTGGCCAACGATTCCCTGAACGACATTCATCGGGATTCCGTAAAGACCGGCATAGTAGCAGAAGGAATGGCGGCAGCTGTGAAGATCTTTAACTGAAACCGACCGTTCATGACCTGCCTGTTTGATGGTCGTGACGATGTGGCACTTTTTCTCAAGGAACTGTTTTACTCGGTAGGAAACGCCACAGCGGTTGCCGGATAGATACATCTCTGCATGGCGGGGCAGAACATAATCTGCGTAATCACCCTCGGTATCACGGTTGTCCCAGAGTGTTTTCAGATACGATTCCAAAGGGGGCATGATTGGGATATCCACACCGATTTGGGTTTTTCTCATTTTCCCGCGGCGGATTACTCGGTTTTGGAGATCGACTTCATTCCATTTCAACGTGCAGATGTCTCCCGCACGCAAGGCTGTCGCAATGGCGATGGTGAATAATGGCCGAGTGAAATCATCCAAATTCTCACGGATCGTCTGCAGCTCTTCCGGCGTAAACGGCTTTCGGTTTTCCGTCTGCAATGCTGGTTTTGGAATCCCTGAAAAAGGATTATTCAAAAGGCCGGCATCCTCGGCGAGCAGTTCAAAAACTTCGGTAATGGTCGTGATATAATCCGAGATGGTTGCGCCAGAGAGAGGGTTGGCAATCCTTCTCCTGCCAGCTTGACGAGGTCTGAATTTTCCGAAGGTTACCAAGCTGGCAACGTAATTTTCTGCATGATGGCGACTGACTGCTGCCAGATGCGTCACATCCGGATAGGTGTCAGCCATGTAGGAAATAAAATCTTTCCAGTGGTTTCTTTTCAGAACCAGGCGCTGCTGACATGGCGTGCGTTTGCGAGGCTTGGACAGCGACCGCTGAAAAGCCTCATGCAGCGGGATTGCTTGTGCACCCGTCAACTCTGCCCTGAAGTTTTCAGTAAGCGCCTTTACCGATTTGTTTGCGCGAACTTTGGCGCACATGTCCTTTTGGGCCTTTTCATAAGCAGCTGCAGTCCGCTCGTTTCCGGTTGGGTTGCCAGCCTCATCCAAGCAAGTGCCGCAGAAACGGTGTCCATCCTTCATGAACTCGTAATACCAGATCCCGTTTTTATTCCGTATACTCATTGTTTTTCCTCCTTTTACCCTCACCCTACCATACCGGTCTGCCAGAATCAAGTCTTTTTGAGTCGTTTTCGACAGCCCGGCATGGAATCGGGTTCATAAGGACATGTAATTATTTTGCAACTTGTTTCCTGACCAGTTCCCAGAGAAATTTAGCCAATTCCGCTGGTGAGGCTTTTGCGCACTCTTTTTTCGCTTTTTTAGTGGCTTCCGGCATGTGTTTCCTGAGGATGTCTTCACAAATTCCATGATCTCCTTTGAACGCGCTGAGCACCCGTTCTTTGACGACCAGATTCGCAGCGATGACATCATCCGTACAACCACTCAGCATATCGTCGATGATTGCGATCGCCTTATCATCTTCCGACATGTAAAACCAAGCCAGCTGATGGTTATTACGCCTTTTGCCAGCATTGCGACCGATTTCGTCAAGAGGATCGTCCTCATCCAGACGACGAAGTTCCTCTTTGGTGGGCTTATACACCGGCCAAGGATCAACTGGCAACTTGGGATCAAATTCCGTCCTGAAGGACGGCTGCTCACTCCGGGCTGTATTCCTGATCTTTTCAGGCTTCACCAGCAGTCCGATTTTATTCCCATCCCCTGCTTGAAGCAGATGGATCGACTGGTCGGCAACCTGTTCGATTTTTGCGGTCCCTTTATAACCGCCTTCACGGTTCTCGTGGTGAACGAGAAACACGGAGATTCCAGCTTTTTTCAGCTGCTCAAAGAATTTCCGGATCTTATCGAACTGCCCCTCGGTATGTCCATTTTCCGACAAGGTCACCAGATTGTCAAAAAAGACAATCCGGTCGCCTTCAGCAGCAATCGTTTTCAAAATACTCTTCTGGCTTTCTTCGGCAGCGATATCGAGATTTTCACGAACAAGATGAAAGTTTCCATTTTGTTTTTGACCAGCCAGCAGAGCGGCAATTCTTTCACCATAATCACCCTCGCTCATTTCACCAGCACAGTAGAGAACGTTCTGCGCAACTCCGCGAAAATCCCATCCGGGGAAAGGAGAACGACCGAGGCTCAGTGAAAGGGCGAGGTGCAGCGCAAACCATGTCTTGGCAACGCCGGAGGCACCATAAATCAAATTGTAAGTGCCGGGTTTCAGAATGGGATACAGGAGGAATTCAGCGGGAGGCATGGTGATCAGCTCTTCAACGGAATACGATTTGAGCTCGTGACATTCCTCCAGTGCAGAGCAATCAACTCCGCGGCGGCAGGCTTCTCTGATGAATTCCGGAATCGAGAGAAGCTGCGTGCGGGATGCGATGCCGGTGTATTGACAAGCTAAGCCCGAACTGTTTTCCCATTTGATTCCATCATGGACTTCGACCTTGACGGGACGGTCATGATTGCGCAGGCGCATCAGCATGGCAACCGCATTGCGGAACCAGTGTTTTCATGTTCGCCAGGACGATCATAGCCACCAAGCACAAGCGGATGGCCTGAGAGTTCAGAAAGATCGACAGCGTTCCAGGTTTCCCATTCGCCATACCAGCTTGCAGAAACTCTTTCAGCATCATGGGGGGCGGAAACTATGAAGGACAAATCCGGATCCAGTTCAACCGTCGCTTGTGGATGCGCATGGATATTATTCAGATTCAGGAGGTTGTGAATCCTGTTCTGCTTATTTTTGGTTCCGATAGAGAAATCAACCGGAACATCTGGGCCGGAAAATTTATCAAATAGACTTGATGGATTGATGAAATATCGGATCGGCAGAATCGTGCAGCTTCCATCGGGAAGCTGCTTGTATTCCAATGGGATCATGGGCTCTCCGTTTTTTCCGTATGCCATAATCCATGGTTCGGGGCTGCAAGCAGGTGCCCAAGTCTCCACATTTGCCTGCCGGATCGGACTAAGCGGCTGAAAACAGTAAGTATCCAGCAGGTTTTCTGTAATTCCGGCACGTGCCGAAACGAACAAAATCCACGCCCACAACGTAGCCGAATATCCGGTCATTTCTTCGAGATAGTGGCATTTCTCGCCCAGTTCCAAAGTCTTTATTTCCGGATCGAATCGGATATAGGTTTTGAGATTTAAAACGAAAAAGTTGAACGTATACGGAAGGATAGCCTCAGGCAAAAATACAAACCAGACATATCCTTTTCCGCAGAGCCATTCATCCCATAAAAAAAGTAAAGTACGGAACAAAAGGATCCGCATTTTTTCAATTTCGAGGTTTCGTTTCAGGTATACCAGCACGCGCGAGGTGTTATTGTTTGATATCATATAAAAATCCTATCTTTTATCTTGTTTTGAACTCAGGACGACGGCCTGCCGGCAGGGGCCTTCCCCCTGCCGACAGGATGAAGATTCTGGAAACCGACCTGTCGGCAAGCAGATCCCACCCTTTTTCGGTGATCCGGTACTTCTGCCGCGGACTTGACGGTTTCTTTTCGGTGGTTTCGATCCACCCAGCAGTAAGTGCCGGATGGATTGCATGGTCATTGAGATAGGTCCGGCTGAACCCCGTGACCTTCTCCAGTTGCGTGCGGGAAAGAGCACCTGAACGCAGTGCGTCCAGAAGCACCTGCACGTCTTTATCGATTTCAGTCGGTTTGTGGGTTACACCTGTGTCAACAACGGCGGAAAGCAAGTTTGAAACCTGTCTTTCGGCTTTCTGTCTTGACTCTTCAAGGAAATAGTCGTCTCCGAGCCAAGAACTGAAATCAGCATCGCAGAAAACGGACGGATTCAAAACCCAGATTGATGCGAGCGTAACCAGTTTAAGCGCGAAGATTTCACCTGGCAGCTGATTCACGCAGTAGAGGAACGGCCAGATAAAACCTTCAGGAGTTTTTATCCACTGGACGGAATATATCCCGCCAAATCCAGGCATGGAACCGCACAGGCATTCGGCTGCAGCCTGGAGGATGTTGCCCGGATTAAACGGTTTCTGCTCCAGGCGCGACCGCCGTTCCTCTTCGTATACGGTGACAGCCCGAGAAATTGGATTGTTCACCATACGAGGGACACGTCCGCGGACATGGGCCAAGATGAATTCCGGTGAACCGACATAGCACCCGAGCATGGCCACAAGATTGTTTTCATTTGAATTCATCTTCTGCTCAGGCCCCCATAGTTTTCAGAAAAACAATGATCGAGGCCTTGTAGATTCGGACTGCCCCGGACTTCGCTTTTGAAAATTTCACAAATTTTATTTTCCCGCTTTTGCACCACCGATGGATCGTGTGCCGCGAAACCTTTAGAAGCTTGCATGTTTCCGCAACGGTAAGCAGCTCAGCGTCATTGGTGCTGTTGGCTGCGGGGATGAATTCTTCAAGCACTTTTGCAATGGAATCACTTACTGAAGAAACAAGATCGCTGTTCATTTTTAACTCCATGAAATACAACGATTTGTCGTTCAAATGTGACACGCACATCATAGGGGATTATGCGTCTTAAGCGTTCTGTCCCTTTCGGGAGACCATCGGCCAAACAGAAAGTTGACCGAATTGAATAAAAAGATGCCGAAAAAAATCCAGACTAAATGGAATGGTCGGGCTCATCCCGAACCGCTGCGTCAGGCTATACCTGAACTTCATCTTAAAAGGGCTTGCGCCACATGGTCATAAGGTTCCACGGTTTTGCCCGCGAGATTGATAGTGGAAGCTGGACCTCAACCACACCCGAACGAAATGCTCGGTGACCAAAACTGAATATGCCTATAATTTACATTATTTTTATGTAAAGTCAAGCCGTTTTTTAAAAAAACAGATAAAAATTTTTCTTTCAAAATTTTTCATCAGCCGACCTCTCCCCGTTGCAAGGGGAAGAGGCCGGGTCTGTCCTTAAATTGAATCATAAGGAACGGGAATATCCGAAAGTGTGCTGGTAAAAAGGCGTCGTTGGGGAAACTGGAATCGGGGGAAATACGTTTGACAACCAGGCATTGATATCGGGCAGGACGCACTGATTGACCGAAACGCTGCTGATTATACGAAGCCGAACTGAACCGGGTAAAAGCCGGAAAACGATCTGCTGGATGCACTCTGCCGGGCAATCGTAATGGCAGAGGAAGAGAATATATGCGTCTTGTGTAGGATTGTATTGCCAGCAGTATTGAGGCTGGACACCCTTGCGGAGAAGCGTGATTCGGAGCGCATTCAGAAAACTCCGCAGCGCCTCATTGGAGATGCCTGACAATCGAAAAATCTGAAGCCGGACCGAACCGAATTTCTGGACATAGCGCGTCATTATTTCCGAAACTCTTGCTGCTGCCGGGCTGCTTTGCGGGATAGAACTTGCTTCCATGCAGCGGGCCATCTCGTTTCCAATTTCGTCCATTTTTGTCCCTTTCATGT
>SUWI01000275.1 GCA_015061565.1 Lentisphaerota bacterium
ATCTGCAGAATTTCCGGTTGGCTCAAGCGGAAACTCTGTTGCGGACAACGCTCCTACCGCTGACTGAAATTTCGGACAGATGCGGCTTCTGCGACAGCAATTACTTTATCCTGTGTTTCCGGAAACGTTACAAAATCACACCATACCGCTACCGAAAACTTTTTTTGAAACCGGGTACAAACGCTTAATGTTGCACAAAAAACGTCTGCAGCAAGAATGGATCGCCAAAATAATTGAATTTTCAAAAACTCTGGTAAGAAAAACGAAAAAAGTGAAGCGCTAATGTAAATGCACATCGTCCCAAAGGGCTTAGGTCAGGGAAAAATTTTATGGCAAAAATTTGATTTTACAGAAATCCGGAGTACATTACCTGAATGTTTATTTATTCGGTAAATATATAAGGACAACCTATCTGAAAAAAAGGAATTCGGAAAATGATTGGAACCAAAGAACGTGTTTTATCCCGTATCGGAATCTTTTACGACGGCAATTATTTTTATCATGTCAGCAATTACTACTGCTACGGACATGCCCGGAAATCCCGTTTGAGCATCCCGGGGATCCATGAATTCATAAAACGTTATATCGCACTGCAGGAAAATACCAGTCCGGCTTTCTGCCAGATCGTGGATTGCCATTACTTCCGGGGCCGTCTGCCGGCGCTGGAAGCCAACGAACGGCAGATCCTGCTGAACGAGCGGATCTTCGATGACATCCTGATGCGTGAAGGCATTGTGACGCATTATCTGCCGATCACACGCGGCGGTGAAAAGGGAGTGGATGTGTCCCTGGCGCTGGAAGCCCTGGAACTGACCCTGTTCAAAAAATTCAACGTGGTGGTGCTGATCGCCAGCGACGGCGATTACATTCCGCTGGTGCGCAAGCTGAATTCGCTCGGGACCCGGGTGATGGTGCTGGGCTGGGATTTCGAATACACGGACGAAAACGGGAACACGCGCTACACGACCACGTCGTCGCGTCTGCTGAACGAAGCAGCCTATCCGCTGCGGATGCATGACTACATCAACGGAACGGTCCGCTTCCCGGACATCAGCCCCGACCTGCTGTTCGTGAACAATGCGCATGACAATTATCAGGAGCCGTCCGAGGACTATGACGACGACCCCCGGCAGGAACAGCAGCGGTATCCGGATCCGGTCCGGAAACGCGGGCGGATCGTGCAGCTGAAAGGCGGCTACGGCTTCATTTCGACCGATGTGCCGCAGAAAAACCTGTTTTTCTACACGGAACAGCTGCGGAACTGTGAATTCAACGAGCTGATGATCGGCGATCTGATGGAATATGAGCCCGGCTTCAACGACCGGGGCGAATGCTGCAAGAACATCGATCTGATCGCCCATCCGGAAAGAGATTACCGCTCATGATCCGCCGCGACTCGATCATCCTGCAGACGGGGGAAGTCACCTCGCTGATCGGCTCCGAACTGCTGACGTTCATCCGGTTCATCGGCGAAATGAGCGCATCGATCTTCGGAGCGCTGCGCCATCCGGGCAAGATCCGCCGGAAGGAAACGCTGTATTACATGAATGTATGCGGAGCGGACGGACTGCCGATCACCATTCTGATCTGTTTTCTGGCGGGCATGATCATCGGCTACCAGGCGGCGGTGCAGATGCGGAAATACGGGGCGGAAGGATTTCTGCCGGGACTGGTGGGCTGCACGGTGGTGCGGGAACTGGCGCCGCTGATGGTGGCGGTGATCGCCACGGGCCGGGCGGGTTCCGCTTTCGCCGCGGAAATCGGGACGATGAAGGTTTCGGAAGAGATCGACGCGCTCCGGACCATGGGATTCGATCCGATCCGTTTTCTGGTGATCCCGAAGCTGATCGCGATGCTCTGCATGATCCCGCTGCTGACGATCTTCGGAGACATCGCTGGGATCCTGGGCGGGCTTATGGTGGGAGTCGGACAGCTGGAAATGCCGCTGGACAGTTATTATCAGACCACGGTGATCTGGGTCAAGCCGAAATATTTTTTCGAGGGGATCTTCAAAAGCGGTATCTTCGCCTACATCATCACGGTGACAGCCTGCTGGCGGGGATTCCGGACGGGCAATGATGCGATCGCGGTCGGACGCGCCACGACCAGCACGGTGGTGATCAGCATCCTGATGATCGTGATCGCCGACGCGATCCTGGCGCATTTCTTCAACACGATCTTCTTCACGGTGTGACCATGACGGCGGCAAAGCAAAATCAGCCGGCGATCGAGGTGCGGCATTTATGTGCGGGATACGGGCGTAAAACCATTCTCCGGGACATTTCCTTCACGGTGCCGCAAGGACAGATCGTGACGGTGCTGGGCGGTTCGGGCTGCGGCAAAAGCACTCTGCTCAAGCATCTGATCGGGCTTTATCAGCCGAAATCGGGCGATATCCTGATCCAGGGCCGGAGCATCGTCAATGCCTCGGACGAGGAGCGTCGTTCCATCATGAAGACGTTCGGAGTGGCCTATCAGGGCGGCGCGCTGTTCCGCTCCATGACGCTGGCGGAAAATATAGCGCTGCCGCTGGAAGAATATACGGACCTGACGCGTGAGCAGATCGCGGTCCGGGTCGAGGAAAAACTGTGCATGGTCAATCTCCAGGGCTGCGGAGCGATGATGCCGGGCGATCTTTCGGGCGGCATGGTGAAACGGGCCGCATTCGCGCGGGCCATGGCCCTTGATCCGGCCATCCTGTTCTTCGATGAACCCTCGGCCGGGCTCGATCCGCTCAGTTCGGCCAGCCTCGACCAGCTGATCCTCAGCATCCGGGAACGGACCGGCGCGACCATCCTGGTCGTCACCCATGAACTCGACAGCATCTTCACCATCGCGGACCGTGCGGTCATGCTGTCCGCGGCGACCCGAAGCATCATTGCGGACGGTCCGCCGGCGGAACTGCGGGACCATTCGCCGGACCGTCAGGTGAGAAATTTCTTAAAACGCGGCCGGGAACCCAAACCGCGGCAACCCAATGAGGACTGAACAACATGCAGGAAACCAATAAATTCAAACTCGGACTTTTCGTCATCGGCTCCATTCTGGTTCTGATCATCATCATTTTCTCCATGGGAATGTTCGACCATCTCAAGCCGAAAGCATACATCGTGACTTTTGTGGAAGAATCCGTCCAGGGCCTCACGACCGGATCGTCCGTCAAATACAAAGGGGTGCCGATCGGCAAGGTCAGCGACATCAGCATCATGGTGGACAACAATGAGATCCGGATCAACATGGAGATCGACCTCTCCAAGATCCAGCAGCGTGCCGTGAGCAAGGCAGGAAACCAGACGGCGCCCAATGCCCGGAGCCGGGTCATGAATGTGATCGGCCGGTCCCAGGTGCTGGGACGCGGACAGTTCTACGACTTCCTCATGAAATCCTCACGCGAAGGACTTGCCTGCCGCATCGAACCGGACGGCATCACCGGGAACAAATACGTCGAGATCAATTTCTTCACGGACGAAAAAGCGCCGCATTCCAGCCGGCAGGCGTTTTTCGACAAAGGCGAATTCATCATGCCGTCCACCCCGTCCATGATGGCCAATCTCCGGACCAATATTTTCGAGATCCTCACCTCGGTCGCCTCGGTGGATTTCAAGGGGATCTCCAAACAGACGCACGACCTGCTGGAGCGGGCGAACCGGACGCTTGACCGGGCAAAACTCGACCAGCTTTCGGTCAACGCCGACCAGGTCATCCGCAAGATCGACGTGACCATCACCAATCTGAACCAGGTCCTGGACCAGAAGCAGATGCGCACCGCCATCCAGGAGATGGAAAATTCCCTGAAGGCGATCCAGAAACTCGCGGTCCAGATCGAACAGTCGGTCGACCGCGCCAACCTTTCGGAAACCGCCGGCGATATCCGCGAGCTTTCCAGGTCGTTGAAAAACAGCAGCGACACGCTGCAGACCTCGCTCCAGAAAGCCAACGAGACCATGGACACCATCACCGACCTGGTGCGCTACATGAACGAAAATCCGGCGGCGCTGCTGCACGGCCGGGGCATCCAGCCGCAGGAAGACTGACATCCCGGACTTATTTGCCGGAAGCGGGGACTTTGATGATCTCGATCCCCGCTTTTTTCAGTTTGGCTTCATCGGCGGGTGAAAAGTCATCATCGGTGACCAGCAGGTCGATATCCTTGAGCGACGCAAACCGGGTCAGCGCCCGCCGGCCGAATTTGGTGCTGTCGGCAATGATCGCCGCATGTTCGGCGATACGGAGCGATTTCTTTTCGAGATTGGACAGGCTGACGTCGGACGTATAGAACCCGTAATCGGAGAACGCGCCGTCGCAGCCGGAGATCAGCCAGTTCACATGATATTCCTCCAGGTTCCGTTCGGCGATGGGACCGACCAGATCCAGAGAATTGGTGCGCAGTTCGCCGCCCAGCAGGATCACTTTGCAGCACGACCGGAACAGCGCGGAGGCCACCGGCAGCGAATTGGTGATCACGGTCATCGGCAGCACATTCCGCCGCGCAATGACTTTGGCAAACGCCAGCGAAGTGGATCCCGTGCTCAGGAAAATCGAATCGGCCGGCAGGATGCGCAGAAACAGCGCATTGGCTATGGCAAATTTGCGGTCCAGCTGGCCCGGCACCACGGTCTCCGGTTCATACCGGGCCGGATGCGGGATCGCGCCGCCCTTCACCCGCAGGACCAGTTTCTGGTTTTCCAGCTCTTTCAGATCGCGCCGGAGCGTCATCTCCGTCACGCCCAGTTCCAGGGCCGCCGACCGGATCTCGACCCGGCCGCTCTGCAGCATGTCCAGTATTTTCTTCTGCCGCTGGTGCATTTCTCTTCCTTCCGTATTTGTTATAAAATAACATCCTGTGTAAAACTTTACAAGGCTGAAATGTTAAAAAATAACATTTTCTTTCAGAAAAAACCATTTCCGAAAGGGATTTTTTCTTGCGAAACGGGAAATACAGTATATAATAAGCCACAGCAACCCAAACCCTGAAAAAAAGAAAGGAATAAAAAATGGGTAAGTACAATCCTGCTCCGTATCAGCTCGACCTCAACTATTATCCCCACCTGGTGACCAAAACGATCCCCGGTCCGAAAAGCAACGAACTGCATGGCCGCGCCAAGCAGTACTACCGCGGTATCTCCGGCCAGGTCCGCCTGTTCCCGGTCGCCTTCGAACGCGGCCAGGGCTGCATGATGGAAGACGTCGACGGCAACCAGTACATCGACTTCTCCAGCGGCATCTACGTGACCACGCTCGGACATTGCCATCCGAAGATCTCCGAAGCCGTTGCAAAATATGCGAAACAGCTGATGAACTGCCATGACTTCACCACCGAAATCAAGGTAAAACTGCTCGAAAAAATGGCCGCCACCCTGCCCGGCGACCTCAAATGCTTCCAGCTGTATGACTGCGGAACCGCCGCCGTCGAAGCCGGTCTGCGCACCTGCCGCGCCGCCACCGGCAAACATGAATTCCTCTCCTGCTTCATGGATTTCCACGGCAAGAGCGGCCACTCCATCGGCTGCGCCCGCATGACCAAGTTCAGCGGCCCCGCCCGCCCGACCGGATTCTACATGGTCCCGCGTCCCGACACCTACCGTCCGTGGTGGACCCGTCCCGACGGCACGCTCGACACCGAAATGTATCTGGAATTCTACGATAAATTCATCAAGGAATCCACCACCGGCCAGGTTGCGGCGTTCGTGCTGGAACCGATCCAGGGCTGGGGCGGCTCCATCATGCCGCCGGATGATTTCTTCCCGAAACTCCGCAAATTCTGCGATGAGCACGGCATTCTGCTGTTCGCCGACGAAGTGCTGACCAGCATGGGCCGCACCGGCAAGATCCTCTGCTGCGAACACTGGAACGTGCTGCCCGACGTGGTCACGCTCGGCAAAGGCTTCGGCAACGGCTTCCCGGTGACCTGCATGGCGGTCCGCAAACCGTATGCCGACGCGGTCGACAAGATCAGCGCCTCCACCTCCTACGGCGGCAACCCGATGGCCTGCGCCGCCGCCCTCGCCTGCTTCGAAGTCATCGAAGAAGAAGGTCTGCTCGAACATGCCCAGGAACTCGAAGTCCTGTTC
>SUWI01000276.1 GCA_015061565.1 Lentisphaerota bacterium
GAAGGCATTGCACCATTGGATGCCGTCGGGCTCGTCCGCGGCATTCATGGCGAAATCGCTGATCAGACCGCGGGCTCCGAGATCGAGCATCGTGGTCAGGGCGGAAGTGAATCCGGGACCCATGCCGGCTGGGGTCATCACCAGGGCATCCGAAGCATCCGCCTGCGCCAGCGCCTGCTGATACGTGAGGATGCGGACGATCTCGCCGCCGGGCGCGGTGCCGACCGAACCTTTGATCAGATGGAACGGATGTTCCTGGAAATCCGCTGCGACCAGCCCGGACGGAAGGCCGAATCCGCTCAGGATCGTCAGCTTGCCCGTGGCGGCCTCCCAGCCCAGCGGCATGATCTTGTCCTGATACGCGGTTTTTCCGTCCGCGGGATACTGGATGATCTCGGCATTCGGAATCCCGTTTTCCTTCAGGATCTCCAAAGCCTTCTTCGCGACAGCATGGTAACAGGAAAAGGTCTGGCCGTGTTCCAGCTGATAAAGCGAGGCCATGTTGCCGTAAAGCCGTTCGGCGTCCAGCTGACTGCGCAAGTGTTTGTAGAGTTCTCTCATTGCTTTCCTCCTGCCCGGTTCTCCGGGTCGATGATTTTATATTGGTAATCTACGATCTGATGTTTTACAGTTTCCGGATCTTCGATGAATTTCACGATCGTCCGCTGCATTTCGGAAAAATCCCGCTGCACATATTTGATCCGGCAGCGGTCATGCGGCAGGGATTGCGTCAGGAAATCGATGCCGGGATATTGTTCCGGCCTCAGCAGTTCGCCGGAATCGAACCGTTCGGAATGGATATTGTGCGTGACCAGCAGGGCTCCGGCCGGAAGGGAACCGGCGATCTGTTCCGCCCGCTCCTCGAAATTCCGTCCGGCTTCGCCGATGGTCCGGCCATCCACGGGGATGAGTTCCAGCGGCAGTTTTCTGGTCTTGCAGAACTGATCCAGACGCTCGAAAGCGATTTTCTCATACCGGTGCCGGACCGGTATGGTCCAGTAGGCCAGTGCGAGACGGGAATAATGATTCCGGACCGCATACCGGGCGGCCGAAAGCAGCAGATCCGCCGAATTCGGGGAAATCAGACGGACGCCATCCGGAAGGACGCCGCTGTCCGGCAGTTCTCCGATGAAGATGACCGGATACGGAAGTTTGGCAAACTTTTCCATCTGCCGTTCGTTCATGAAACAGTAAACCAATGCACAGTCAATGAATCCGAGGTTTTCCAACCTCGCCAGTTCATGGTCCAGACGCGTTTCGGACAAGGCGTCGGCAGAGGAGATCACCCGGCTGAAGAAGTCGAATTTATGCTGTTTCCCGACTTGCAGGATCATCCGGTTGACGGTCTGATAGATCCCGTGTTCGCCAAGATGGTCGCCGAACGCGAAAAAAAGGATCTCCCGCGCGTTGTCGGCAAAGGAGCGGGATTTCACATAGACTTTTTTGCGTTCCTGCCGGACGAGAATATCTTTCTTTTCAAGGATATCGAGAGCGCGGAGGATGATCCGCTGGGAGACCTGGAATTCCTCGGCGAGTTTCCGGGTGCTGGGCAGCGGACTGTCCGGCGGATAGACACCGCGGTAGATCTGTTTTTCCAGCCGGGACGCCGCCCGCCGGGTCAAAGTCAGGTTCTCGTTTTTTCTCATCTGATGCAATCTGATTCATGGTTTCCGGCAATATAAAGCCGTCCAAGCGGGATTTCAAGTCCGCGGATATAATTTTGGATAAATTTTTCGATTTTTTCATCTTTCCGGGGGTCTTTCTCTTGTAAATAAGGCTATTTACATATATATTAAGCTGGAATTCGAACAGCAGTGAACATATAGACTTTTATCCATCAGAGAAAGGAAGGATGGTTTGATAATGAAAATTGCCTGGTTCAAGAAAGTGATCTCGCCGGAAGTCGGCGCATATCTGGCAGGATACAGTCTGGTCGACAAATCGGTCGCGAAACACGATGACCTGTTCGCGGACGGGCTCTGCCTGGACGACGGCGAACGCAAAGTCCTGCTGATCGGGCTGGACCTGCTCGGGGTCGATGAATGGTTCATCAGAAAAGTCCGGAAAAACTGCGCCGGGATCCTCGGCGTTCCGGAATCGGCGGTGCTGATCTCCTGCACCCATACCCACACGGGACCGGAGACCCGGACCATGGCGGGACATCCCGAACAGCTCAACCAGAAGTATCTGGACCAGCTGGAAAACATTCTTTCGGACGGGGCGCGCGAGCTGACGCCGGACAAATTCCGCCAATGCAGCGTCTTCTTCTATTCCTGCCAGTGTGACGAAAACCGGAACCGGCGTTATTCCGCGGGCGACAACCATGCCACGTTCACGCCGCACCGGCGCGAAGTCGTGCCCATCTGCACGGGATTCGCCGACAAGGAACTCGGCGGACTGATTTTCATCGATACCGAAACCCATCTGCCGGCTTACGTGATCGGCAACTATGCCGCGCATCCGCTGGCAGGGCACTCCATCGGACTGGGCGGACGGCGGATCTCGGCGGATTTTCCGGGAGCTTTCCGCGATTACATCACCGCCAATACCGGAGCGGCCGCCATGTTCATTTCCGGCGCGGCCGGGGACATGGTGCCGAAGGAAGACGAACTCGGCGACGATGCCATGAACGGCATGGGCGTCCGGCTGGGCAAAGCCGCGATCGCCTATCTGACCGAAGCCTGCCGCAATCCGGCCCGTTTCGGCATGCCCGAAGCCAAAGTCGGCAGCTGCAGCCGCTCTTTCACCGTGCCGATCCGCAAAAAATACCGCAACAATCCGAAACGGCTGCCCGCGCCCTATCTCGGCAAGGATGATGCCACGCTGGAGATCCAGTGCATCGCGGTCGGCGATGTCTGCTTTGTCGGCGTCCCCGGCGAACTCTGCGCCGAACTCGGACAGGAGATCAAGTGGCACAGTCCGTTCCGCCGCACTTTCATCGCCTACAATTCGACCGCCTATTTCTCCTACATGGGACCGGCCAACTTCCTGGTGGCCGGCGGCTACGAGGCGTGCAGCCAGCGGTTCACCGCCCGCGGCGGGCTCGAACTGCTGAAGACCGCCTCCGATGCGATGTTCGATCTGCGCGAGGAACTCTATCCTTCGGAAGGAGCCGAGCCCTACCCGGACAACTGCTCCGACCAGCTGGTCAACATTCTGCCCAACAAATTATAAATTTCAGGAGGTCCCGTCATGGCCAACCGTTACAGTCCGTATATTTCCATCATTCCCAGCGTGCTCTGCGCCGACAAGGAAAAAAAGACCATTCTGATCCATCCGCGGCAGAAGCATGTCCGCAAACTGCTGGATCAGGTCGGCCAGATCCGGTTTCTCCGCCTGGCCAGTCCCACGGGGAAATTCGGAAAATGGGTCCAGGAAACGGATCCGGTGGAATTCCGGCGGGCGGAAGCCGACGGTGCGCTGACCTTCAGCGCCGAAACTCCGGACGAAGGCGAATACACGATCTGTCTCGGCAATGTGAACGAGGAAGGCGTCTTCGTCGAACTGGCCGCATTCCAGGTTTATGCCGTGCGGGAAGACCTTTACCGGCTGACGCCTTACAAGGGCGATTTCCACATGCACAGCACCTGTTCCGACGGACAGGAGACGCCGGAATATGTCGCCGCGACCAACCGGAAGACCGGTTATGATTTCATGGCCCTGACCGATCACCGCAAATATGAACCCTCGCTCGCCGCCAAAAAGGCGATGGCGGATTTCGGCTGCGACATGCTGGTCTGTCCGGGCGAGGAAGTCCATCTGCCCGACAATCTGGTGCATATCGTCAATTTCGGCGGCAGATCGAGCGTCAACCGGTGGGTGGACGACAACGAGGAAAAGTATTATGCCGAAGTCCGCGAATACGAGAAAAGCGTGCCGGAAAACTGCGCTCCTTCCACGCGTTTCCAGGTGGCGGCATCGGAATGGACCTTCGACCGGATCCGGGAAGCCGGCGGCATCAGCATGTTCTGCCATCCTTACTGGCAGCTGCGGCATCATGCCCATATCGGAGAGGAAGTGGTCGAACAGCTGATGGAACGGACCCGGTTCGATGTGCTGGAAGTGATCGGCGGATACTACCGTCCCAATACGGAATCCAATATGCTCGCCGTGGCCCGCTGGCAGCAGGAACAGGCTAAAGGCAAGGCCATTCCTGTGGCGGGGATCAGCGATTCGCACGGCTGCGACGGCGACCTGACCGGATGGTTTTACACCGTGATCTTCGCCGAAGAGCTTTCGTTCGAATCCCTGGCGGCGGCGATCCGGGACTGCCGGAGTGTGGCCGTGCACTGGATCCCCGACACCTTCCCGATCGTGGTCGGACCGTTCCGGCTGGTCCAATTCGTTTATTTCCTGCTGCGTGAAGTCTTCCCCGGCCACGATGAACT
The DNA here is from genome assembly GCA_015061565.1 of Lentisphaerota bacterium. Lineage (GTDB taxonomy): Bacteria > Verrucomicrobiota > Lentisphaeria > Victivallales > UBA1829 > SIG94. The sequence continues at coordinate 4,389 of SUWI01000276.1, forward strand.
CTGCCGGGTCGAGGGCGAGATCATGCGGCGGGCTCTGGCCGGCGAAGAACCGGATGCCGCCGCCGGAATCGCCGCCCGCAAGGGCATGGTCCGGCGCTATATGGACCGATGCTGGGGACGCAGCGCCAAATAACCTGAAGGAGCACGGCAGATATCATGGAAGACGGGATCATTCTCTGGGAAGCGCATCGGGCCGGAGCCGGCGGGACCGAACTGCCGGAAAGCTGTCTGGCCGCCTTCGAATACGGATGGGGGCTGGGCGGCCGACCCGAAGCGGATGTCAATGTGACCTCCGACGGCGTGATGGTGTCGCTCCACGATTCCACGCTCGACCGCATCGCGCGCAATCTGCCGGAGCATCTGAAAGGCCGTCCGGTCTCCGAGATCTCCTGGGCGGAACTGCAGACCGTGGATGTCGGCTGGGACGAATTCCCGGACCAGCACATCACCCCGCTCGAAACGCTGTTCGCCATTCTGAAAGACCATCCGGAACGGAACATGGTCATCGATTACAAACGGGTCAAAGTCAGCCAGCTGGCGGAAGTGATCAACCGCTTCGGCGTGGCCGGCCAGATCACGTTCGCCTCGAACGACCGGGGTCTGCTGCGCGAATTCAAGCAATGCGCGCCCGCCGGACGGACCAAAAACTGGCTCGGCGGACCGGCGGAAGCGATCAGGGAAAAATTCGCCGTCCTGCAGCAGGAAAACTTCCGCGGCATCACGGAAGTCCAGCTGCATCTGAACGACGCTCCTGGACAGCAATGGCGGTATGCTCTCGATCCGGAATTCGTGGCCGAAGCACTGCGGATCACCGGGGAAAACGGCGTGCTGCTCCAGGTCCTGCCGTGGAAGTTTGAAAAAGCAGATCTGGACGCCATTCTCGACTTGGGCGTCAGGTCGTTTGCCGTGGACTATCCCAATAAATTCAAAAAAATCTGCGCGGTTTATTTCGCCGGGCAAGTCATGAAAGATCAAGCGGAAAGGTAATAAAATATGTGTGTATGGTGTGCTTATGCCGGAGATCAGCAGGCGGCGCCGCTGCTCTGGGAATCGCTGCGGAAAATCGAAGGACTCTGGGGCGGTTATTATACCGGTCTGGTCACCATGGACGAAAACGGCATGCATTGGGAAAAATGCGTCGGCTGCACCGAAGTCTGGCAGAAACAGTTTCAGCTGAAAGATTCTCCCGGCTGCGCGGGACTGGCCCACAGCCGCACCCCTTCCGGCGGGGATGAGCACCGGGCCCATCCTTTTGTCGGAGCAGACGCTGTCGTGGCGCTCGTTTCCCAGGGATCCAGCGGGATTTTCGCGGATAACACGGGCGCTTTCACCGATTGTGCCAACGCCATGCTGGCACGCGGGCGCAAATGCCGCAGTGCGGTCCCCGAAGAGGCGATCCGCAGTTTCACACTGACGGACGGCACCCGCGCCAGCATGTCCGACATCGTCGTCAATGCGGTCGAGGAACAGTATCTGCTCCACGGCGATCCGGTCCGCGCGATGAAATCGGTCTGCAGTTCTCTGCCGGAGGAATCGGCAACGATCTTCCTGTTCCGCGACCGTCCCGGCTTCATCGGATTCGTTAATGTGGACCAGCACGTGGTCTGCGATTTCGAGGAACATGCCGTGTGGCTTTCCGTGACTTCGCTCGGCGTGCCGGGGTATGCGATGG
>SUWI01000277.1 GCA_015061565.1 Lentisphaerota bacterium
CGAAAAATCCGTGCGTATATCTGGAAGCAGTGGAAACGCATCAAATGTCGGTCCGAAAATCTGCAGAGGCTGGGCATACCCCGGGCAAAAGCATGGGAATGGGCAAATACCCGTCTGGGAATCTGGCGGATAGCCGGGTCCTGGGTGATGACCCGTTCCATCACAAACAAGCAGCTGGAAATTTTGGGATATGAAGATATCCTGAAAAGATACAATGCACTTCACTCAAATTGTTGAACCGCCGTATGCCGAACGGCACGTACGGTGGTGTGAGAGGACGGCTGCCCCAGTAAGGAGCAGCCTCCTACTCGATTTTGAACGGTTGGACCGGATTATTTTTTCGATGAGTTGAAAATCTGCTGGAATCCGGCGACGGGGAGCTGTTTGCCTTCCCACATGTTCAGGAACTGTGCGGTGAGGGCAAACACGGTGTAGCCGATGATAATGAAGGCGAGGATGGCGGAAATGGAGAAGATGATATTGGGTTCCGCGCTTTTTCCCTTCTTGTTCTTGCCGACAGCGGGCTTATCATCCTGGGCGGAATCGGTCTGCTGCTGGATGGTCTGATCGCCGGCTTCGACGCCGGATTTGATATTCTGGTTGGCGATATCGGCCTGTTCCTTGAGTTTTGCCTCGGTGGGAGCACTGGGCATTTTGGGTTTGAGCTGCAGGGTTTTTCTGGGTATCTTGGTAGTGACCGTGGCCTTGGGATCGACGTTTTCGGGTGCGGATTCTGGCTCGGCCGGAGGCGGCATGGGAGAAACCGCAGAATCTGCCTTCGGAGTGAGCTTGATGGTCGGGGAAACGGGCGACAAGGTTTCCTGCTGCTGAGTGGGTGCGTTGGACGGCCGGAGTTTGATGGCGGGTTTGGCGCCCTGCATTCCGGACTGTTGCTTGGCCTGGTCGATCGCCTGTTTTTCCATACCCTGAGTCGTGGTCGCGGCGGCATCCCCTGGGGTCAGAGCCACAGTTGCGGATTTGGGGTCGGCCGGCGCCGGCTCGGCAGCGGGAGCAGCGGGTTTGATCTTGGGAACACCGACGGTAGCGGTAGCAGGAGCTGCAGCCGCGGGAGCCGGAGCGGGCTTCGGAGCCGCAGGCGTGATCTTGGGAACACCAACGGTGGCGGTAGCAGGAGCTGCAGCCGCGGGAGCCGGAGCGGGCTTCGAAGCCGCAGGCGTGACCTTGGGAACACCGACGGTGGCGGTAGCAGGAGCTGCAGCCGCGGGAGCCGGAGGCGTGACCTTGGGAACGCTGACGGTAGCGGTAGCGGGAGCAGCAGCGGCGGGAGCCGGAGCGGGCTTCGGAGCCGCAGGCGTGATCTTGGGCACACTGACAGTGGCGGTAGCGGGAGCAGCAGCGGCGGGAGCCGGAGCGGGCTTTGGCGCCGCAGGTGTGGTCTTGGGCACACTGACAGTGGCGGTAGCCGGAGCGGCGGGCGCTGCAGCCGCGGGAGCCGCCGGTGCGGCCGCCATTTTAGCCTGAAGTCTGGGAATGGACACCGTCTTGGTCGGAGCATCGTTGAGATCGGCCGCGGGAATGGGTTTTTCGGGGGCCGGCTTGGTGATCTTACCGATCGGGGCGGTATTGGTCGACATGAACTTGGGCGGTTCCTCGGTTTTGGGAGCCGCGGGCTTATGATTCATGAGGATGGACGGGGGCGGCACCGACCTGGGAGCGGCTGCGGGAGCGGGAGCTGAAGCCGAAGCAGGAGCAGCAGAAGACGAGCCGGTACCGGAGGGAACCAGCGGTTTGAGCTTGATGGTCTTTCTTGCGGCGGAAGAAGCGGAAGCGGCATTGGGCGAAACGGGAACCCTTTTCAGGGCCGCGGTTTCGGTATTGCGCATTTTTACCGGATCATTCACTCCGCCCGGGGCGTTGTTGTCAGTCTCAGCCATGATAAATATCCTTTTCGAAAAACAAAAACTATTCTTTTACGATAGTAAATATAGCATACAAACCGGAGAGGGCAAATCAAAAAAGGAAAAAAACGGATCTTTTCTTGAAAAAAGCGGGTGTTTTGCAAAAAAAATGGAAAAAAATCTTGATATTTTGCGGTGTTGCGGGTAAATTGCCATAACTTTTCATCAGGAGACCGGACGGATAAATGCGGAAACATGAGATATTGGACCAGATCCTGACGCCGGCAGACGTCAAAAAACTGAAAGGAGAACAGCTGCCGCAGCTGTGCCGGGAATTACGGGAAGAGATCGTGGATGCGGTCTCGCATAACGGCGGGCATCTGGCGCCGAATCTGGGCGTGGTGGAACTGACGGTGGCGCTGCATCGGGTGTTCGATTTGCCGAAAGACAAGATTCTGTGGGATGTGGGCCATCAGACCTATGCGCATAAACTGCTGACGGGGCGTCGTGACCGGTTTGCCACGATCCGCCGATATCATGGACTTTCGGGTTTCCCTTCGCCGGAGGAATCGGAATACGATCCGTTCGTGAGCGGACATGCGGGGACCTCGATCTCGGCGGCGCTGGGATTCGAGGCGGCCAACGAGAATCTGGGGAAGGACGGACGGGTGGTGGCGGTCATCGGCGACGGTTCGCTGATCTGCGGCCTTTCCATGGAAGCATTGAACAATGTCCGTTCCACCTGCAAGAACCTGATCATCGTGATCAACGACAACAAGATGTCGATCTCGCGCTCGGTGGGAGCGATCCCGAATTACCTGAACCGGATCATCACGGGCTACAGCTACAACCGTTTCAAGGCGTTTGCGAAGATGGCGCTGCGGAAACTTCCGGCCAGCAGCGAGATCATCGGGGGTATCCAGAAGATCGAAGGAGCGACCAAAAGCCTGTTCGTGCCGGGCATCTTTTTCGAAGAACTGGGGCTGCGTTACATCGGGCCGGTGAACGGGCACCAGCTGCCGGAGCTGATCGAAACTTTCCGGCGGATCCGGGAATTCAACCGTCCGGTGATTGTGCATGTGATCACGCAGAAAGGGGAGGGGTATGAATATGCGGAGCGCCAGCCGGAGAAATTTCACGGCGTATCGGGTTTCGATCCGGATACGGGCGAACTTTCGAAGAAACGCGGCGGAACGACTTTTTCAGGTGAATTCGGACGGACGCTGTGCAGCCTGGCGGAAAAACATTCCGAGGTGGTCGGCATAACGGCGGCGATGCGTTCCGGAACGGGGATGAAGGATTTTTCCGAACGTTTTCCGGACCGGTTTTACGATGTGGGGATCGCGGAAGGTCATGCGCTCACATTCGCCGCGGGACTGGCCGCGAACGGACTGCATCCGGTGGTGTCGGTCTATGCGACTTTTCTGCAGCGGGCGCTGGATTCGCTGTATCATGACATCTGTCTCCAGAAACTGCCGGTGGTCATCTGCGCGGACCGTTCGGGCGTGGTGGAGGACGGACCGACGCATCACGGATTGTATGACGAGAATTTTGCGCTGGCGATGCCGGATCTGTGCATCATGGCGCCGAAAAACGAACCGGAACTGGCCGCGATGCTGGAGCTGGGTTACCAGCTGAGATCGCCGGTGATGATCCGCTATCCGCGCGGCGGTTCGGGCCTGGGAAAACTGTCCTGCGCTCCGCTGGAAAAAGGCCGGGCGGAAGTGGTGCGGGACGGCAGGGACCTGTCGATCTGGGCGGTGGGACGCGAGGTGAAGACGGCGCTGGAGACCGCCGATATCCTGAAAGAAAAAGCCGGGATTTCCTGCCGGGTGGTGAATGTGCGTTTCCTGAAACCGCTGGATACGGAACTGCTGAGGGCGGACGCGCTGAAGATGCCGCTGGTCACGTTCGAAAACACTTTGCTGGGCACGGGACTGGATGTGCTGGCCGACCGGCTGCTGATCGGTGAAAAACATTGCGGCATTTTGCATTTCGCCTGGCCGCAGGAGGAAAAGATCCCGCACGGGACCGAGGCGGAACTGCGGGCGCAGTTCGGATTGACCGCGGAAGCGGCGGCGCAGACCGTCCGGAGCCGTTTTTTTGAGAAATCTGCAGAACAGGAGCGAAAATGAACCCTGATGAGAATAATCTTACCCCGATGATGAAGCAGTATCTGCAAGTCAAATCGGAAGCGCCGAAAGATTCGATCCTGCTTTTCCGGCTGGGGGACTTTTATGAAATGTTTTACGACGACGCGCGCCGTGCCAGCCAGATCCTGGAGATCGTGCTGACCAAACGCGCGGGCTATCCGATGTGCGGGATCCCGTATCATGCGGTGGACAATTATCTGCCGAAACTGCTGGACGCGGGCGTCAAGGTGGCGATCGCGGAGCAGCTGGAGGACCCGGCGCTGGCCAAGGGCATCGTGAAACGGAACATCACGCGGGTCATCACCCCGGGGACGGTCATGGATTCCTCGGTGCTGAATCCGCGGAAGAACAATTTTCTCTGTGCGCTGTCCGCGGGCAAGGACCGTTACGGTTTTGCGTGGCTGGACATCAGCACCGGCGAATTCAAGGCGTGCGAATCCGGCGAGATCGCCGAACTGGAATCGATGCTGTACAGTCTGCAGACCCGCGAATGTCTGCTGAGCGCGACGCAGTATGAAGCGTGGGAAAAATCATCCTCGTTTCCCTTCACGAGGGGGAATGTGCTGTGGACCGCGCTGGACGACTGGATCTTTTCAACCGAAAACACCGAAGAACTGCTGAAACGTCAGTTCAATGTGGCGACGCTGGACGGATTCGGACTGCGGAACTGTCCGCTGGCGGTGCGTGCCGCGGGTGCGATCCTGCATTATGCCGAGGAGAATCTGCGGCACAATACCGGCCATATCCGCTCCATTGCGCTGCACAGTCCGGAGCAGTATCTTTCGCTGGATCCGATCTGCCAGCGCAATCTGGAACTGGTGGAGCCGATGTTCGGATCGGGGCGCGAAAACACGCTGCTGCAGGTGCTGGACCGCACCGGCACGCCGATGGGCGGCCGCCTGATGCGCGACTGGCTGCTGAAGCCCCTGCGGAATGTGGACAAGATCATCGAACGGCAGGATGTGGTGGCGCTGTTCAAGGACGATCCGCTGACGCTGGCGGAACTGCGCGAAACGCTGGGATCGGTGCGCGACCTGGAACGGATCGTGGCGCGCCTCAATGTGGGGACGGCCAATCCGCGCGACCTGCTGACGCTGGCGCACAGCCTGGAAATGATCCCGGGGATCCGTCTGCTGCTGCAGACCTCCGACCTGCCGCTGATGCAGAACCTGTGCAGCCGGATCTGCGATATGCCCGAACTGACGGAAAAACTGCTCAAGGCGATCGCCGACGAACCGCCGGCGGCCGTGGCGGACGGCGGCGTGATCCGCGAGGGTTTCAGCGCGGATCTGGATGCATTCCGGTCGGCGGCGAAGGACGGCCGGACCTGGGTCGCCCAGCTGCAGGCCAAGGAACAGGAACGGACCGGCATCAAGACGCTGAAAGTGAATTACAACCGGGTGTTCGGATATTTCATCGAAGTCACCAAGAGCCATTTGGCCAACGTGCCGGCGGATTACGTGCGGAAACAGACGCTGGTCAATGCGGAACGGTTCATCACGCCGGAACTCAAGGAAATGGAAAGCAAGATCCTCGGAGCGGAAGACAAGGCGCTGGCACTGGAAGCGCAGCTCTTTGCCGAACTGCGCGAATACGCGGGCACATTCACCGCCCAGATCCAGCAGACCGCCGGCGCGCTGGCCGAGATCGATGTGCTGGGCTCGCTGGCCGACTGCGCCGCCCGCTATACCTACGTCCGGCCGCGCGTCAATGATTCGGATGTGCTGGACATTCAGGCCGGACGGCATCCCGTGCTCGACTGCACCATGCAGAACGAACGGTTCGTGCCTAACGACACGCTGCTGGACGGCGATGAGAACCGCATGATGATCATTACCGGTCCCAATATGGCGGGCAAATCCACGTATATCCGGCAGACCGCTTTGCTGGTCATCATGGCCCAGATGGGGTCGTTCATTCCGGCCTCGTCGGCGGTGATCGGCGTGGCGGACAAGATCTTTACCCGGGTCGGCGCCGCCGACGACCTGGCGCGCGGACAGAGCACGTTCATGGTGGAGA
>SUWI01000014.1 GCA_015061565.1 Lentisphaerota bacterium
ATCCGGCAACGTGCAATCGCTCCTGAACTTCTCCATGCAGGCACCGTACAGCTGTTTCTACAAGCTGTTCCTGGGATGTGCATCGCTGATCTATCCGCCGGAATTCCCCGCCACCACCTTATCGGGCTCATGCTATTACAGCACATTCTACGATTGCTCCGCCCTGCTGACGGCTCCCGCTTTGCCCGCCACGGCTTTAGCCGGGGAATGCTACAAATATATGTTCTACCATTGCAGCTCGCTCACGGCTATGCCAGCTTTACCGGCCACCGCCCTCAGTTACCACTGTTATAAAGACATGTTCAACGGATGCGCGTCTATGGCATCGATGGCCGTCCTTCCCGCTCCTGTTCTGGCGGCGAACTGTTACGAGGATATGTTCATTAATTGCCGATCCTTAACGGGGATCGAGGTAAATTTTACGAGCTGGACCGGATTCACGAACGCGACGAATAACTGGGTCTACGGCGTTTCCGCCGCTGGGACATTCACCAAGCCCGCCGACCTGCCCGAAGAATACGGTGCGAGCAGAATCCCGTCCGGATGGACAATCATTAACAAGTGAGGTTAATATGTGGCTCAAGGAAGAAAACGGCAGACTGATCCCGCCTCCGGTCAACTATCGGACTGCGGACGGCTGGATCATGAATTTCTACAAAAACCCGGAGGCGATGATCCGCTACGGCTGGCGCGAATGGACGCGGGAAGAATATGACGCCTGGTATCGGGAACATCCGGAACCCGTCATTCCGAGGACGCAATGCACGAAATACGAGCTGGTGACCTGTCTGCAGGAGCATTTCCCGGAACTGCTGGCCCGTTTCCGGGAAGCATACGCGCAATCGACCGTCCTGCAATTCTACTGGAACAGCGTTCTCGATCTCGACCGGAACAATGCCGATTTCCAGACGCTGGTCAACACCCTCGGCGTGACCTCGGAACAGCTCGACGAAATCTTCAGCAAATTCGAATAGGTCTTATAGGACCTATAGGACTTATAGGAGAATAACATGGAATTATCGAGGCAAAATTATATACATCATCCGCATTGTAAAGGAGACATATCATGCTGATCGACATCCACCAGAGCGACGCCCAGGGAAACGTCTACACGCTGCGGCAGGACCTCTACGTTGACGGCCTGACCGTTCCGGCGGGATTTTCCAGCGACGGCGCGAGCGTGCCGCGTTTCTTCTGGCGGCTGGTCTTCCCGCCCGGAGATCAGAAGGCATTACGCGCGGCATTCGTGCACGATTGGCTCTACCGGACGCATCCGGACGGCTGGAGCCGGGAAGCCGCCGACATGTTGTTCCTGAAACTGCTGATCTCCGACTGGATGCCGAAATACCGTGCCGTTCTGGCCTGGCTGGGCGTCCGGCTTTTCGGCGGCGCCGCCTGGAAAGCGGGAAGGCAAAAATGAGCGAAACGGCCATCATCACCCTGATCGGGATCCTCTGGGGCGTGGTCCAGATGTGCATCGCCGGGATCCTCGGCTGGATAGCGCTGGAACTTCGCCTGATCCGGCAGGGGCTTGAAAACAAAGTAGAGAAGGACGACTGCAAGGACAGCATGTGCAGTCATTACAAAGAGATCCAGAACCTCTGGAAAGAAACCCGGGACCAGGGCGAACGCATCGCCAAACTGGAACCATAACAGAAAGGAATCCAAAATGAAAAGTCACAAGTCACAAGTCTCAAGCCTCAAGAACCCGCAGATCTCGCGTCATGCCATGTCTTCCGCGCCCTCCGTATTCTCCGTTTTCTCCGTCTTCTCCGTATTCAGTTCGCGCTTCCCGCGCCCCATCCGTGCCGGTCTGTGTCTGTCCGTGTCCGTCTGTGTTCTCGCGCTGACCGGCTGCGCCACCGAGAAAATCGCCGAAGGACTGGCCACCAAGAACACCAGCGGCAACGGCACGGTGATCGAAAGTAACATCGGGATCAACACCGACACGAAGATCCCCGAGCTGAAAACGTTGTTCATCAGCGGAGACATCGCAACGGTAAAAGCCGGAACCAATGCGGTCAGTTACCGGGAAGAATCGAGCTCCAGCGTCTGGAACGCTTCGAGCGTGACGAAAAAGCGCTTTCTCGCGATCACGCTTACGGATGCCGGCGATGTTCCCGCCGCGATCAAGGCCGTCGCCGAAGTTTTCAAGACCGCCGAAGCAGAAATCACCAGGGAAGCGGAGAAGGAAACCTCCCAGGAATGAAAAAGCTCCGGGATCCTGCTGCCAGGATCTCCGGAGCTGTTGTTCCAGATGAAACGTGATCAGGCGTTCTTTTTATCCTCGGGGATGGCGTTGGCAAAAGTGATGACACGCTGCGGGAAGGGGATGTTCAGGCCGGCCGACTCAATGGTTTCCTTGAGCTGACCTTTGATCTCCCAGTAGGCATCCCAGTATTTGGCCGTGGGGACCCAAAAACGGAGAGTCAGGTTCACGGAACTGTCAGCGAGATCGGCGACCAGGACCTGGGGAGCAGGATCCTTCAGGATGATCTGATTTTTCTCCAACAGGCTCTGGAGGATCTTGATGCCCTGGGGCAGAGAATCGCCATAGGAAATGCCGACGGTGATATCGACCCGGCGGGTCTCATTGCGGGAATAATTCTTGACCGGGGTGCCGAAAATCACACTGTTCGGGGCGGCGATGAAAATGCCGTCGGGAGTGGACAAAGTGGTCGTGAAGAGGCCCATTTCCTTGATGATGCCGCTGACCGAACCGCAATCCACATAGTCGCCGACCTTGTAGGGGCGAAGCAGAAGCAGCATGATTCCGGCAGCGATATTGCTCAGGGAATCCTTCATGGCCAGGCCGACCGCCAAGCCGGCGGCGCCGAGCACGGTGAGAAGGCTGGCGGTGTTGAAACCGAAGAGATCCAGAATGATCAGGACAGCGAACAGCCAGATGAAAGTTCTCGCGATCGAGTAGAAAATCTTGCCGACAGAAGGATCCAGGGAAGGAACTTTGGCCACTGCGCTCTGGATGATTTTCCGGACCAGACGTCCGACGAACAAGGCGATGAGGATGATCAACAGGGTGAGGACGAGGATCCTGCCGAAATGAAGGATCGAATCCGAATAAGTGGCCCAGAAATTATCCCATGCCTGCTGATAATTGCCCTGCTGGACAGTGTCTGCCACCTGATCGATGACTTTTTGCGTTTTTGCCGCCGCATCGTTTGCCATAAAAAAACTCCTTTGATAATTATTGAAAATGTTATTTCAGAAAAGGAAAGAGCCGATCCGTTCGGACAAGCTCTTTCCACAAGATCCGGATCAACGGACCGGGGTCATTCCCATTCGATGGTTCCCGGGGGCTTCTGGGTAATGTCGTAAACCACGCGGTTGACACCGTCCACCTCGGCAATGATGCGCGAGGCCATGGTTTCCAGCAGTTCCCACGGGAGGCGGACGACCTGCGCGGTGACCGCATCGACACTGTTGATGGAACGGATCGCTATCACGTATTCGTAAGTGCGGGCATGGTTCTTCATGCCGACGGTTTTCACGGGCACGAAAATCGCGAACGTCTGCCAGGTCTTATGATACCAGCCGGACTTCAGCAGTTCTTCGGTGACGATGGCATCGGCCTCGCGGAGCATTTTCAGGGTCACGCGGTCGATGGCGCCGACATGACGGACACCGAGGGACGGTCCGGGGAACGGATGACGGTCGATCAGTTCCGAGGGAAGACCGAGCATTCTGCCGACCTTGCGGACCTCGTCCTTGAACAGCCGTTCGACAGGTTCGACGAGTTTGAACTTCAGATCGGGCGGGAGACCGCCGACGTTGTGGTGACTCTTGATGACGCCGTTGGGATTGCCGTCCATGGGAATACTTTCGAGGATATCCGGGTAAATGGTGCCCTGCCCCAGGAAGGGAGCATTGATCTTGGCTGCGGCCTCGGCGAAAACGTCGATGAATTCCTTGCCGATGATCTTGCGTTTCTTTTCGGGATCGGAAACCCCGGCGAGTTTGTCGAGGAACCGGTCGGACGCATCGATGTAGCAGAGGTTCATGTCAAACGTTTTGGCGAAGACTTTCTGAACCATTTCGGGCTCGTTTTTGCGCAGGAGACCGTGGTTGACGAAGACGCAGGTGAGCTGTTTGCCGATGGCCTTGTGGATCAGGGCGGCCACGACCGAGGAATCGACGCCGCCGGAAAGACCCAGCACGACTTTCTGATCCCCGACCTGGGCACGGATGTCCGCCACCGCTTCGTCGATGAAGTTTTCGAGCTTCCAGAGGCAATGGCAACCGCATTTTTCCTTGCAGAACGCGATGGCTTTTTCAGCCTGAACAGCCAGATTGTCTTTAGTGATGGTGAGTTCAAGCAGGGGGAGGCCCATGGCTTTGAACCGGTTGAGATCGGCCTCGCGGGCAGGAACGCCCTGATCGGCGCAGACGATGAGGCCGACCGGCTTTTCCTGCATGACCCGGTCAACGGGAGTCGTATATGGCATGACCATGGTATAGATCCCGCTGTCCCGGACCAGCCGTGCCGCCTTCTGAATGTCTTCGCAGACGAAATTCAGCAGGACGATTGTTTCGGGTGTTTGTTTCATCTTTTTCTCCATTGGTTATCTCTTGCGGACAAGAGAAATTTTAGTGAAACTGTACACGCTGGAACTTTCGATTTCAAATCGGATTTTTATTTTTTTTCAAAAAAAAGCGGCTGGATGGGCGATCAGCTGTTCCGGTCCCTGCCCGGCGGGAAAACCGGCAAGGCCTGCGCGGCGGCATCCGCCATGATGCGTTCGAAATCCAGCAGGAAATAAAGCAGCGCCATATCATTGCCGCAGGACCTGATCTTTTCCACCAGGAATTCCTCGATTTTATCCCGGGTCGGCAGACTGGAACCGAACAGCCGGTGATATTCCTGATTGATCTGCTGCCAGACGGCCTTGTCCGCACCCGGCTGCCGGACGATCCTCGTCTCAGGCTTGCCGTCCACCAGGATCTTGCAGGTGAACCCGTCCGGGAGATGATGCATCACATGGGGAAACAGTCTCGTCCAGCATTCTTCGGTCATCGTGCGGGTCTTGCCGGAGTGATAACGGTTGATCTGGGCCTGGGTGAATCCGGCTTTGCGGGCCAGTTTCAAGGCGCCGCCGCGCTCATCCCGGCAGGTTCGCCGGATCGCTTCACGGACTTCTTCGGTAATGGTCATGCTCGTCTCCTCCTTGCGGTTCGCACCGCAGCGTAAATCCTCCGGCCGGGGCCGTCTGTCAACCGGAATATACCCCGCCCCGCACAAAAAACAAATTTTTTTGTGTTTTTTTATCGAAATCCGCTTGAAATTATCTTTTGAGATAATTATATTATCCAGTAATTATCTTGAATGATAATTAAAACCGTGCCAATGCGGGGGAAAACAAGAGATGAGCCGGCTGAAAAAGAAGATCAAGACCTGCGGGAAGACGCAGATGGAGATCGCGAAACAGATCGGGATCGACCGGAAAACGGTAAACCGGCAATGCCGGGACGGGATCCGGACAGTGCGGGTCGCGCGGCGGTATGCCGAGATCCTGAAATGCACCCCGCAGGAGCTGCTGGAATACTGACGATGACCACCCATAACCCTGAAAGGAATAAGACCGATCATGAACGAAGAAGAAAAAGTTCAGCGCAGGAAAACAGCCGAAACCGCCAAAGAGAACCATGAAGAGGAAATGGTCCGCACATCGGAACGGCTCGAACCGATCGAGATCTCGCTGAGCGCGGTGCTGGAAATCGCCCGGGCGGCGCAGCGGATCGACACGCTGGATGAACTGGAGGACCACACGGTGGAAGCGGGGAAGAAAAAAATCAGGCTCCGCCGGGCGGTGCGTTCGCTGGAACAGATCTGCTGCGATCCGCGCCGGATCGCGGCGCTGATGCTGCATGCCGCCGACAATCCCGACTGGGCCTGGGTCAATTTCTGGGCGGTCTTCTGTCCGGAAATGAACTTGAAGCAGATGGCAAGGCTGCGCCATACCAATATCAGCACCGTAAAATATTATCTGCGCCGGACCGAACTGCCGTCCGACATTTACGATTTCATACCGGAAAACCATTGAACATGAGGATATCCCTATGCCGAAACCATTATCCGACAACCGCAAATACCGCGCGATGACCGTGGAACAGGCGGATCAGCTGTTTCAGAAGATCGCCCTGCTGACCATCGAACTGAACCATATTTCATCCGGTTACGAGGCGAAAATTGCGGAATTGAAAGCCGCGGCCGTCCGCGAAACCGAACTGCGCGAAGTCGAACTGAAAATTCTGGAAGAGGAACTGACCGGGTATATCCTGGCCAATCCGGAACGATTCATCAAGCCGCGTCAGCATGTCACCGAATACGGCAAATACGGTGTGCGCCAGGTCGCCGGACTGGAGATCACGGATGAAGAGGCAGTCAAAGCCTCGGTCCGCCTGCATAACATCCCCGCGCTGACCGTGATCGAAAAGCTGGACAGGAAAGCGCTGGAAAAAGCGATTTCGGAAGGGATCACGCTCGACGGCTGCGAAATGCGCCGGGGCGAGGTCGCCAGCTACACGGTAGCGAAAGCCCTGCTGGAATAACCGGACAGACCGGATCACCCTCCCCGGCCGCCGGACAGAACATTTTTACCTTTCCCCGGGTAAATCTGCTGTCCGGCGGCCGTTTTTTTGCCTCCAGCAGTGATCACGCACTAACGCGAGCCGCGTCAGCGGAGTTGGGAGAGCAATAATTCTTTGGATGGGCGAAGGAAAAGGTTTGTGGTTTGTGCGAGATTTCCGCCGTCGCCCCTTTGGGGCTTGAGTCTCGTATTTGAATCGATTCCCGGGGCTTCTCCCCGGGCTATATTCCATCGCCCCGTTGGGGCTTGGCGGGGAAATCCAGATTCACTTGTGCCAAGCCATGTCTTGCGCGTTCTCCGTTTTCTCCGTTTTCTCCGTTTTCTCCGTATCAGTTCGCGGAAACCCCGCGCCGACTCCTCCAATTCCGCTGACGCCATACGCGATACCGCGAAAAAATCCGATTTTTTTCATATCCGGACTTGATTTTCTCCTTTTTGGGCCTATAATACAACATAGTGCAACAAAGGATCACAAATTGCAACATCGGACGGAACATGATCGAAGAATTGCGGAAAGATGAAGCGATGCCGCTGCCGGACCAGATCAGCAGCATCATCCGGACACGGATCGAAACGGGCGAATACCGGCCGGGAAAACGGCTGGGCACGATCCGGCAGTTTGCCAAAGATTTCGCCGTTAATCCGAGAACGGTGATCAAGGCGCTGGACATTCTGGAAGAAGAGGCACTGATCGAACGGATCCCGGTCAAGGGCGTATTTGTTTCGGAACGGCTGAAGCCGGAAAAGAAACAGCTGAATGCCTGTTTCGCCTTCCCGGAAAAAGAAATGGCGCCGTTGGAAAATGCCAAAGAGAACTGGGGATTGAATTACGAACTTTACCGAGGTCTGTTCGACGGTTCGCGGCAATACAAAATCAATTTGCAGTTCATCTATTTTGAGGACAATCCCGGCCGGGCGCTGTTGGAAAAGCAGAAAGCGGCACTGCGGAAATTCGATTTCGTGATCTTTCCCGGCGACACGCAGCTGATCAATCTGCGCGATGCGTCCGCGGCGGAACGGCTGACCTTTTACCTGGCCAGTCAATTCGATTCACCGCCTTCGTCTTCCCCGGCCGTCAAAGTCGACTACGACCGGAACGCAGCGGAACAGTCGCTGCTGGACTATTTTCTGGAAACCGGCTGCCGGAGTGCGGCGTCGGCCGCATGGGAGAGCTCGCCATCCATCAGAGGGACGGAATTTCTGGATCGGGCGGCAGCCGGAAACGGGGCCAGGACGGAATTATGGACCATCCGCCGGAATCATCCCGATTCACTGGAGCAGATCAAAAAATATCTGAAGCGGAAAACCGAATTTATTTTTGTCGATACCACCGAATGCATGCCGCAGATTTTTGAAGCGGCATTCGACTTGGGGCTGACCCCCGGAAAAGATTTCATCATCACCGCGATCGCCAGCGGCATGACGTTCAACGGTCTGTTTCCGCGGTTCTCTTATTTCCGCATCCCGCGTTACGAAATGGCGCTGCAAATCATGCAGTCCGCGGATGAGATCATCCGCCGCGGCGGAAAAACCGGGACTTTCCCACAGTTGAAAGTGGAATTCATTCAGGGAAAAAACCATAAAAAACCAATGAGGAGCATATCATGAAAATTCAAAACGAAATGAAGAATCGAATTTGCCAAGGGGCAAAGTATTTCACGCTGATCGAACTCCTGGTCGTTATAGCAATCATAGCGATTCTGGCGGGGATGCTGCTGCCGGCACTGAACCGGGCAAAAGAAGTTTCACAAGCAACCGGCTGCATGAACAATTTGAAGCAATTCGGATTGGTCGCCGCCAATTACGCGATGGAAAACAACGATTATATGATGCCACGAATGGTCTGCAAAGCCAGAAGCGGAACCGGATATGTCAACTGGCTTACAGCAAATTCATTCGTGCCGGTAAGTCTGGGTTACAGCGCGGAAAAATGGAAGGAGGGAACAGGGTTCAACGGCTGCCCCAGCCGTCAGGATAACGGAAGACGGGGTATTGATTCCAATTCGTATCGGGCAAACAGTTATGCGATCTGTCAGCAGGTTGCCGGGACCGGCACTGATGGTGCGACAGTAGATTACCACAAACTCGGCTTTCTGAGGCGGCCCTCCCACTATTATAATTTCCATGACAGTGAAACCTTTCAGTCAAACCGGTCGCAGTTTTTCTGGGATGTTTCTTACGGGAAAAACTATAATGTGACAGATTTCCGTCACACCGGGGGGACCCGGGCCAATTTTACCTGCGTGGACGGTCATGTGGAAAACAACGTCTTCCAGAAAAACATGTACAAGGGCCCCAATGAGAGCAGCGTTGCGGCCAACAAAGAGCTTTACAGCAAATTCAATCCGAAGACCAACGATGAACCCGGATATAATTGATCCGGGGGAAAAGAACCGAGCCCATGTTCCATGCAGGAGAAAATACGATGAAAAAGCAACTGATACCCGCAGCGTCATTATTCATCACCGCGGCCCTGGCGGCAGCCGATCCGAATCTGCTTTTTGAAGCGAAATATGACACCTACAGCCAGCACGCGGATTTCGCCAAAGGCGACCGGAAAGCGTATGGTTTTCCCGAATCGGACCTGCAGCTGAGAATGTATCCCGGCGTGCAGAACAAAGGCAACAGCCTGCAGCTGGCCGACACGGAACGGGTCTATTACCGTCCTTTCGGAAATTTCAACGCCCCGCAGGGGACGGTGTCGTTCTGGTTCCAGATGGTCAATTACGATCTGCGCAATGATTTGCTGCAATCCCTTTTCTCGGTAGTGGACAACGGTGTCGGCCGATGGCCGAACGGATATTATTTCCGCATCCTAAAAAACAAGAATGAATGGAAAGATTTCATCATCGCGCAGATTTATTACAAGGACGGCAAGATGGACAAGGCGCTGAAGCGTCAGGTTCAGGTTTATACCCGTCCGTTCAAATGGAAAAAAGGGGAATGGCATCACATTGCGATCACTTGGAACCGGAAAATCTTCTGTCTCTATCTCGACGGTATTCTGCACCCGCATTCAACCACCGGAGGTCCCCGCATAGACGCGGAAAGCAAAGGAATCCCGTATGATCACCCGACCCGCACCATGGACGGTTTTGAACTGCCGCAGATCTCCCGAAAATCCTACATGTTCATCGGCAACTATTTCAAGCCGGGCGGCAAATCCGACAAAACGGCGTTTGACAATCTGCAAATCTTCGACCGTCCGCTGAGCGCAGCGGAGATCAAGAAAATCTTTGAGGAAGTCATGCCGCCGAAAAAAACGCAATCGGCGCTGAATTTCGTGGGGATTCCCTGCGCCGATGATCCGGCCAAAGCGGTTCGCTGTTTCATGTATATGCCGATGGCAAAACCGGAAATCAAATTCAACGCCTGGACCGATCTTTACCGGGACAAGGAGAATCTGTATGCCATTTTCCATTCCGCCCGCCCCTGCCTCGTGAAAAAGCATACGCGGAGAGACGGTTTTCTGTGGGAAGATGACAGTTTCGAACTGCACCTGAAAGCCCCCGACAGCCAGTATTACCAGTTCATCGTTAACGGGAACGGCGCTTTTTTCGACAGCAGGAACAAGGACAAAAGCTGGAATGCGGAGGGTGTAATCTGCAAGGTCGAACTCAAGGAAAACGGCTGGACGGCGAGGTTGACTATTCCTCTGAAAAATCTTTCCCCGCTGAAAGGCGACTGGCTTCTGGATGTCTGCACTGCCGCGGTCACGGGCAGAAAGACCAATTATTACCGGTGGAGCAACAAGATTTTCGACGGGTCTTTCACCGCGACCGGTGAAATGAGATTCCTGCCGCCCGGCATCTGGTTCACTGCCGAAAAAATCGGTGATCTCGGCCGCGGAAATCTGGATCTACAGGTCAAGGCTTCCGCCAATGTCAAGGTCAAAGCCTCTTATCTGCCTTTGAGCGGTTACCGCAGCACCTATCCCGGTGACCTGAAAAAGAATCCTTGGCAGATGATGCTGCCCGCCGGGGAACAGTCGCTGGATATTGAGGCGAGATCCGGTAGCAGTCAGGTTTACAGATATCATGTTGATTATACCGTGGATTTTCCAATGGAACTGTCATTCAACACCGCGCTGAAACGAAAAAAAATCGAACTGTCCGTTGACTTCTCCAATGCCGGCGGAGCAAGATTGGCCGCCATCGCGAAAAATGGGATCAAGGGGACGATCGAGCTGAAAGACCAGTCCGGCAAAATCTGGAGCCGGGGCGAATTCAGCACCCGAAAACCGCAATGCAAAACGGAAATCGACTTCCCGGCTGATCTGCCGTCCGGAACTTACAGTCTGACTGCGCAGGCGGATGACCTGTCCCGCACCATTTCCTACCGGATGCCGGACCTTCGGCCTTATCAGCAGAAAATTGCCCATGATTCCACCGTGCCGGAGCCATGGACCGGGGTCATCCAGACCGGCAAAAATTCATTCAAAGTCTGGAACCGCGAATACTATTTCGACGGTCAATCGCCGTTTCCGACCCAGATCACCGCAGCCGGAACCGACCTGCTGATCCGCCCGCCCATTCTGAGTATGAACGGAAAGAACGCAAAATGGGAAAACTGGCAGATCACCGACAAACGGCAGGACCGCTGGTGTTTTGCCGGGAAAGGAACCGTCGACGGCGTTCCGGCCGTCTATGAATCCGAACTCTGGTTCGACGGCATGTATCTGCTCAAATGGAGCCTGGATCCGAAATCCGGACATCTCATAAAGGACATGAAAATAACTTACGGCATGCCGAAGGAATGTTCGGAATATGCCTATAATCCGGAACTCATCCCCTGGAAAAACGGCAAAGTAAGCGTTTCCCTGCTTCCGGAAAATGCCTCCAGAAAAAATAATACGATCTGGCTCAGCGGTTTTGACAAAGGTCTGTTTTTCTGGGTAAAATCCAATGCCAACTGGGTAAACCAGCCTGGAGAAAAACCCTTGACCGCGGAGAGGAAGGGAGAGCGCACGGAAATTTCCCTGAACATCATCACGCGTCCAGCCGAACTGTCCTCGAAAGCCGGATACACCATGGTCTTTCAGGCAACACCCTCCCGACCGATGCCGCCGAATTTCCGCGAAGTGAATTATCTCAGTTTCGGCAAATGCTCTGAAACCACCCACGAATTCGGCAATACCGGCTGCGGACATGACCGTCCCAGAATAGACGACGCTTCCGTTTTCAACGGATGTTATCCCCGGGATTTCAAGGAATTTGCCAGGCACAACGCAACGCGGAAAGTGAAGAATCACATGTACACCACGCCGGGACACCTTTCCGATTATGCACCGGATTTCGATTACTGGGATAAAAAAACACTCAGCAAGCCCGGCGCCATGTTCACAGGGAAAAAACTCGGCATCAGCCAGATGAGTTATCTTTTCTGTTCCAATGCGACCGATGCACCCGCGGATCTCTGGAGCTGGTGGTGCGACGATGCCATGAAACGGCTCAAAAACTATAACGGATTGTATTTCGATCTTTCGGTGGTCCGCTATTGTGAAAACACGGAACACGGCTGCGCCGGAATTGACGCCTTCGGCCAGAAATACCTGAGCAATGACGCCCTCGGACTGCGCAATTTCTTTATGCGCTGCTACAAGACCTGCCACAAAAACGGCGGCGACATGATGATCCACTGCCATGTGGCTTACATGCCCATGACCCATATCACCGATTTCTTCGCTCCCGGTGAAAATACCTGCAAGCTCTGCCAGGCCAATTATGAATTCGGCTATTGCGAAGGCATTGCGCCGGAAGAATATCAGACCACTTACAATCAGTACAGATGCGGCGTCGCCTTCAAATTCATCCTGCAAAACGGCCGGGCGGTCATGCTTACCCCATCCATGAAACATCTGAATTTCCGCACGGATGTTCCCATGACTCTCCATGCCCTCACGCCGATGGTCGTCCATGACATCAGCGTATGGGGCCATTATGTCTGCACCCGCATCGTCGACCAGTTGTGGAAGATCTATCGAAAAGTTCACCTGAGCAAGGCTGAATTCCATCCTTACTGGCGGAACGATGCCCTTTCCTCCGGGAGTCCGCGCACCTATGCCAGCTGGTATCAATGGAAAGACCCTGATGCACCATACCAAGTAATGATCGCCGCCGGCAACTTTACCCGGAAACGGCAGAAAGCCGGTCTGAAGATCGATTTCCAAAAAATGGGCATCCGGGAATCTTCGGCAAACTTCCACGATCTTTGGAACGACCAACCGCTCACTCGGAAGCAGCTGGATGAATTTGAGCTCGACGGCGGGACTTTCATGCTCATCGGAATCAGACACTGAGTCAGAGAGCAGACGCAAAGGCATCCCTTTTCGCAGACGGAAACGAATTCAGCCGAGGAGTGATTTCCACAGGTCGAACGAGGCGTCCGAGGGCATGCGCCAGTCGCCGCGCGGCGACAGCGAGACCGTGCCCACTTTCGGCCCGTCCGTGGAACAGCTCCGCTTGAACTGCTGCGTGAAGAAACGGCGCAGAAACGTGTTCAGATAGTCTTTCAGTTTCGCCTCGGGCAGATCCCCGAAGGCTCGTTTCGCCAGGAACAGCAGTTTTTCCGGACCGGCCCCGTATTTGAAGAAATGATACAGATAGAAATCGTGCACTTCATACGGACCGATGATATCCTCGGTTTTCTGCCGGATCCTGCCGGCCTCGTCCGCGGGCAGCAGCTCCGGACTGACCGGCGTGTCGATCACGTCATAAAGCAGATCGCGGACCGTCTTTTCGGATTCGTCCGCGACAAACGCCACCAGATAACGGATCAGGGTTTTCGGAATGGAACAGTTTACCGCATACATGGATATATGGTCGCCGTTGTAGGTGCACCAGCCCATGGCGATCTCGGAGAGGTCGCCGGTGCCGACCACCAGCGCGTTTTCGCTGTTGGCCACGTCCATCAGGATCTGCGTGCGTTCGCGGGCCTGTGAATTTTCGTAAGTCACATCGTGCACTTTTTCATCGTGTCCGATGGAACGGAAATGCTCGCGGCAGGCTTCGGCGATGCTGATCTCGCGCAGTTCGGCGCCGAGTGCTTTGCAGAGGTTGACCGCGTTGTGGTAAGTGCGGTCCGTGGTGCCGAATCCGGGCATGGTGATCGCGATGATATCCGAGGCTGGCCGTTGGAGCAGTTCCATGGTGCGCACGCACACCAGCAGGGCCAGCGTGGAATCCAGTCCGCCGGAAATACCGATCACCAGTTTTTTCGCATGGGTATGTTCCACGCGTTTGGCCAGACCGGCCGTCTGGATGGCGAAGATCTCGCGGCAGCGCGTCTTGCGCTGTTCATCCGAGGCGGGAACGAACGGTTTGCGGTCGTAAGTCCGGCGGATCTGCGCCAGTTCGGGAACGGGCGGCTGAACCGCTTTCACCAAGGTGAATTCCGGAAATGCCGTGGTCGCGGCGCTGTCGGCGAACGGGCTGTCGCCCAGCCGGGCGGCGCTGACGCGCGCCAGATCGACGTCGGCGGTATAAAAGACGTTTTCGCGCTGGAACCGTTCGGAATCGAGCAGGACCGCGCCGTTTTCCGCGACGATGCAATGTCCGCCGCAGACGATATCGGTGGTGGATTCATGGACGCCGGCGGAAGCGTAAGCATAGACGGCGACGCAGCGTGCGCTCAAGCCCTGCACGAGACTGCGGCGGTAATCGGCCTTGCCGACCAGTTCGTTGCTGGCGGAAAGGTTCAGCAGCAGCGTGGCGGAAGCGAGCGACTGCAGCGAACTCGGCGGCACCGTGCTCCACATGTCCTCGCAGATCTCCGCGCCGATCCGCAGATCGCCGCCCGCATCGAACAGCAGATCGGTCCCGAACGGGATGCCGGTCTGTCCGGCAAAATCGACGGTGGTGTTCCGGATGCCGTATCCGGAGGAGAAATACCGTTTTTCGTAGAATTCGCGGTAATTGGGCAGATGGGTTTTCGGCACGATGCCGAGAATCTTGCCGTGCTGGAGGATGAGGGCGGCGTTGAAGAGGCGGTTCCGATACCGCACCGGCGCACCGACTGCCAGGATCGAATCCAGGTCCGCCGTTTCCCGGCAGAGCCGTTCCGCCGCCTGTTCCACTCCGTCCAGCAGCGTGCCGTTGTGGAACAGGTCGCCGCAGGAATAGGCGCTGAGCGCCAGTTCTGGAAAGAGCTGAACGGAGGCGCGGTCTGCGGCTGCTTTTTTTGCCAGGGACAGGATCTGTTCCGCATTGAACGCCGGATCTGCCACGCGGACCACCGGCACACATGCCGCAATTCGGTAAAAACCAAACATTTTTATCCTCCGCTACAAGTTGAACCTGCTTACAGGGCGCTGCGCACGATTTTCCTGATCGTTTCGATGGTCTCCGCATCCAGGTAGGGATGCATCGGCAGCGCGAAAATATCTTCGGCGATGGCTTCCGCAACGGGCATGTCGCCTTTTTTGTATCCGAGATATTCCATGGCCTTGAGCAGGTGCATCGGGATTGGATAATAACGTGCGGACGGGATGCCGCCTTCCTTGAGCGCGGCCTGGATCTTCGCGAAATCTTTGGACCGCGGGCAGTACTGGGCCCAGACCGACACGCAGTCCTTGGCCACGGCCGGGATCTGCACCAGGCCCGCCAGCGCTTTGGCATAGTTGGCCGCCACGGTCTGACGCAGTTCGATCTCTTCCTTGAACAGGGTCAGTTTCTGCAGCAGGACCGCCGCCTGAATGGTGTCGAGACGCGCATTCAGTCCGATCAGGACATTGTCGTATTTGTCGCCCCCGCGGCCGTGCACGAGGATGGAGAACATGCGGTCATACAGCGCTTTGTCATTGGTGAACACCGCACCGCCGTCGCCGTAGCAGCCGAGGGGTTTGGCGGGGAAGAAACTGGTGCAGCCGATGGTGCCGAACGAGGGAACGCGTTTGCCTTTGTAAAGTGCGCCCATGGATTGTGCGCCGTCTTCCACGATCGGCAGGCCGAATTCCTTCGCGATGGCCGTGATGGCATCGTAATCGCAGCTCTGACCGAAAATATCCACCGGGACGATGGCTTTCAGGTTCAGTTTACCTTCGGCGCGGACTTTCACAATGGCGTCGCGCAGTTTCGCCGGATCCATGTTGTAGGTCACCGGATCGACATCCACGAAAACGGGCGTGGCACCGGTCAGCGCGATCATTTCGACCGTGGCGAAAAAGGTAAAGGGCGTAGTGAAGACGGCGTCCCCGGTCTTGAATCCGAGCGCCATATAAGCCATCAGCAGGGCATCGGTCCCGCTGGAACAGGCCAGACAGTATTTCGTCCCGGCGAGTTCGGCCAGCTGTTTTTCGAGTTCCGCCACTTCCGGACCGAGGATATACTGCCCATGTTCGAGCACGTTTTTGATGGCCTTGTCGACCTGGCTTTCGATCCGCCGGTACTGTTTTTTCAAATCGATGAACGGGATCATGGTTTCCTATGTCTCCTTGTCTTGAATTATTCCGGTTAAATAATATGACAAGTAACATATCATAAAAATGATGTAATTGCAAGCTAAAAAAGAAAGATAACCGGCAAATCTGTTTATCGGACGGTCAGCGTCACATTGCGTTTGGCCAGATAGCTCCGGCCATGATACACGACCGTGGTCAGGAAAACGGCAGGCACCCGGTCGTTGTAATGGAGCGTCTTGAGCCGGGCGGCCAGGTCATTGGAATTGCGGATCGCATCGGATCCGAGTTTCAGCAACTTACTTCTTATGTTTTGCCGGCAGCTCAACCGCATAGGGAAAATTCGCAGAAATCATCGCAAGTACTTTGATTTTATCTGTTTCACTCAAGCGGCCCAAGGCGTTGAAGATTTCTTTTTCCAAAGGGGATTCGGCATCGTTCAGTCCGAATGGCAGAACCACCAGATCCGGAAAAATTCTCTCCATGGTTTCCAGCGGCAGCCGGCTGGTTTTCCTGCCGCTGATGATTCCGCTCAAATAGGATTGGGTCAATCCGACTTTTCGTGCATAATTGACTTGAGAGCTTCCGCCTTTTGCCCAGCACAATTGCTGCAATGCTTTCTTGATCCGGTCGCAGTTGTCCATAAGTTGCTCTCCTGATAAACATTGATTGCGGACGGTTATATTTTCAGCCAATATATCTTTCCCTCAGGCAAAAATAAATCTTTTCTGATTTGATATTTGACTTTTTATTTCTATTGGTATATATTATTTCTATTGGTAATAAAAAACTCGACTGCCAGCCGGAAGGACGGCTTGAGATATACAGCGCAGCAGCCGACATGCTAAAAATCGTCAGGTTATGACACAGTGGATGAAAACCGGACGGTTATAACCAGAAAGAATAAAATTTTCTTATGGAAATCGGGAGAGTTAAAATGACAAAACTGTTCGTCTTAATCGTTTTCACATTGTATTTCACCGTCTTCGGCCTTGTGGCAAATGAAGCAGAAATCACCTACCGTCTTCTAGTTCTCGGGGATATTCATTATACAAATCAGAGGTATAATCCGTTGCCATATCCGAAAAAACAACGCTCAATCAACAAATATATCAGCATGTGGAGGAAAAAGTCTCCGGAGCTGCTCTCGGCGGCCCGCAAACAAATAAAATCAGAACCGGTAAAGGGGGTGCTTCAGCTCGGAGATTTGACCAATGGTGAATGTGAATCGGAGCTTTTGCACGAACAGATGTTCAGATATGCATTCCAGACATTGAAAAATTACTTCCCGAATGAGCCTCTTTATACGGTGATCGGCAATCATGATGTGCGTCAGCGCCATAGTGAAAGTATGGGACCTGTGCGCAAAGTTCTGCTCCCCCGTCAGGCAAAAGAATTGGATCGGAAAACATTGAAAAACGGGAATTATTGTTTCTGCATCGGACCGGATTTATTTGTCGCAGTTGACTGTTTCGAAAAAGCAGAAAAAGTATCGGCTTTTCTCCGAAAAACCCTGGCGGACCATCCGAAAACGAGATACGTCTTTCTGCTGACCCACTATCCCCTTTTTCCGGCGGCTGACCGGAGTCCGCTGACATTGATTCCCCATTATCCGGAAATTGCCGCCATGTTGGAGAAAAAACGTGCCTTTGTGCTGGCTGCACACACCCATCAGTTTTCACGGATCACCCGGTCGACCAAAAATGGGAAGATCACGCAGATCGTCTTTACCAGCGTGGGGGAAGACTGGCATAACGGTCGGTTGATCCGAAAGTTTTTTGGCAATTCATTGTCCGAAAAATGCAACTGGGATCAATATCTGAAGATGACCAAAAAAAGACTTTTTTCCAGTAAACACGGCCAGGCTCTGCTTGAAGAATTATCAGAAATTGAATCCGCCGGGAAATACGATGGGGAGTTTTTCTTCCGCAAATCCGGTTTTGCCATACTGAATATTTCAGACCGGAATATCGAGGTCAGAATCTATTTGGATGACAGCGGGAAACCGGCCAGGATCCTCCAACTGAAGTAACCGGATCCGACACGAAAAACCTTACCGCACGGTCAGCGTCACATTGCGTTTGGCCAGATAGCTCCGGCCGCGGTAAACCACCGTGGTCAGGAAAACGGCGGGCACGCGGTCGTTGTAATGAAGGGTCTTGAGCCGGGCGGCCAGGTCATTGGAATTGCGGATCGCATCGGATCCGAGTTTCAGCAGCAGATCGCCGCGGCGGATCTCCGGCGGCGTGTCGGCCATCCGGTCCGCGACCAGCAGCCCCGAATCCAGGGGATATCCCAGTTCCCGGGTCAGGGCGGGCGTCAGCGGGGTCAGGTTCAGCGCCAGTTTTTCCTTCGCCGTCTGCAGCGGATCGCCGGACAGCAGCGGCGCCACGGTCAGGTGAAAAGTTCCGCCGGAAGTTTCCAGGGTGACCGCATCGTTTTTTCTGAGCCGGATCAGCCTCCGGCTCAGGGCCAGCAGATCGGGCGTTTTTCTGCCGTTGAAGCGGATGATGCGGAGACCTTTGCGCAAGCCGGCACGCGCCGCGGGAGAACCGGGCAGGATATCGCCGATCACGATCATCCGCTGTCCGAGTTCGTCTTTCCGCCAGGCGGGCACGATCCCCAGCGAACACAGACCGAACCGCTCGGGCAGCATCCATTTCGCCAGCAGGTTTTCGATCCGGGAAAGCGGAATGGCAAACCCGATCCCCGGCGCATTTTCGTAGGAGGACATGTTCATGCCGATCATTTCGCCGTCGATGTTGATCAGGGGACCGCCGCTGTTGCCCGGATAAACGATCGCATCGGTCTGCAGGATATCGGAGAAAATCACTTTGCCATGATAGGTGAAACGGCGGCGGGTGCCGCTGAGGGCGCCGACCGTGATCGAACTGTCCAGCCCGAACGGATTGCCCACGGCAATGACGGTTTCCCCCAGATACAGCCGGCCGGAATTGTCGCAGCGGATGGACGGCAGATTCGGCGGCGGATCGCTGATCTTCAGCAGGGCGATATCGTTCACCGGATCGTCCGCGATGATCTCCGCCCCGTAATTTTTACCGCCGTTCAAAGTGATCATGATCCTGGCGGCGCGGTCCACTACATGGGCATTGGTCACGATCAGTCCGGAAGGATCGATGATGCAGCCGCTGCCGAGCGAATAGCCGGCGGCGCTTTTCTGCGAACGCAGGAATTTGTCGAACAGCTGCTGCAGGATGCTGAAATCGCCGGAATCGTCCATGTTTTCATTGTCCAGCACCTTTTCCGTGCTGATATTGACCACCGCGGGCAGCGCTTTTTCGATTGCCCGGACCACCTCGTTGCGGCGGCGGGACTGCCCGATTTTCAGCAGACGGCCCGGCCGCTCCGGTTCAGCTGCGGTCCGGTGATGGTACAGGATGGCGGCAAATATCAAAATAATTGCAAAACAAATCAGAAAAAAACTTGATTTTTTGACATTCACGGTGAATATTCCTCTCTGTTGTCATCCGGTAGCATAAACCTTCGGACGGGAAAAAGCAAATGGAAAATGAAAATAAATCGGATTCTTTTGTCATCCATGATCCGGAAGCGCTGTATGAGGCG
This sequence comes from Lentisphaerota bacterium, assembly GCA_015061565.1. GTDB lineage: Bacteria > Verrucomicrobiota > Lentisphaeria > Victivallales > UBA1829 > SIG94. Next base: position 19,585 of record SUWI01000014.1, read on the forward strand.
GCCTTCCAGTCGTGCTGGGATCATCTGGCCGACGGGGCAGTGCTGACCGAATCCGGCGGGGCCCGCGTAGAGATCCTTTCCCGCGGCGAATGGAACCATGAAGCCGGTCCCGATTTCAAAAACGCCAAGATCCGTTATCAGGGCAAAATCCTGCGCGGCGACATCGAACTCCACCGGAAAAGTTCCGATTACATCCGCCACGGACATCTGGCCGACGCCGCTTACGCCAATGTGATCCTGCATGTGGTGGAAGAGGACGACCTGTCCGGCCGAGAAGAAGGCAATGCGCTCGCCGATATCCCCGTCTGCCGCCTTTCTCCGGGAATGCTGGAACGGCGCGCCGGAAACATCTGCCGCTGCCGGATCTTCCCCTACATGGACCGCGGACAGCTCCGCAGTTTTTTCACCGACGCCGGCATGGAACGGATCCAGGCCAAAAGTACGGCCGTGCTGGAGACCCTGATCCGGTCAGGCTCCGGTCCCGCGTTCCGCCAGGTGCTCTTCCGCGCCGCCGGTTACAAACGCAATCAGGATGAATTCGCCGAACTGCTGCGGCGGCTCGAACCATATTCCCCCGAGGTTTTTCAGGCTCATTTCGAGGCACTGCTGTGGGGAGAGTCCACGCTGCTGCCGGATCCCGCCGAACTCGAACTGCCGGACCCGATCCGCAGCCGCGTCCGTCTGCTCTGGGATGAATTCTGGAGCCTGCGGCTCACGGCCGCCCCGCCCATCAGCTGGAAAAGGGACGCCGTCCGGCCGCTCAATTCGCCCGAACGCCGCATCACCATGCTGGCGGAATTCCTGCGCCAGTTCTCCGCCGATCCCCTCCCCGCCCTGGCCGGTGAGCTCCGGAAACTGTCTCCCGAAATGTTTCTGAAGCAGCTCCGCAAAAAGCTGGTCTTCTCCGATCCGTTCTGGGATACGCATTGTTCCTTCCGGGCGGACGAACTTCCGAAAAAAGCGGCCGTCCTGGGTTCCGAACGGGCCGAAACGCTGCTGATCGACGTGTTTGTGCCGTCCCTGCTGGCCTTCGCCAAGCTGGACAATGATCCGGAACTGGAAAAGAAAGCGCTCGCCCTGCCTCTGCTGCTCAAAGCACAGAAAAACAACCGGGTCTTCAAAAATGCCGTCCGCCGCTGGTTCCCCGAAAACGATCCCCGGCTGGAGATCTTCGACAATGCCGCGGCCGTCCAGGGCTGTCTGCACATCCACAAACGGTATTGCGCCGACACCGCCGGCGACTGCGTCTCCTGCCTGCTGGTCAATTCCGCCTTGTGAACTGACCTTCCCCGTTTTTCCGGTTCCGGACCATTGACAACCCGGATGGGCGAATGTATATTATCGCGCAATAATTTCAGAAAGGTAAATCCGCTGTTTATGAAAATCGAACTGCATGCCCATTCCGCCGGCTTTTCCGTGTGCGGAAAACTCTCACTCGAAGAACTCATCTCCCTCTACAGCGCCAGGAAATACGACGTGCTCGTGCTGACCAACCATTTCAACAATATTTCCAAAGGTTACTATACGGACAACGGCGGCCGCGATTACCTGCAGGATTATCACGACTGGATCCGGCGGGCGCAGAAGATCGGCGCCGATAACCATTTGATCGTCCTCGGCGGATATGAACTGCGGTTCGATGAAAACGCCAACGACTATCTCGTGTTCGGCATGACCGAGGAATTCACGCACAGCTGTCCCGACCTTTTCACCATGGGTCCGGCGGCATTCGGCGACGTTGCCAGGGAAAACGGTTTCCTGTTCTATCAGGCCCATCCCTTCCGCAACGGCATGACCGTCATCGACCCGAAATATCTTTTCGGCATCGAAGTCCAGAATACGCATCCCAACCATGACAGCCGCAATGACATCGCCCTGGCCTGGGCGGAAAAACACAGTCTGCACAAAATCGCCGGTTCCGACTGCCATAGGACGGAACATGCCGGCACCAGCGCCATCGTCACGGATGACCAGATCCATGACATGGCCGATCTGGTCGAATGTCTGAAGAACGACCGCTACACCATCATCGGCGAACCCCGCCAGGGGTAAGATCCGCCCCGCCGGACCGGTGCGAAAACCGGGTTATCATGGGGCGAATGAGGCCTATGCGGCTCATGAACGGAGATTTACGGATGTTTACGGATATCTGGCAAGACATCATTTTGAATTTTTCAATGATTGACAATTAGAGATTTGATGTTAAATTATTAAATGAATTGTTGGAGCAAACAAAAGAATGGCAACAGTCGGAACAAACAATACCGGATCAGACAAAGTGTTTTCGAGAAATTATCTCCGAAGCATCAGTAAGTATGAAGTCGTAACAATCTACCGGTCTATTTTTAAGGAGAGTCCTCATTGTCATTCAGATGAACCGGCATTGTGGGAATCCATTTATGATGCAATACTCACAGGGAAACCTCAGAAAATCGATCCTGCATGGGACTGATTTATTCCTTTTGAAAAACTGATAACTCATTTCCGGCACACTGGTGAAACATCCAGTGTGCTTTTTCGTGCGTTTGCTTTCCTCATTCGCCTCATTCGACCCATTCGCCCCATGTTCGCACTGCAAACCGACGGTCCGCGCGGTGCAATCCTGACCGCGATCCCCCTGGAAAATCTTCAGTAAAGAAAAATCATAAGCCGGGCAGGAAAGTCATGGCGGCGCCGCAGGCGGCCTCTTCGGAAAATTCGCACTTGACCAGCGGCAGACCGAAAACCAGTTCTGCCGCCAGACATAATGAGGTGTTTCGGCGGAATCCGTTGCCGGAAACCGCCAGACAGTTTTTTCCCGCCAACAGTTCCTGCGGCAGCATCCGGCGCAGATTTTCCGCCAGACCGCGCGCCAGGGCCGCAGCGACTTTGCCGCAGCTGAAGTTTTCCAGCGTGAGGCAGCTCAATTCGCCCCTCGCATCCGGATCCTCGCGTTCCCCCAGAAAACTGGGCGAAAAATGCGGCAGGTCCGGCGACCGGAGTTCCCGTTCCGCCGCCGCATCCAGCATCCGGAACAGTGTTTCATCATCCGGAGCCTGACCGGCGGCGGCAAATCCGCTCTTCCAGAAATTCATCAGAGCGGACCAGACCGCACCGCCGCATAGCGGAGCCCCCACCGCCAGCACATTTTCGCCGAAATAAGGACGCAGTTCCACACGGTCCGTCCAGAGTTTTGCAGTCTGATTCGGGACCACGACCGAGATCTGCGCACCGGTTCCCAGCGTCAGGGAAATGTCCCGGGCCGGATCCCGGACCGCCGCCAGCACGCTCGCCTGATTGTCGCCCAAAGCGGCTTTTACTTCGACGCCTTCCGGAACGCCGAGCAGTCTGCTCCATTCGGGGCAGAGACTGCCCGCCCGGAAACCGGGCGGAAACACATGCGGAAGCATCCCGAAGGGAATGCCGAGCGCCGTTACCGCTGCCGGATCAAAATCCTCCGCATCGAAATCCATCAACCCCCAGCCGGCGGCATTGGTGCGGTCCATGACCGCTTCATTTCTGCCGGTCAGATGACAGACCGCATAGTCTCCAATGGTCCCGCAGCGGGTCCATTTTTTCAAATCTCCGGTGCGGGCCAACATTCCCAGCGAAGCACCGCCGAACCCGTGACGCAACCGTCCGCACCCGGGCAGTTTTCGCAGGATTTCCAGATCGTCAGTATGGCTCTGCCATGTGTAAAGCGGAGAGTTCTCGCCGGGAACAGTGTTCCAGCAGAGGACGCCGTGCATCTGTGTGCTGACGCCGATGCCGCACACTGCCCGGCGCAAATCTGCAGGCAGCGCATTGACAGCCTCGCGCACGGCCGCCAGATGGCGTGCCGGACTCTGCCGTCCGGGTCCTTCGTCTGCATGATGAACGATCCCCGTGCAAGCGGCACAGTGCAGCGTATCCGTGTCGAACAGCACCGCGGCAGTTTTGGTGGTGCCGATATCCAGTCCCAGAATCAAATTCATTTTCCGTTCCGTCCGATCATTCAGTCTTCAGGGGAGCCTGACGCTTTCGCGCTGGATCAGCAGGTACGGCAGGATGGTCCGGGCGGGGGCTTTGCGGCCTTCGATCCGGGCTTCGATCACATCCGCCACCGCACCGGCGAGCGCGGGATAGTCCGGCGTGATCGTGGTCTGCGGCGGCGTGCCGTAACGCGAAAAAAAGGTCTGCTCCGAGGCGATCAGAGAAATGTCTTCCGGAATTTTCCGTCCGAACATGGACATGGCATAGGCGCAGAGAATGCCGCCGCTGCCGCCGGGACAGAACAGGGCATCCACATTGCGCCGGAGCAGCTTGCCGGTCAGTTCGAGATATTCTTCGTCATTACCGAACTGGATCAGGGTGGAATCGCAGGGCAGATCATGTTTTTTCAGCGACTGCCGGATGGATTCGTAACGGATATCGGCATTGCCCGTGCCGGGCCGGCCGTGGATGATGCAGCCGATTTTCCGGCAGCCGCTGCGGCAGAGATGATCGATGGCCAGCTCCATCCCCTGCGCCTCATTCGAACGCACGAGATACACCTCGGTCGAAAGTTTTTTCGCCTCGCGGTCGATAATGATCAGGGGAACCGGAAAGCGTTCGGACCAGCTGGCGAAATCGCCGGGCTCGGCCCCGATCGCGGCGGCGGCGCAGAACTGGATGCTGTCCAGCCGTTCCAGATTGTCCTGCGGGAGCACTTCCAGCCGGAATCCCCGCCGCGGCAGTTCCCGCGTCAGCGCCATCAGGATCATTTCCACGCAGCACTGCACCGGATAGACCGAGGAATACGGCGTGATGATGACCACATTGCGCTGCCGGCTGGAAAGACGCGGATGGTAAGCATATTTGCGGGCCACGGCCAATACTTTCTCCCGGATCTCATCGCTGATATTGGGATGATGGCTGAACACGCGGGAAACGGTGGAAGGCGACACTCCGGCCAGCCGGGCGATTTCCTGTATCTTCATGACATATTTTCTCCTTTTCTGCTTTATTTGCAATATAACACCATTTTTTCTGAAATCAAGGACAGGTTTTCATGAAAAAATTCTTTAAAAAGTTCAAAACGGAATTGTTTATGATGAAAACGGCATTACTTTATCACTATGCACGGTTCTGCATCTAACTTTCAAGGAGAAGGATCATGGCGAAAAAAGTTCTGGTGATCGGCGCCACCGGCGCAATGGGACAGTATCTCATCCCTTACCTCGCGGAAATGGATTATCAGGTGGACGCCGTCGCGCTCGTCGAACAGCAGTCTTCCTGGTCCAATGTCAAATACCTCAAGGCGGATGCGAAAGATCCTGTCTTCTTCCGGCAGCTCCTCGCCGGCGGATACGACGGCATCGTGGATTTCATGATCTACAAAACCGAGTCCCTGGCATATTATCTGCCGGCCCTGGTGAACAGCACGGGCCATTACATCTACCTTTCCAGCTACCGGATCTACGACAACAAGGAACATCCCGTCCGGGAAACCTCCCCCCGGCTGCTGGATACGGCCGATGACATCATTCTCCGCAATTCGGACGATTACTGCGTTTACAAGGCGCGCGGCGAAAACATCATCCATACCCTGCCGAAAAACCGCTGGACCATCATCCGGCCCGCGATCACGTATTCCTTCATGCGCTACCAGCTGGTCACGCTGGAAGCGCCCAACACGGTCGGTCGCGCTTTCGCCGGCAAAAAAACCGTCGTGCCCGAATCCGCCAGAAATATCCAGGCCACCATGAGCTGGGGCGGCGACGTGGCACTCATGATCGCGAAACTGCTCTTCAATGAAAAGGCGCTCGGCGAAGTGTTCAGCGTCTGCACCGCCGAACATCACACCTGGGGCGAGATCGCCGATTATTACAAGGACATCTGCGGTCTGGAATCGGTCTGGATCGATCAGGAGGATTATATCCGGATCCTCAATCCCGATCCCAATTCCCGCGCTGTCCGCTGGCAGCTCGAATGCGACCGGCTGTTCGACCGGATCATGGACAATTCCAAGGTGCTGGCCGCCACCGGCATGAAACAGGAATCGCTGAAGAAACTCTATGACGGCCTCAAATATGAGATCTCACGCTGTCCGAAGGATTGCACCTGGCGGGTCAACACCGCCATGGATGAATACCTGGCAAACCATTGATCAAGGAGGAATCGGATGAAACATTCATTTTTCAATCGACAGGATGCGGCGGTCACTCTGCTGTGTGCGCCGGAAAGCATCAGCGAGGCCGTCGGGCTGTCCCGGGCCGGGGAGATGGACGGCGCCGACGCGATCGCCATCGAACTGCAGAAGATGCCGCCGGAACAGCGGACCGAAGAGAATTTCCGCGCCGTCATCAATTCCGTCCAGCTGCCATTCATGTTCATCGATTACCGCAGCGACCGTTTTCTGGGTGCGGACGACGAAGCCCGGCAGAAATATCTCCTGCTGGCGGCGAAATGCGGCGCGGAAGTGATCGACGTGATGGGCGACCTTTACGACCCCTCCCCGCTGGAACTGACGCACGATCCTGCAGCCATCAAAAAGCAGAAAGCGCTCATTTCCCGCATCCACAAGCTCGGAGCGAAAGTGATCATGTCCTCGCACATGACTTCGACCGAACGGAGCGCGGAAGAGGTGCTCGCCCATCTGCGCGAACAGTCCTCCCGAGGTGCGGACATCCTGAAGATCGTGGTCGCGACGAATACCGAACAGGCGATGCTCGAAGGCGTCCGCACCCTGCTCCTGCTGCACAAGGAGCTGGACAAGCCGTTCGTCTTCCTGGGCAGCGGTCAATTCGGCCGGTTCATCCGGTATATCGGACCGCAGCTCGGAGCCGCCATCGAATTCGCGGTGCATGATTATCCGGCGAATCAATCCTACAACCAGCCGACCATCCGCTCGTTCAAAGGCGTAATGGATAATTTCCATTGGGATATCGGCGATCTGAAATGATAAACAGGAGGTCTGTCCATGAAATTTGAAAAGAGAACGGCATTCATCACCGGCGCGGCCGGCAGGATCGGGCGTGCGCTCGCGGAAGAATTCGGCAAGCACGGAGTGAAGCTCTATCTGGCGGACATCAATCTCTCCGGATTGGAAACATTATGCGCCGATCTGGAAAAGAAAGGGATCACGGCGCATCCGGTCCAGCTGAACGTGATGGACCGCGGACAGATCATCGAAAGTGCGCAGAAAGTTCTGTCCGAGGCGGGTAAAGTGGATATTCTGGTGAACAACGCCGGGAAATGGCCGAGAGGCAGTATTCTGGATACCAGCGACGAGCAATGGCTGGAAGTGATCGAACTGAACCTGACCAGCGTCTTCCGCGTATCGCAGGCATTTATCCCGTCGATGCGGAAGAACGGCTACGGGCGGATCATCAATCTGGGTTCCATAGCCGGCGAGGTCGGATTGCCGGGATTCTGCGCGTATTCCGCGGCCAAAGGCGGCGTCATCATGCTGACCAAGACCATGGCCATGGAACTGGGGACCTGCGGCATCACGGTGAACAGCGTTTCGCCCGGAATGATCCAGGATGTCTCCAGACCGCACGACAGCACCTGGCTGCGCCGCACCGGCACCGGGGATGAAGTCGCCCGGGCTATTGTATTCCTCGCCTCGGATGATTCCGGGTATATCACCGGCGCGGACCTCCCGGTGGACGGCGGACGCATCCTCGGTCCGAAATGGACCGACTGGAAACCCTCAGGCAACATCTGAATCCGAACCGGATCATCTGAAAAGGAGAAAATCATGGATTATCCGGAATTCAAAGGCAGAACCGCAATGATCACCGGAGGCGCCTCCGGAATGGGACTCCTCTCGGGGAAAAAACTGGCGGAAGCCGGCGCGAATGTCGTCCTCTGCGACGTCAACAAGGAACTTTTGGAGACCGAGGCCGCGGCGATCCGGGCCGCGGGGGGAAGCGTCCTCCCGCTGGTCGTGGACATCCGTCACTACGCGGAAGTCGAACAGGCGGAAAAGAAAGCCGTCGAGACCTTTGGTGCGGTCGATATCCTGCTGAACTGCGCAGGAGGCTATTCCGGACGCTGCTGCAACTGTCATAAGAGTTTCGAGGAACTGCCGATCGAAGTGATCGACTGGGGACTGGATGTGAATCTGCGCGGCGCCATCTACTGCTGCCGCGCCGTCCTCGCCGGAATGATGAAACGCAAACGCGGCGTCATCATCAATTTCGGATCGGTCACGGGCGAAGAAGGCGGCGGCGGAGCCTCGCTGGATTACTCCGCGGAAAAAAGCGCCATGCGCGGCATGACGAAATCCCTCGCCATCCTCGGCGCACCCCATAATGTGCGCTCCTGCTGCGTGATCCCGGGACCCGTCCTGACCCGTCCGGGAATGGCGAAAATGAAAACTCTGCTCGGCAGGGCGGCGGAAACGATCGAACTGGTCGATTTCATCCTTTATCTCTGCTCGGACAAGGCGGCGTTCATCACCGGCTCGGCCCACGTGATCGACGGCGGGCATCTGCTGGTGAGATAACGGAAGACATTGCGGAGCTTCATATGAATGCAAACGGAATGACCCCCGCGGTCAGGAATGCCCTGGCGGAAGCACAGAACCAGATCGATTCGGGACTGATCCAGGGAATCGTTTTTGCCGACACCCGGAACAGAAAGATCGAGGCTCTCGGCAAACAGTGCATCCATCCGGCGGAAAAGATGATGACACCCGATTCCCGTTTCGACATGGCTTCGACGGGCAAAGTATTCACCGCCGGCTGCTGTGCGCTGCTGATCGATCAGGGAGAACTGGATCCGGACCAACCGTTTGTCCATTATCTGCCCGAATATTGGGATCATGGCAGCGATATCACCATTCGCGACCTGGCCATGCACGTCAGCGGGTTCGACAACAGCAAACCCTATGACTCGGTTGATCCGGAGGTTTTCTGGCGGGAACTGTTCAACAAACGCCCGATCCGCCCGCGTCTGCAGGCCTTCGAATATGCCTGCTCCAATCTGATCCTGCTGGGCAGAATTGCGGAAAAGATATCCGGCATGGATCTGGAAACACTCGCGCGCAAGCTCATCTGGGAACCGCTGGGAATGACCCGGACGCAATGGAATGCGCCGGGGCCCGGTCCGGATGAAGTCGAGCATTGGAACCCGAACCGGCCGGCAGGCGAACATAACGATCCGGTCTGTTTCAATTGCGGATTCCCCATCGGCAGCGGCAGCTGTTTTTCCACCGCCGCGGATATGCTGCTGTTCCTGGAAGATATCCTCGAAAGAAAACATTTCCCGGCGAGGTATTATGACCTGATCCTGACCTGCGGCTACGACCAAAACGGCGGCCGCCGCTCGTTCGGCTGGGATATGAGGGCAAAAAACCGTCCCCGGAACCTCTCGAAAAAGACCATCTATCATACCGGTTTTACCGGACAGACCATCTGCGCGGATCCGGAAAATCATTTCGGGGCAGTCGTATTGTCCTCCCGGACCGGCGGTCACGATGAAGCGATCCAGGGCCGGGCACGCATCATCGAAAAACTTTTTTCTGAACAACCATAAACGTGAGGATGGAAAGATGCTGAATGTGAAAGTCATCGTGGCCAGGACACCTGGAAAAGTCACCATGGAAACCGCCGAACTGGATGAAAACACGCTGCGTCCGGATCATATTCTGGTGAAAACGCTTTACAGCGCGGTCAGCGCGGGCACGGAATGCGCCTGGATCTCCGGCAACGCCAACAATCCCGGCCAGGCATTTCCGTTTTACCCCGGGTACAGCGCGGTCGGCAGAGTGGTCAAGGTCGGCAGCGACGTGAAGAATTTCGCCGTGGGCGATGCCGTGATCGCGCCTTGGGGCGGACACCGTTCCTATATCATGTCCCCGGCCGCGCCGGTGTGGAAAGGCGCGCATAAGATCGCCGACAGCCGGGTAAATCTGAAAGATGCGTCCATTGCACACATAGCCTCGTTCCCGATGCTGGGCGTACGGCGGCTGAAGATCCAGATGGGCGAGTCCGTGATGATTGCCGGACTGGGCATTCTCGGACAGATCGCAATTCAAGCGGCGAAATACTCCGGCGCGGCACCGGTTTTCGGCTGCGATTTTTCGCCCGAACGCCGCGAACTGGCGCTCAAGCTCGGAGCGGACGCCGTCTTCGATCCGCGCGACCCCGATTTCACGGAAAAGCTCTATGCCGCCAACGGCGGGAAAAAAATCAATGCCGTGGTGGAGGTGACCGGCAAGGCCGCCGCGCTGAAACAGGCGCTGAGTTATACCGCCAAAATGGGCCGCATTTCCCTGCTCGGCTGCACCCGCGTGCCGGATTGTCCGATCGATTTCTACCGGGATGTGCATCTGCCCGGCATCACGCTGATCGGCGCCCACACCAGCAACCGGCCCGCCACGGAATCGCGTCCCGGCGAATGGTCCGAACATGACGATTACGAGGTGATCCTGAAATATCTCGCCACGGGCCGGTTCGATTTCGCCTCGCTGATCCATAAGACGCTCAGTCCCGCCGACTGCACGCCGCTTTATGACACGCTGCTGCACGAACCGGATCCGCCGATGGGGATCGTGTTCGACTGGAATCTGCTCAAGGAGGATTGAACCATGGAAAAACTCAATATCATTCAAATCGGCATCTGCCACGAACATGCGGTCGGCAAGTTCGCCTCAATGAAAAAACGTCCTGATCTCTTCAACATCTTGGGATACGTGGACGAGCGGGATTTCTGCAAAACCCCGCGCCTGACTCAATTCTTCAACGAGAATTATTATGCCGATTACCGGAAATTCACTTTGGAAGAGGCGCTGAATTATCCCGGACTCGAAGCGGTGACGGTCGAAGTCCCGAACAACGATCTGGTCCCGGTCGCGCTCAAGTGCATGGAACACGATCTGCCCATGCACATGGACAAGCCCGCCGGGGAAGATCTGAAGCTCTACAAAAAACTGCTCGACGGCTGCAAGGCGAAAAACCTGCCGTTCCAGATGGGATTCATGTTCCGCGGCAATCCGGCGTTCCAGTTCTGCATCCGCGCCATCCGGGAAAAACTGATCGGCGAGGTTTTCGAAATCGAAGCGGATATGAACCACTGTTACGGCAATGATATCTATCAGGAATATATCGGACAATTCCCCGGCGGCATCATGTACAACCTCGGCTGTCACCTGATCGACTTCGTGGCGGCGGCGATGGGCCGTCCCGACAACGTGACCTCGTTCCTCAAATCCGCGCCGGGATATCCGGATCAGGTCCGCAATAACTGCATGACGGTGCTGGAATATCCGCATGCGCTGGTGACTTTGCGTTCGTGCTCCAAAGATGTCTGCAACACCGGGGGACGCGCCATGAGGATCGGCGGAACCAAAGGAACGATCCGATTCAGTCCGGTGGAACGGTTCGACGGCAAAAGCGTGGAGATCGAACTGACATTGCCGGAAGACCGCGGCCTCTTCCCGAAAGGCGTCCATACGCTCCGCTTCCCGCCGCAGCGCGACCGTTATGAAGTCCAGCTGACGGAACTGATGCAGGTGATCCGCGGAGAAGTGAAACCGTCGTATTCTTACGACCATGATTATCTGGTCCATGAAATCACTCTCGCGGCAGCCGGTTACATACCCTGGAGGAAAAACTGAAATGTATGCAATGACCCTGGATAAAAACCTTGCTTTTCAATGGTGCGAAATGCCCGATCCCGTGCGGAAACCGGGCGAAGTGATCATCGAAGTCCACGCCGCCGCGGTCAACCGCGCCGACCTGATGCAGAAGGACGGCTGTTACGCCTCGCCGCCGGATTGGCCGCAATGGTGCGGGCTGGAAGTCGCCGGCGTCATTCTGGAAACGCCGGAGAAATCCGCCTTCAAACCGGGCGACCGCGTCTGCGCGCTGGTCGGCGGCGGGGGGTATTCCGAAAAGATCGCGGTCCCCGAAGGCATGGTGATCCCGATCCCCGATGATATGACCATGGTCATGGCAGCCTCGATCCCGGAAGTCTGGTGCACGGTTTATCTGAACCTGCAACTGGAAGCCGGCGGCATGAAACCGGGCGATGTCTTTTTCGTCCAGGCTGGCGCCAGCGGCGTCGGCCTCGCCGCAATCCAGCTCGCCAAATACATGGGCGCGGAAGTCATCACGACGGTCGGTTCTCCCGAGAAAGCCGCGTTCGTCCGGAAACTCGGCGCCGACCATGTGGTCGATCACCACAAGGAAGACATCCGCAAGGTGATCGAAGCGCATCCCCCCACGGTCGCATTGGACTGCGTCGGCGGCAAACTCATGGGCGACTGTTTCAAGCACATGGTGTTCGGCGGACGCTGGATCATGATCGCCACCCTGGGCGGGCCGGAAACGGTGATCAACCTTGAAACGGTCTGGCGCAAACGTATCCGTCTGATCGGCAGCACGCTGCGCAGCCGCACCTCGGAAGAAAAAAGCCGGATCATGAAGGCGTTGCATGACGAACTTTTCCCGCTGTTCGCGTCCGGCAAACTGATCTCGAACATCCATGCGGTGTTCCCGATCCGGGAAGTGGAGGCCGCGCACGGTGTGCTCCGTCGGTCCGAAAACATCGGCAAAGTGGTGCTGACTCTCCGCTGAAGACAGGACCGCGGGATTTCAGAAGGGTTCTTCTTTGAGATCCCGCGTCATGCTTTCTGCTGTTTTTCCAGATACTCCATATACCGGTCATACAGGCCGTGCGCGCCGCCGTAGATGCTGTAAGGGCTCATGAAATGGGAGAATTCAAAGGTTATGGCCTCGGTGAATCCCGCCCGTTCCGCCGCCCGCAGCTTGTAAAGCATTTTTTCCCAGTGGATGGGCAGGAATTTGATGGGCATGTCACGGTCGAAACTTTCGCAGTTGGTCCATGATTCCATCCCGAAACTTTCGCACAGTTCGCGGTTGATCCTCAAATAAGTCTCCAGCTCGAAATAATCGGTATGGCCATCTTGAAAAGCCACAATGTCGACCGCGCCTTTCAATTGTTCCAGAATACCGCCCCACGTCCTTTTATGTTCCTCCGGATCGATGGACTCACGCCCGTTCAGAATCGCCGGATCCCAGGCATTGCCTTCCTTGCGGCCACGGATAAAGGGCGACATCAGCACGGGCAGTCCCCCGGAAAGTTCCTTGCAGCGGCGACCTAACGCCGCCTGGAGCTCTGCGAGGGCATCATTTCGTCCGGAAAATTCATGGCTCAGGTACCAGCCCCGGAAAGCCTTGCGTCCGCCATACAGCCGCCAGACCTCTTCCGCCGACTTCAAGTCGATCTCCAGTTCCTTCTCCGGCTGGCCCTTTCCCAGATAGAACTGGGAAACGTAGGTGCCGCAGAAAAAACGCATTCCGTGTTTTTCCGCAAGTGTAAGGAAAAGATCGATCAGGTCCAGCTCCGGTATGGCACATCCGCATTTTTCGTGCAGATACCGGCTGGGGTAAGCGAGCCACCGGGCCAGGCCGCTGCGGATCAGCACCACGGTGCCGATCCCCATTTTCTTCATCGCGGCGAAATCCCGATCCCACTCGGAAGGGCCCCAGTTCTGGTGGGGAATGTCCCACGTGATCTCATCGAGAAAAGTTGCTGTGACTTTCATTTTTGCGCCGGCGGCACTGTTTCAGTCAGCTGGGGGATGTTCTCATACCTGGCCAGCAGTTTCAATGCTTCGGCGGAACCGAACATGCAGTTGATCCAGTCATCGGCGCTCTGGCGTTCCGGATTCATCCAGGTCGGGATTCGTCCGTTGCAGACTTGGATCCGGGTGAGGGAATCACCCAGCGCCCTGGCTTTGGCCAGATCAAGGGGATTTTTTTCCAGATCATACATGAACAGGAAATACCGGATCATTTTGGCCGATGAAGCATCCACAGGGACATAACAGCGGTATTGTTCCAGGACGCAGGGGACATGCCAGCGGAGCCAACCCCAATCCCGGCTGCGGAAAGATTCGGCGGACGGTTCTTTGAATCGTTCCGGACTGCCGGCCCAGCCGGGCTGTTCCCACACGATAAACTGATCCTCGGAAAATCGCTGGACCTCCCGGGCGCCGCGGCGCACTTCCGGATCATCGGGCCGGATCTTGCCCAGATACATGTAGATGTCCGTGGCAATGTGCTTGCTCAGATTCTGATAGGAAAACTTTTGCGCGCCCACGTCCTCGAACTGTCCTTCCCAATTGAAGGAATCGATCAGACCGCGGATGAACGGATGTCCCTTGGCCGCCGCCGTCCGGAACTTCGTGTCTCCGGTCGCCTTGGCAAGCGCTTCCAGGAAGCTCATGATTCCCGTGGGACAGCAGCAATTTTTCGCTTTGGGCTGTCCGTCGGCCAGATTGAGGATCAGGTGCCAGGTCCCGTTCGGAAGCTGAAGTTTCAGATACTGTTCACCGATCTTTCCGGCATAATCCAGATACCGCCGGTCGCCGGAAGCGGCATATAGCTTCAGCATGGCATTGCCGACCCCGGCGGGATAGAGCATCATGATGGATTCTTTTCCGCCCGCGGACTTGATCACATTGCCGCTGTAGGTGAGCGGCAGATACTCGAGCGGTTTACCGGCCGGAACGGCCGTTTTTATGAGATGATCGGCCGCGCCGCGGGCAATCCGCATGGCTTCTGCCTTTTTTTCCGGTTTCATTTCCGCATAATTGATCATTCCCCGGATAACGGCGGAAAGCATTTTGCTCGGGTAACAGGAAAGCGGATAGTCCGGATTCATTTTCCCTTCGGAGAATTCCTTGATAAAATCCAGCTGAAAAAGATATTCGTAGGTCTTTTCCGCGCATTCGGCGTAAGAGCAGACCTTGGCGGGATAGCTGGCGTTGAAAGGCGCATTCCGGTAAAAGGTGCGTTTGCCCGCCTGACCGATCCGGTTGCCGGACGCATCCACGGCGTCGACTTCGACATAAACCGGTCCGGCCGGCAGTCCCGCCCAGACCGGAGTCAGCGGGGCGTCCGGCGACTCGGCGGAAAAGGTGTGGTCGGTTCCGAAACGGTCCCGGACATGGAAACGGTAAATCACCGCCCCTTCCACCTTGGAAAATTCAAAAGACGGGCAGTAGATGAACTGTCTGGCAAACCGGTTCCAGAACGGCGAACCGGAGATTTTGCCCGGCCGGATCAGGGTCAAGGTATCTGCAATGGAAAGCTGCTGGATCGAATTCATGATTTTCTCCGGTTTCGGAAGCTTCCGTTTCACCGGGAAGCGGACGTTTTTTTTTCTGCGGATTTTACTGCCTTCGGCTTCTGATCCCAGATCATGTCCACATTCATGGCAAACGACTTGGTCTCGCCGGGCTTCAGGACCACCACATCGGAAATCGGCTCGATCGTCCGGAGCGTCTCGCTGCCCCAGAGATACAGCCCGATGAAATCCGGGAAGCTGAACTGCATGCTGAGTCTTCCCCAAGCGTATTTGACCCCGAGATCATCCAGCTTTTCGGCATTTCCCAGCCAGGCTGTGACGTTGGGTGATTCTTTCCGGACGAACGTATGGATGCCTTTGCGCGGCCGTGTGGAACCGTCCGACAGGGTCAGGCGGGTGCCGGCCGCCTTGGGATTCCAATAGTGTTCGGTGATATTTCTCACCCGGAAAGCAAACTTCATGGTCTTTTTAGACTGGTTGGAGAAACGGTGAACGATCCGGAGGCTGCCGTTATAATCTTTGAGCGTGATTTCCTTGACGATGCGCAGCCATTCCAGCGGGTTCGGGTTTCCGCCGGCTTCGAGATCCGGCGGGACGGTGAACGCGAGCGTGACGGTCGACGCATCCTTGCTCAAGGACTGCACCGTATAGGGGATTTTGGCAGGAATGGAGAGATTGGCTTCCTGGAATGCCAGTTCGCCGAAAAGTTTGAATTGCGGATTGCCCGCCAGATATTCGCCAAGTCCCGGAGCGATGAAGGACGTAATGATCCCGCCCTGCCCCGGATTGCATTGGAGCGAAGCCTTGCCGTTTTTGATTTGGATGATGGGATTCGAATCCTTGATCAGGAAAGAAATCTCCCGGTTCCGGTTCTTGACGGTTTTGAAATTTTCCTTGAATTTCGCGGCGGTTTCAATTTCCTGCGCCAGCATGGTCTTCAGGCTGGCCTGACTCAACGTCAGCCTGGCTTTCTCTTTGCCGCCGATCTTCAGGAGCACGGCGCCGTTTTCGGGAACGACCGCCAGGAACCCTTTCCGGATCGATTCAGGAGAGAGTCCGGTATAGTTGGTGCCGGAAATAAGATCGGTCACTTCCGCCCGGGAATCTTTCCAGGCAGGGATCGCGAGTTCCAGAATGACTTTCCGGTTGGAGGAGTAATTCAGCAGGGTCGCATAGTCGTTCTTTCCGTCGCGGTGGTGGAAAACCCGGATCCAGGGCGTAAGTTCGGGCACTTGGATCGTCTGCATCTTTTTGCCGTCCGAAAGTTCCATATCCAGCACGTTTTTCACTTTGTAATTGAGCTCGTTCCGGACCATACCACGTAAGTAGGCATCTTCGGCTGCGGCAACCGCATTGAAGGTTTCCGCGAACATGGTCAGATACGCTGCATCGAAGTAATCTTCCGGGAAGAGGGCGAAACTTTTACTGCCCAGTGCGAACGAGGCAAGGATGTTCTGACGGACCAGCACCGGCGAATAGCGCGAAAACCATCTGATATCCCTTTCCGCCGGATCGGTCACGATCGTCTGCGGTTTTTTCAATTCGGCCAGATTGTAGGCGACCCAGTCGCAGAAATCCCGGCCGGACAGATAGAACATATTGGCAAAATGATCGGCATAGGAATCCATGGCCTTGACATTCAGTCCGGTCCAGTTGTCGATCCATTTCTGCCCCGGGACCAGGCATACGGTGGAAATGGAGAATTTGACGTTCGGACATTCTCTTTTCATAACGGCGGCGAACCGTTTGAGGATCTCATTCCGGCACCAGGACCGGTAATACCGCCATTCCTGATGCAGTTCTCCACCGGGGAGAATATCTTTGACGGAGGGAATTTTTTTCAGTTTTCTCCGTTTGGCAAAATCTTCGCGGCAGGTTTGGCAAACACCTGAATCTGCAAGGACTTCGAAATTCCAGGAAATGGCCTCGGCATTCGGAAAATTTCTGACAATATCCCGAAGCCCGCCGGCAATGTACTGATCCCAGAAAACCCCCTCCGGGTCATTGATCAGATACAGGGGGCAAATGTTCTGTCTACTTTCCTCTCCTTTGGAGTTGACCAGTTTCCGGACTCCGGGGCGCGAGATTTTGAAGCTTTTGTCAAAAAAGCCATAGCTCGACCCCGGGATGATAGGAGTATCGCCGGAACAGTGAAGCGCATACATGTGACGGAAGTTTTTCAACAACTTCTCTCTGCGCGCTTTCGGCATCAGGTTGAAATCGATCCCTACCGTCGTGCCGGGCGTCTGGCACAGTTTTTTCCAGAAAGCAATGTTTTCGTCAAACAGATATTCGGCTTCTTCCGGCAGAAATGCGGAATGCAGCCGCCAGAGAACCAGGCCCAGCTTTTTCAGCGGCTTCACCGGAACCGGCAGCGGATCGCTGATTTTGAAAACCAGTTTCTTCTCGATAAATTTACGGCCGTTTCCGACAATGGAAACCTTCACGGGAAACTGCAGTCCCGCGGTTCCCGGCTTCGCCCGGAAATAAACCGACAGTCCGCTTTTCCAGCCGCGGGTCGGGAAGACCAGCGAGAGATATTCCGGCGGGAGGGCAACGGCGTTGACTTTTCCTTCTCTTTCGATCTTCAGCAGTTTCAAGCACCTGGGATGCTGCGTCGCGATCGCGATGACCGGCACGTTTTCATGCGTTTCGATGATCAGTCTGGCATTGGCTTTTGCCATTTCCCTGCCGTTGCCCGTCAAAGTGAATTCCAGGGGAACGGAATTGCCTTCGTTGAGTGCGTAACTGCCTTTCTGAAAATCGGCCGGGAAGATTCGGAGTTCCGCCGCCTGCGCCAGCAGGACGGAAAGTGCGGCAAACAATGTGAAATACGGTTTCATTTTGTAATGTTTCCTTCAGCTTTTACCTGTCCGTTCTCAATATTTGAACCCGGCCTTTTTCATGGATTCATATTTGGCTCTGAGATAGAGATTCTTGAAGATATCTGCATGGCCGTCTTCGAACAGCATGTTCACATCTCCGAAGGATTTCGTATGAAGATAAGCCGCGTTGCCGACTTTCGCGCTGTACTTTCCTCCGTTGTGACGATATCCCAGCCAATTTACCCAGGCCATGAAGGCAGACGCACGCATTCCTGAATCCATTGCGAACAGTGCTTCGGAAGCTCTGGTCACAGCGCTCAGCTTATGGACCTTTCCCTGCGCTTCTCCGGTGAGAGTGGTTTCGTGGCCGAGGAGATAAATATTCGCGGCGTAATGAGTCCTGCCCCATTGTCCTTTTGTATCGCAATCCCAACCGAAAGGCTGAGTCTCGCTCGGACAGGCAAACGTCCCTTTCGCGATTCCCTTGGACAAATAATCGGTTTTATAATCGCAGCCGAATTCGACAAAATTCTGATACCATCCCCCATTGGCGTTGTGCTTGGGTACCGCGGCCACGATATATTCCTGATAGGCCTGCGAATACATCGCATTGGCCAGCCCCATGGTTTTCAGCTGGTTGAGACACGACATTTTTTTTGCTTTCGTACGTGCCGCATTCAGAGCCGGCAGCAGCATGCCCGCCAAAATCGCGATGATCGCAATCACTACGAGGAGTTCGATCAGTGTAAATTCCCGAATCCGCATTCGCGGCTTAATTATGTTTGATAAACTGTATCTCATTTTCATTTTCCTTTCTGTTGGTGTTTGAATAAATTGACCTTCAAAATCATCAGGAATGAACTTGGACCTGCTGTTCATGACCTGCCTCCGATCCGCCAGGACCGGGAATACTCCTGTTCTGCAATCGGTTTTTTCCTCCTTCCCTGCACAATATAATTCAAATCCATGGCCGGTTCATCTGCAAATATACGATAAAAAATGAATTTTGACAATGCACAAAACGTGCAAAATAATGCAGAATAAAGGAAAAACGGACTTTTTGCGTTTTTTCGCGGTCAAAAATGAAACGGCGGCAGCCATTTCCTGTACTGAAAATGTTTTTGCAGCAAAGCCGGACAGTTCAGCTGCGCTGAGGGGAATCCTTGCGGCAATTCCGGCGGTAATCCGAGGGGGAAACGGAAAACTGCCGGGTGAAAAGCCGGGAGAAATAGAAGGGATTGTCAATCCCCACGGCATGGGCGATCTCGGCTATATTTTCCGTGCCGAACGCGAGCATCTGCGCGGCGCGTTCCATACGGCATTTCAACAGGTAGCTGACCGGGGAGATGTGATACCGGTCCCGGATCAGGCGGTTCAGATAGTTGCGGCTGATGGAAAGGCGGCCGGCTTCCTTGTCAAAATCCCAGTGTTTTTCCGGACACCGGCTCACATTGTCCAACAGCTCGTCCAATGCGCTGTGATAACGGTTCTGGATCTTCGGTGTTTTTTCATTTTCGAGGAGGTCGAGCAGCAGCATTTCGGTGCAGACCACGGCCCGGCTGAACCGCATCTCCTGAAGCATATCCAGAAGCACGGTGAACCGGTCGGCCAGAAGCACCGGATTGGGGACGGGTATAAACGGGTTGTCCAAATCGATCCGGAAAAGTCCGCCGCGGATCCAGGAATCGACCCTCGGCCCGTTGAAACAGACATAGTAATGGTCGCGGGTCTTGCCGCCGGGCGTATAATAGCGGTAGCGATAACGCGGAGTGGTCAGGAAGGCGATGGGCCCCTGTCGGAAGAGTTCCTGCCGGTTGCCGATCGTCAGGGCGATTTTGCCGGAGGCGATGAACTGGATCCCGTAATCCCGCTGGAAACCGTCGCCATAGACGTCCTGTTCGCCGTGATGGGCAAAAAATGAATAAGCCAGGTCGTTGAAATATTCCATGAGAAATACTGTCTCCTACGCTGCCGTTCCGGTGTGCGGACAATCTCTTCCGCCATGATACTATAACCCGGAATCGCGAAAAAACAAGTCCGGAATTTGCCTGCGGTTTTTCGCCAATCGGAAACGGTGCCGGAAAACGGTGACCGTCCGGGCACGAGATCTCTGAGCCGCGAAGACCTGCAAACTCCTGCCTGGTCATGTCTTGCGCGATCTCCGTCTTCTCCGTCTTCTCCGTATCAGTTCGCGTAATCCGCGCGCCCCGCCAAAGGCACTCGATTACGGACGGCACTGTAAAAAATCACTTTTTTTTCATATTCGGCTTGAAAAAAAAGGAAACGGGACTAGACTACTTGATATCACCCCGAAATCTAAACCGATCAAAATACAGGAGCAAGGGAGAGGAAAAATGAGTGAGGTAGTGCATTTAAGTGCGGAAAAGTTCGATGAAGTGACTTCAAACGGGTTGTGTCTGGTAGATTTCTGGGCGCCGTGGTGCGGTCCGTGCAAAATGCTCTCGCCGATCCTGGATCAGATCGCCGAAGAAGTCGGCGACAAGATCCTGATTGCCAAAGCCAACGTGGACGATTTGCCGGAACAGTGCGTCAAATTCGGGGTGCGGAATGTGCCGGAGATCCTGATCCTGCGCGACGGCCAAGTCGTCGGCCAGCTCAACGGCATGCAAAGCAAAGCGAAAATTCTGGATGCGATCAACAGCGCATTGTAAGTTGGACGGCCTACCGGCCGAAATCCTGTCGCTGCTGCCGGGAAAAACGGTTTACTGTTCCTTCAGCGGCGGCGCCGATTCTCTGGCACTGCTCCTGTTTCTCAAGGAGTGGAGCCGGAGATTTTCTTTTACCCTCGAAGCGGTCCATTTCGAACACGGTTTCCGCGGAGCCGATTCGCTCGCCGACGCCAAGTTCTGCCGTACGATCTGCGAACGGGAAGCCATCCCCTTTCAGCTGTTCCGGATCAATGTGCCGAAACACCGGCTCAAAGGCGAAGGCGACGAGGAAGCCGCCCGCCGTCTCCGGCTGGATTACTGGCGCAAGATCGTCCGCAATCCCGCCAATTCGCTGATCGCCGTGGGACATCATGCCGACGACCGGACCGAAAACGTGCTGCTGAGGCTGTTCCGGGGCTCGAACGCCTCCGGTCTTTCCTCCATGCGCGCTGTGCAGAAACTGGGCAATATGACGCTGATCCGGCCGTTTATCGAGTTCACCAGGGCGGACATCGAAGAGTGGCTGACCGCGCGGGGCGAAACATCCTGGCGGCATGACTCCACCAACGACTCCGCCCGCTACCGGCGGAATTTCCTGCGCTTGGAACTGCTTCCGGTCATTGCGAAACAATTTCCTTTCGCGCCGGACGGCATCCGGCAGTCGATCCGGACGCTGGAAACCGATGCGGTCTGTCTGGAACGGCTCGCGCAGCAGGAATTCGAACGTCTTAAAGACCGGATGGACTGTGTGGAACTGGCCGCGATCCCCTCCGCACTCCGCGCCCGCATCCTGCGCCGTTTTCTGCAGCAGGAACTGCAGCAGGTGTCTTTCGTGCCGGATTCCAGACTGCTGGAACGGTTCGAAAAACTGATCGCCGCGCCCCGTTCCTCGGCCCGGATCCCGCTCCGGGGATTCCCCGGCCGCATGCTGGTCCTCCGGCACGGCGTTTTTCAGGTCCAGGCCAGACCGGCCGCTGCTTCGGCGGAGATCATCTGGGATCCGCTTCAAATGGAGCTCTGCGAATGGGATCCCGAACTCACTTTCCGCTCGGAACGGATCCCCGCGGACAAAATCATTTATTCTCGTGACAAGACTTCTGCCTATTTCGATGCGGACGAGCTCAAAAAACTGCTGCCGCTGAGGCTGACAAGCTGGAATCCCGGCGACCGGATCGTCCCGTTCGGAAAACAGCATCCGGTCCTGCTCAAAAAACTGTTCGCCGATGCGGGGATCGGCACTGCGGAACGTTCCGCCTATCCGGTGATCCGCGGCGCGGACGGCACGATCCTCTGGGCGGCGCTGCTGCGCAACGGCAATACCGCCACGGTCACGGAAAAGACCGGGGAAGTCTTACGCCTTTTCGTGATCCAGAAACATCTCCAGCACCAGCGCTGAATACAGCGCGTAACTGTGGTCCGCGCCCGCCTGATGCTCCCGGATCAGCCGTTCGAGTCCGGCCGAAGTGAAGATCCCCAGTTCGACACCTTTGCCGTGGAGCAGTCTTTCCCCCGGCAGATCTTTCCATTCATTCCGGAACCAGTCCGCCAGCGGGACGCCGAAACCGCGTTTCTTCCGCCGGTTCAGTCCGGGCGGCAGATATTTTGCAAAGGTATCGCATAAAATGCGTTTGCGGAAACCGCCCTGTTCCTTATAGGAATCCGGCAGAGCGGCGGCGAATTCGATCACGCGGCGGTCCAGGAACGGCGAACGCAGTTCCAGCGAAGCGGACATCGAAGCGGTGTCGGCCTTGGTCAGGATATCATGCGGCAGATAGGTATGGAAATCGAACTCGGAACAATCGGAAGCACGCTCGAAATACCGTCCGGCATCAAATTGGTCCAGGGTGGGCCGGACGCCGTCGAAAAAGCCGCCGCAGAACCGGCGTTTCAAGTTTTCATCGGTATGGGAAACAATGCCGAGATACCGGGCCGCGCCGGAGCGCGCCGCGCCGTTGAAAAAACGTTTGGCGCGGGCACTTTTCGTGCGTTCCCCGCCGGAAGGGAGCAAGGCGCAGAATAGCCGGAAGAGCGGAGCACGGACCGATTCCGGGATCCAGTCGAACCGCGCCAGATAGCGCATGGCAATATAACGTTCGTAACCTCGGAACATCTCATCGGCGCCGTCGCCGCCGAGCGCCACGGTCACTTCTTCGCGGGCAAAGGCACTGAGCAGCGAGGTCGGGATCAGCGAGGCATCGGCGAACGGCTGACCGTATTCCCGGATCAGCCGGTCCGGAATGGCGATGTCGCAGGGATCGACTTCGCGGATCTTATGTTCCAGTCCGTGTTTCGCGAACTGCCGCACCCACTGCGCGTTTTCAGCGGCGTATTCACGCTCGTCGTAAACTTTTTCGCGGAAGGCGATGGAATAACAGCGCAGCGGGGAATCGACCATTTCCGCGGCCAACCCGGCCACGATGGTGGAATCGACTCCGCCGGAGAGGAAAATGCCCAGCGGCACATCGGCGATCAGACGGTCGGACACGGCCTGCCGCACCCGTTTATCCAGTTCGCGGCAGGCGTCTTCGTAGGAAATCTCCAGTTTCGGAACGTATTCCGGATGCCAGTAACGCGTGATTTCCGGTGTCCGTTCCGGCAGTTCGATTTCCAGTCTGGAGCCGGGCGGCAGTTCCTTCGCCGAACGGTAGGCGGTCCCCTGCGGGATGTATTGCAGGGACAGGAAATCCCACAATGCCTGCGGATCGTATCCCGCGGGGAATTCCGGATGTTCCTTCAGGGCGGAAACCGTGCTGGCGAAGACCAGACTTTGCGCAGTCTGAAAATAAAACAGCGGCTTGATGCCCGCACGGTCGCGCACCAGCAGGAGTTTCCGTTTTGCGGAATCATACAGGGCGAAAGCGAAAAAACCTTCCAGATGCGAGGTCAGCCCGGCACCGTATTCCTCATAAAGATGGACCAGGGTTTCGGTATCCGAATCAGTCTTGAAACGATGTCCGCGTCCGGACAGATGCTGCCGCAGTTCGCGGTAATTGAAGATCTCGCCGTTGAAAGTGACCCAGACCGAACCGTCCTCATTGTCCAGCGGCTGCGCGCCGCCGGCGAGGTCGATGATCGAAAGACGGCGGTGTCCGAGCACGGCCGGACCGACAGCCTTGACGCCGCTGCCGTCGGGCCCGCGGCAGATCATCGGCGCCAGCATGGCGCTCACGTCCGCTTCGTGCGGAGGAACTTCATTCAGACTGAGACAACCGGCGATCCCGCACATGGTCACGGCCTCCTTGCGGCCCGGTTGCGGAACGCCTCGGCCAGACGCTCGCGCAGCAGGGTGTGACGCGGTTCGCGGACGAAATTCCGGACGGCCATGCCGACGGCTTTGCGGGAAGCGATGAGGATCATCAGTTTTTTGGCGCGGGTCATGCCGGTATAAAGCAGATTCCGCTGGAGCATCATGAAATGCTGGGTGAGCAGCGGCATGACCACGACCGGAAATTCGCTGCCCTGCGATTTGTGCACGGTCACGGCATACGCGGGATTCAGCTGCACCGCCTCGGTGAAATTGTATTCGACGTCGTTCAGGTCGTAGCGGACCTTGAAGGTGCTTTCGGCATGATGGATGGAGAGGATCACGCCCATGTCGCCGTTGAAAACGCCCTTGTCGTAATTGTTGCTGATCTGCATGACCTTGTCGCCGGCATGAAAGACGCGTTCGCCGGACCGGAAACCGGCCTTTTCGGGATTGAGCAGGGACTGCAGCCGTTCATTGAGCTGGACCGTGCCGCAGATGCCGCGGTTCATCGGCGACAATACCTGAATGTCGTTTTTCGGATCGAAACCGAAACGTTTCGGGATGCGGTCGGTGACCAGCCGTTCGATCAGCTGAGCGGCCTCTTCGGCATCGTCCTTTTCGATCCAGTAGAAATCGGCGGGCTGGCCGGGAACCGTCTTCGGCATCGCGGGAACGGTCCCCGCATTGACCTCGTGGGCGGCGCGGATGATCCCGCTGCCGCTGCCCTGCCGGAAGATCCGGGTAAGCCGGGAAACGGGGATCTCGCCGCAGGCAATGAGGTCGTTCAGGACCGTGCCGGGGCCCACGGACGGGAGCTGATCGGCATCACCGACCAGGAC
>SUWI01000278.1 GCA_015061565.1 Lentisphaerota bacterium
ATCCGGCGGGATCTCCGGATGATTCAAATGTTCAGCCAACTCCGCAGCGGTGTGTTTCCCCTGCGCGGTCTCATACAGGAATCCCATCAGACGGCGCACCATCTTATAGAGAAAACCGTCCCCGGAAAAATAGAAAACCGCCAGCGGGCCGAATTCGGTCAGTTCCGTGCGGAAAAGGGTCCGGACCGTATTGTCTTCGGTATGCCGGCCGGTAAAAAAACGGAAATCGTGCGTTCCCTGCAGCATTTCCAGCGCCCGGCGGACTTCTTTCGTGACGGGCGTATCGATCCAGTTCCAGCACAGACCGTGCAGAAAAATATTCGGTTCGCCGGGCGAGATCACGTAGACATAGGCTTTGCCGAGCGCCGATTTATGCGCATTGAAATCATCCGGGGCCGGGGCGATCTCCAGCAGCCGGATATCGTGCGGCAGGCGCTGTTTCAGCAGGGACTGCAGTCCGGACGCCTCTTCTTCGGTGCGGAAAGACAGCGTCATATCCAGCGCATGGACTCCGGCGTCGGTGCGTCCGCAGGCGGTGACCGTCAGCGCATCATCGCGGAAAACCGAGTGCAGGACCTCTTCCACGCTCTGCTGCACGGTGGTCAAACCGGTCTGCCGCTGCCAGCCGGCGTAACGGCTGCCGTTGAAAGCGATCCGCATACGGTAAACACTCATTTCATTTCTCCTTTTTGCGCTTGAGACTGCCGCGGTGGGGCGGCGCTTCCAGCGGATTTTCCGGCCAGTCGTGTTTGGGGTAGCGTCCGCGCATGTCCTTGCGCACCAGAAAATAGGAATTCGCCCAGAAACCGGCGAGGTCGGAGGTGATCTGGACCGTGCGCATGGCCGGCGAAAGCAGATCCATGACCAGCGGCACGCGCCCGCCCGCGAGCATCGGCGTGCGGGTCATGCCGAAGACTTCCTGGAGCCGCACCGGCAGCAGCGGGGGATCATGCGAATAATCAATCCGGATCTTCGAACCGCTGGGCACTTCGAGCCGTTCGGGC
Source organism: Lentisphaerota bacterium (assembly GCA_015061565.1). Classification (GTDB taxonomy): domain Bacteria; phylum Verrucomicrobiota; class Lentisphaeria; order Victivallales; family UBA1829; genus SIG94. Next base: position 1,005 of record SUWI01000278.1, read on the forward strand.
GCCAGCTGGTCAAGCTGCCGAAGACGGTCCGGTCCGACCAGATTCCGGAAGGCCGCCGCCAGCGTGTCGCCGCGCAGGGATTCGAGCGTGGTATGTTTCGCGGTCAGGAACGGCGCCAGCCATTCTTCGAGCGTAGCACTCAGCTTTTCCTGACTGTAATCCGGCCACTCGTCCCCGAGCGTGCGGTGCAGGAATCCGAGCCGGTTCAGACAGGACAGCTCATGTTCCGACCAGGGCAGCGCCTGTTTGCGGATGCCGTCCAGAAACGTCCTGGTCCGCAGTTCCGGATCGACTGCGGCGCTGTCCGCGGAAAGTTGTTTGCGTTCGAGCACGAGCGACCCGATCCGCTGTTCCTGCCATACGGTCAGCATGCTGCCGTTCCATTGCGGGAGCACCCCGGTTTCGATCCGGCCGGACAGATACTTTTTGAGCTCGGCCTGGGTGATTTCCGCGGCCAGATAAATGGTCGGAACGGTCCCGATCCCTTCCGCCGCCGGCACGCAGAGCAGACGGTGACGCCGCATGTCGTCTTCGGGGCGGATCTTCGCGACCACGCCGTTGGACAGGATATATTCGCCGGCATTGGTGCCGCGCTGTCCGGCGATGCGGTCCGGATACGCCTGTGCGGTGAGGATCCCCGTGTATTGCAGTTCCGTCCGGCTGAAATCGCGCGAAGTCAGCTGGCGGTAGGCGGCTTTGATCCGCTGCAGGGTGCCGCGGTCGGCCTGCCGCGTATTCTTATCGCCGTCCGGCAGCAGGAATTCCAACCGTTCATTGAGGTCGGAATCCGGCGTATTGCGCAGGAAATCCCGTTCGGACAGCACGGCGGCAATGGCGCAGCCGAGGGCGGAATGATGCAGTTTGTCCGCCTGAACGGTCAGATGAGCCAACCTCGGATGCAGCGGCTTCCGCAGCAGCTGTTTCCCGTGTTCGGTGATATGCAGTTCGCGGTCGACCGCATCGAGCGATCTCAGCAGTTCGAACGCCTGGTCGAGCTTGGCGCGGGGCGGCGGATCAAGCCAGCGCAGACTGCCGGCGGTTTCCGGCGTCATGCCCCATTGCGCCAGTTCGAGCGACAGCGGCGCCAGGTCCGCTTCGAGGATCTCCGGCGAGCCGAACGGCGCAAAGCCGCGTTCTTCCGCCGGACTCCACAGCCGGATGCAGAGTCCGGAATCGGTGCGTCCGGCGCGGCCGCGGCGCTGATCGGCCGAGGCGACCGGGATCCGCACGGTTTCGAGCCGGTTCATGGCCGTGGCGGGCGAGAAACGCGGCACCCGCATCCAGCCCGAATCGATCACAATCCGGACGCCGGGCACGGTGACGCTCGATTCCGCCACGGGGGTGGACAGGATGATCTTGCGGTAAGGTGCTTCCGCGGGAGCCAGTGCGCGGTCCTGTTCCTTTTCCGGCAGATTGCCGTAGAGCGGCAGGAACAGCAGTTTCTGTTCTCCGGCATCGGGAAAACTCTCCTGCAGTTCCGCGATCGCCCGCCGGATCTCGCCTTCGCCCGGCAGAAATACGAGAATGTCGCCCGGATGCCGGTTCAGCGCGAACAACACGCTGGAGACGACCTGCCGTTCCAGCGGACGGCTGCGGTCCTCGGGAGGACGGTAGACCGTTTCCACCGGGAAAACGCGTCCTTCCGAGGTGATGACAGGGGTATGGTCGCCGAGCAGGGCTCCGATCCGGGCCGTGTCGAGCGTGGCGGACATCACCAGGATGCGCAGATCATTGCGCAGAGCGTTCTGGACGTCCAGCGCCAGCGCGAGCCCGAGGTCGGCATGCAGACTGCGCTCGTGATATTCGTCGAAAATGATCATGCCGACGCCGTTCAGCCCGGGATCGTCCTGGATCATGCGCGTCAGGATACCTTCGGTGATGACTTCGATCCGCGTGGCGGCGGAAACCGCGCTGCCGAACCGCGTCCGGTAGCCGGCGCGTTCGCCGGCTTTTTCTCCGAGCAGGAAAGCGATCCGCCGCGCCGCGCCGACGGCTGCGATCCGGCGGGGTTCCAGCATCAGGATCTTTTTCCCGCCCAGGAAATCGGAATCCAGCAGGGCAGGGGGAACCAGCGTGCTCTTGCCGGCCCCAGGCGCCGCGCTCAGGACCGCATTGCAGTGTGTCCGCAGCGTCTGTTCCAGTTCCGGCAGGACCGCTTCGACCGGCAGACCGGTTCGGAATGACATCATGAAAGTTTCAGCTCCTGCGCCAGGGCATTCATGATCTCGGTGGCTTTGCCGCAGAGAAAGATGTCGGTGATGCTCCGGGTGAAAGCCGTCTGTTCGGTGGATATCTCGATGATTTTCGCCCCGTGGCGTTTGGCGCTCCGCGGCACATCACACGCCGGCATCACTTCGCCGCTCGTTCCGATGATCAGGCACCATGCACATTCCTCCGCCAGACGGAACGAATTGGTGAACGCTTTTTCCGGGATGCCTTCGCTGAAAAACACGAAATCGGGTTTCAGCAGTCCGCCGCATTTCGGGCAGCTCGGCCGGTTCTGGTCCAGCAGCGAACGGTCCGGCCGGTAGGAGGCGGAACATTTCATGCAGACCAGCGCATCGAGCGTGCCGTGGAATTCGTAGATCTTGTCTTCCGGGGCACCTGCGCGCTGATGCAGGCAGTCGATATTCTGGGTGACGATACCTTTCAGATAGCCTTTCGCGACCATTTCCGCCACGCGGTAATGGGCATCGTTGGGCTTGGCCTGGCCCCAGTGGTCGTAGAACAGTTCGCGGATTTTCTTCCAGGATTCTTCCGGCGCCGCCAGAAACTGGTTGATCTCGATGAAGGACGGATCGACCTTGCTCCACAGTCCGTCGCTGCCCCGGAACGGCGGAATGCCGCTTTCCACCGAGATCCCCGCTCCGGTGAATGCCATTCCCCCCGTCGGATTTTCCGCAATGACTGCTGCGGCCTCTTTGATTTTTTCCGGATTTTCCATCGAAAAATTCCTTTCTCCGTTTGCTTTTTGGCTTTCCGAATATATTTTTACTGCATTATACAACCAAAATACCAAAATGACAAATCAAAATTGAAAGTTTTTTCGGGAAGATGAGCAGAAAATCCAAAGACAGTCTGGGCGAACAGGCCGCCAAAGCCGCCGGCAGGGCCTTGAAAAGTGCCGCAAAATCCGCCGTGAAAAAAGAGATCCGCAAAGCCGTCGGCAAAACCTCAAAACGTTCCGGACGGAAGATCCCGGTCCTCGTTTTTTTCCTTTTCCTGCTGCTCCTGTTCGCCGCCGCGCTCGGCATCACCTTCATCCCGGAAGATAAAGTTCCCGCGCCGCTCGAAAACACTTATGTGGCCCTGGTTTCCCGGCGCAATTATCTTGTCCGGCAGAGCCGGCTGCCGGTTTCCTGTTACGACGATGTCCATTCCCTGATGAATCCGGGGTCCGATCCCATTCAGATCTATTTCGCCCCGTCGCCGAAAATCTCGTCTGCGCTTTGCGCTTTCCTCCGGTCCGCGGTCCGCTCGATCGATGTCTGCGCTTTCGACATCGGGCTGGAAGCGGTGGCCGATACGCTCATCGAGGCCAAAAAGAACAATATCAAAGTCCGGGTGGTCACCGATACCGATTACCTGAAACGGAACGCGCTCGGCCGGATCTCCAAGGCCGGCATTCCGATCGTCTCCGACCGGAAAAATAGTCTCATGCACAACAAATTCATCGTCGTTGATTCCCGCTATGTCTGGACCGGGTCCTACAACCTCACCGACAACGGCACCTGGAAGAATGACAACAACGCCATCGTGTTCGAATCCCCCGCGGTCGCGGCCGGATATCAGGCCCGCTTCGATCAATACTGGAGCGAACGTTTCAGCAACGACGGCAGGCGCACCGAGCTGCCCCAGCAGGTTTTCATCGGCAAAATGCCGGTCTATTACGCTTTTTCACCGACCGACAAGATCCGGAATGTCCTGCTGGACGAGCTTGACCAAGCCCGGTCCACGGTGGACGTCATGGCCTTTTCATTCACCGGCGCGGAACTGGCCGCAAAACTCCGCGACTTGTGCAAACGCGGGGTCAAAGTGCGCTGTCTTTTCGACCGCGGCCAGGCCAAAAACAAAGCCAGCCGCGATGAATACCTGCACAAGATCGGCGCCAAGGTCTATATTTCCCCCAACCGCCGCGGCAAGATGCACCACAAAGTCTTCATCATCGACGGCAAAACGGTGGTCACCGGCAGCTACAATTTCTCCAAGAATGCCGAATCCAAAAACGACGAGAACATTCTCATTCTCCGTTCGGAACCGATCGCGAAGCTTTATACGGCGGAAATGAACCGCTGCATCAAAGGCATCAAGGGATACTGAGGGAAGTGACCAGTTATCAGTGTCGGCAGAGCCGGGAGAGAGGTGCCTGAGAAATACCGGGGTGCGGGTGCCCGGCGATCAGTCGACCGATGCACGGAGATGGATGGCGGGGAGCAGTTTTTCCGGATGATTGATCTTCATCGGATCGACGTCGAAATGACGCAGCAGTTCGATCCCCATCAGGAGGTTGCCTTCCTCGTTGGTGTGCATGGAATTGATCATCAGCTTGTAACGGTGCACGAGTGTCGGAAGTTTGTCGAAGACCGCATACTGGTCGACCAGATGCCAGGAATGATCGCGCGCCACTTCGCGGACGATCTCCATGTTGCGGACAAATCCCCGCGCCCGTTCCGGTTCCATCGCCTCAAGGTCCATCTTGTAATAAGTCTGTAAAACCGGAATGGCGTTCAATGCTTCGATTTTTTGTCCGATGAGGGTCATATTGTCACGGAATTCGGCTTCAGGCACGTGGGCTTCATCGGTGCGGCAGTCGTTGCCGCCGAGCGTGACGATGACCAGCGCCGGCTGGAAAAACGCCACGTCCCGGTCGAAACGGGCCAGGGCCTGCCGGGTATTGTTGCCGCTCACGCCGGAATCGATGAGCTGGAATTTGCGTCCGAACCGGTGGCGCAGACCGACTTCCAGCACAT
>SUWI01000015.1 GCA_015061565.1 Lentisphaerota bacterium
GGCCGTGAGTATTCCATCGGTGATCTGGAGCACCGGCAGCCCGCTGGAATTGGCGCTCCAGTTGGCTTTGGCTTTCCCGGAGATATGATCCCGGAAGATCGAGGCATCGCCGGAAAATACCGCAGCCGCCTTTTCCAGAACTTTCTGCTCCGGCATGAAATCCGTGCCGGCCAGCACCACACTGCCGGGTTCGACCTTGACCAGAAACGGTTTGAGATCCTTGCCGGAAACTTCCGCGATCAGATCTCTGGTTTCATCGTAATTGAACACCGTGACCAGATATTTCCCATTGAGCTTATGCGCCGTGAACCGGAGTGTCTGGGAAAAATCAGGATAGGAGATTTCCTTCCCGTTCGGCAATTTCCGCGATATCACGTTTTTCGGTTTGACTGAAATGTCTTCCTTGCAGCGTTTCCCCTCGAAATAATACGGTTCCGCTTTCGATACTTTTTCAAATCCGCGGGCGATGGCGTGATAATATTCACCTGGCATGACATCGTCCACCCAGAAACCGATCCCGATGCCGCCGAGAGCTGCCGTGGCGACAATGTTCTGTTCGATTTTCGGTGCGGAATACTGCCGGTAGAAATTCAGCTGCCGTTCCGCCGGATCGATCAGCGGCAAATACGGTTTTTTCAATTTGGCGATGCAGTAGGCCATATCGTCAAAATACCGGGTGCCCGCGTAGTAAGGCATGTGGTTGTGAACATCGACCACGTCATCCGAAAGCGCAACATCGACACCGCACCAGCGGGCGACATGCGGTTCCGCCGCATGAAGATTGTCCGAGCAAAGCCAGAATTTCACCCCCGGCAGTTCCTCCCGGATGATTTTCGCAGTTTTCGCGATGTGTTCGGCATGGAGCTTGACCATGTAATCGAACCATTGATTGGCATATTTTTTGTTGATCTCTTCGATGGATGGCGTATGGTCCAGACCCTTTTTCCGGGCGAAACGTTTGCGGCCGCCTTCATCGAAACCGTAGGGGTGCGGTTCGAAATCCCAGATGAGGTTTTTCAATCCCCGACCGCCGTTTTTCTTGATTTTCCGCAGGACATCACGCAGGTATTTCTCATAAATGCCGTCCGGATCATCCACCATAGCCCAGACGCTGACCCTGCCGGTTTTTTGTCCGTTTTCTTTTACATCCTGAGGCATTTGCTTTATTAAATTTCGTGACTCATTTCCGGCTATGTAAAATCCCCCGAAATGATTGCCGCCGAACATAGGGATTTTTTCATATTCAGGCATCAGCTTGAGGTGTTGGTCGCGCGGCATACCCATCATGGCAAATTTCCGGTCCGACAGGGAATTCCAAAACTTCAGCGTATCGGCCGTGCTGCGTCCCGGAAGCTTGAAATGAGGAGCCTGCAATGTCTTCACCCATAAGGCAAAATGTGAGCAGGGTTTTGCCGACGTTTTTACGGGAGGCAGAATTTTTACGGGGAAAGATTGTTCCTTTTGGATTTCTCCGCCGAGGTCGAACGACCAGTAGATCCGGCCGGATTTCCCGGCACTTCCAACTGCAGGATCCATCACGATTACGTGTCCGAACCATGACAGTCCAAACCAGTGCACAAATTCTTTGGAAAAGACGATTTCATGCCGTTTGTATTTCAGGTTGTTGCGGACAATTTCGGATACCGTTGTTTTTGGCACTCTGCGCCCTCCCGCCAGCGCAAAGGTTTCTCCAACACCCTGAAAAACAAGAAATTCCGGGACGTCCAATGTCATTTTGGCGGTTTTCCCGGCATATTTCTTTTTCCCGGATGTGACGATATGAAGCATGGCCGGTATGTTTTCACAGAATGATATCCCGTCTTTTTCAAACATCTGGGGAAACAGTTTCACACTGTAGGAAATAGTTTTTTCCTGGTTTGCTTTACGGACTGGAATATTGATTTTTTCCAGTTTCAACGCGTCATACCACACCGTTCCCTTGCCGTGGATGCTGAGGATGAGGGTGATTTTTCCGCTGCTGAATTCCTTGGTGTCAATGATTTTCCGTCCTTTTCGCCAGTCGAAAGTGCCGGTGTCCGGCTTGCCTTTGGGATCGGCCACGGCACGTGTCCATGCTTTTCCCGAGTTGAGCATGATCCGCGCCCCCAGGTTGTTGCCGGATTCTATTTCTTTGCCTTTGACGTAAAAGGTCAATTCATATTTTGAATTCTGCTCGACTGCAAAGTCTTTTCTGACCATTCCGCCGTTTTCCAGCCGGACGGAACATTGTTTTGAAACTTTGATTTCCGTGTCGGCAAAAACCTGTTTCGAAGATATTTTTTTCCAGCCTGTGAGCGACGGCTCGAAAATGATTTCTTCCGCATTCAGTGAAAAGACGGCAAGCAGAGCTGCTGCCGCACAGACACATGATTTTAATGTTTTCATGGTATGTTCTCCTTTTGGGTGTGGTTGTTTCAGCTGATCACGGATTTTGGGCGGGGACGCCGCAGGTCCTGTCAAAACCGCATTGGTTTTTGTCTCTGCTGCTCAGCGCCGCATATTGACTGGTCGGCAGATCCCGGATCCCTTTCGAGTCGACATGTCCGTCAAGACGGAGTATGTTCGCTTTCCCCCGGAGATAATAAAGAGCAGTTGTTTCTGTTCCGGATGGGACGGATTTCCGCGCATCGTAAGAACCGTGGCGATAAGAGATTTTCTGAATGGTTACCAGACCAGCTTCCTGCATGCTGTTCGAATTGTGACCTTCTGTGACAAATATCGTTTTGGAGGGGAAAGCGATATGTGAAATTTTACGGTAATAGTTTTCCAGTATCTGTGGGGAGCCGACATTATAGCCGGATAATCCGAAATTAATGACATATTGCGCATAACTCCATTCCACTTCATCATAACTTTTTTCCGAAGGACAGGAGAGAATGAGTTTGCCGGACAGCGTACCTATCATTTTTTTCAATCCCAGTCCGTAGTCTGCATTGTCTCCCATTCCGCCGAGTTTTCCATACCAGACATGGGCGCGATTATAACCTTGGACAGCGAAAGGATAGGATCGTCCAGGCACGATCCATTCGCCGAAATCATTGGAATAGCCCGCTCCTGCCAGCCCAACCTGTTTCAGGTTGCTGGCGCAGGATGTTGCCCGCGCCGTTTCGCGTGCCTTGTTCAATGCCGGCAGCAGCATTCCCGCCAGGATCGCGATGATTGCAATTACCACGAGGAGCTCTATCAATGTGAAGAGCTTTTCTGTTTTCTGATGGTTTCGGATACTCATTTTCATCTTTCTCCTTTTATGTTCAGATATTGGTTGAAAAATTCGAACTGATTTCGACTTTACCTGCGGTCCGGAGCAGGAACCATGCGGGAGCACAACTCCAGGCATGACATTCGCTCCGGCACCAGCCGGGTTTTTCCGGGAAGGTGGTGCTGCCGTTTTTCAGCATCTCCTTCCACGGGGCATAATGCGCCCGCAATTCCTCCGCCGTACCATATTTCATGACTGCCGCCAGCAGATAAAACGAAAAATACAGCGACATCGGCTTCAATTCCGGATCGGCGCAGATCGCCCGCAGGAAATCTCCCCGTTCCGGTTCCCGGACCGCTCCGAACAGCACCGCCAGCGTATTGGCGTGCAGGCTCAGCCAGTCCGGATGTCCGGGCGCATCCAAATAACGTTTCCTTTGCGGATCGTAACACAGTGCATTGACCGCATACAAAGTCGTTTTTGCCCGAAGACGAAGTTTTTCCGCTTTCTGCGCATCGCCTTTTTCCGTTTCGAGTTCGGCGGTCCGGGCACAGGCTTCCGCGTAAAACAGGTTCAGGATCGTTTCCGGCACGTCTTCCCCCCGGTCGGAACAACCGGATGGCCAGCCGGACACCCAGTCTGTATAATGCCAGCCGGGAAGCGGACCGATCAGACCGTCCGTGCGGCGCTTGCGTTCGAACGCATCCAGCATGGTTTCCACGTTCGGCAGCAGTTCGTGCACCAGTTCCCCGTCGCCGAAGCAGACATAATGGTCGTGAAGCATCAGTGCCCAGATCAGGGAATATTCCGGAATGACCTGCTTGAAAACGGAAGGATAGCGCGAATAAGTCAGTCCGCCGCTGAATTGGGATGCCGCAATGGTCCGCAGCGCATGCCGGCCGAGATCGTCCTTCCCGGAAACCGCATAGGAGACCAGCGCCTCGATGCGGGAATCTCCCGCATACTGGAGCTGTTCGTAATACGGGCAGTCCTCGAAATGTTCATGCGAACAGCAGCTGAGCGTATGACAGGCGGTTTCATAAATTTTTTCCAATACGGGATCGTCCGGAGCATGGAATTCACGGAACGGGCCCAGCGGATAGGTGATGAAGGCGAGTTCCAGTCCTATATCCGTCAGTGGTTCGGTTAGCTCCAGACCGAGTTCGATGAAACGTCCGGTGCGGTACCAGAACGAAGTGTATTGCCAGATGCTGCCGGCGAAATGAAGCTGATCGGCATATCCTTTTTCTCCAAGGGTGCCGGGATAACGATGGACCTTGTTTCCCTGTTCGTTAAAAAGGGTTTCGGAATACGCCAGCCGGCAGGTCCCGCGTCCGCCGGATCCGGCAAAGCGCACCATAAAGGTCTGGTTGCGTCCGAGATCCAGCAGAACGGTATGTTTTCCCGCCGGACAGCTGCCGGTCAGCCGCCCATTCCGGAGCGATAAACTTTTCATTGGAGTAAGAATTTCCGCGATGGGGGAGAAGGTTTCCGCCATTTGCTTCAGCGTGCGTTTCATCAGATTCCACGGTGTATCGGGATCGGTCTGATAAGCATTCCGGAATTCCGCCTTGCCGAGAACCTTGGGTACGATCCAATCACCCGCGGGCTGCCGGACCGAATGCCAGTCGGCCTGATACCGGGCGAAATCGATCTCATCCATCGGCGGAGCGGGGATCCGCGCCTTGCCCTTCCAGGCTCTATCCCATGGGATGGGCTGCCGTCCGGAATCAATGGAAACCAGCCAGCCATCAGGCAGTTCCATGCGTTCGTTTCCGGCATATCCTGCCGCCATCAGGCCGCCGCCCGCGTGCATTTCCGCCCACGGGGCTGCACTCCAGCGCCAGGCTTCGTTCCATACTGCGACTTCCACGGCAAAAATATGTTGCCCCGCGCTCAGTTCACCTTCATATTCCTCATAGAAATAATGGTCGAGATCGCCCCGCAGAGGACCGCGGCCCAACAGTTTCCCATCCAGATAAAACGAATAGCGGTTGTCGGCGGAAAGCGCCAGATGAAAATGCGCCGGAGAGGAGACGGATACCATTTTCCGGAACAGCGTATATCCCGCCTCATGTTCCGCCCGGACCGGGTGCCACGCCCAGACCGGATGACAGGACAGCAGTTTTTCATCTTTTTCGCCGGACATCGGAAAATCCTTTCGGTCATATTCCGTTATATATAGACGATATTATATCCCGAAAAACCTTTCTGACAATGTTAAATCCTGTTTTCTTGGCTGTTAATTAATTTGTTGAAGATGGTTGTATGTGGCGTTAATATGTTGGAATTCAACAAAATAAATAAATAATTCTAAAACTCTTGAAAATTGTGAAAATCCTGTTATATTTCCAATATGATGAAATCCCGGCAGGAGGAAAAATGTATCATTTCCAATTGGACCTATCGAAGCTGAAGCGCGAAAGCCGCTTCCCTTACCGTCTCTGGCAGGTTTTCCATTGCCGGGGACTGAGCCTGCGGACTGAACAGCATTCGGCCCGGAAGAATCATTTCGAAGTCTGTCTGCGGTTGGAATCCGATGCGAAAATCTGCAAGGACATCATCAACGGGCAGCCGATCCATGTCCCGTATCCCCATGCGGTCTGGAAAATGCCGAAGCAGCTTATCGCTCCGGGCGATAATTATCCTCGGGACGTTCTGGCACTCATCTATTCGCCCGAAACTGTCGATTTGTTCCGGCAGGCGGGGCTGGTGCCCGACGTGAACGGTCTGCCGTTTGTCATGAATACGGAAATTTCTTTTCTGACGGAAAAATTCATCCGGCTGGTGAACAACCTCTATTCTTCCGGCGTGGCGGACCAGCTGGACTGGCTCGGGTTCTGTCTGATCAAGGAAGTGCTGCTGGCCGCAAGTGACCGGCCGGAAGTTCAGACCATGGAACAGAAGATGAAAAATATCGCTTTATGGCTGAAAAACCATTGTTCCGAGAGTCCCGATTTTCATGCGCTGGCGCGGCAGTATGACCTGAATTACACTCAATTTTATCAGGAATGGCGCCGGCATATCGGCATAACGCCCTATCAGTATGTGATCCAATCGAGGCTGTCGGCTGCCGCCGATCTGCTGAAACACTCAGAGATTCCGGTTTTCAAAATCATCGAAATGGTCAATTTTTCCGGCACGTATGTTTTTTACCGTCGATTCGAGCAGGAATACGGCATGACGCCAGATCAATACCGGAAGCAGAACAAAAACTGATGCCGCGTTGACGCCGTATATCAGATCAGACCTCTTTCCCGAAGCCGTTTTCTGCGTAATGTGCATGGTTCGCAGTCCGGATCATGACACAGCATGACATCCGGCTGTTTCCGGATCGCTTTGCAGATATAGTCCACCATTGTCGGGGCGTCAATCAGGAAACTGTTTTCCCCGAGTTTTTCCGCAAAGCCTTCCCTGACGAAAAGTTCGTCGAATTTGGAAAATTCCTCGCTGCAGGCGGGATATTCTCCGTTAAGTTCCATTTCCCCGCGGACCGTAAGGGCAGTTCTGCCCCAGCTTTCCCGGAACGGGATATCGTTATACGGCACGCCGGAGGCGATCTCCGCGTAATGCCGCATGGAGTTGCGGTTGTTGCCCACGTTCAGAAGCAGGATCTTCGCCCCCAGTTTGAGGGCATTTTCATAAGACGAACCATGACCGAGTCCGGCATTGTCCTGAGAACCAGATGTCAGTTTTTCCGCATACTTGCCGCAAACCGCCACTGAGTAGGTCGGATTGCCGCTGCGCAGCACGCCGGGCATCTGCCGGAAGGTTTCGGAAAGAATGCCGTTCAAAACGCCCGGCGTGGAAGCCGGATCATAGACCTTTCCCCTCGGATGATGCAGATAGCAGTAAGAGAATGTCGGCATCATCAAAGTGCCTTCCGGACCGAGCCGGTCCAGCATCGCACGAATGACGGTTTCCGGCGTCAGACCGGCTGCCGCGCATGCCTTGAAAGAAGCGTGCACGATCAGAACCGCGCCCCGCGGGACATGATGAATGAATTCGATGGCGTTCATAGCCCGACTCCGGATTATCCTTTCATGCTTCGAGCATATTGTCAATTCTTGGCGGATTCGAACACGATCAATGCATACCCGGAGATGTGCGGAATCCGGACTGTACAATACCCGTCTTTCTGTTCAAACGGCAGTTCTTTCCGGGTCGGAGCCAAATACACTTTCCCGACTGGACCATCCGTCCGCAGGGAGATTTCCGTATCGACCAGAGCGATCCGGTCCTCTACCGCACAGGCTTGACCGCGTCCTTCCGGACAATACGCCAGAATATGAACCAGTTCCGTATTCCCTTTTTTCTGCACAAACGCCCGCGCAAAACTCGGCAGGGTCGAAGATTTTAATTTCAGATCCGGCACCAGACTCAAGATTGCATTTCCCAACAGTTCCCGCAGCTGTTTCGGAGCGCGTTTTGCGTAACCGGTGAACAGTTCCCCGCAGATGTAAACGATCTGGTCGTTCCGCACGATGAACGGCTCGTCCGTCTTTTTTTCCGGCGGATTGTAATAGTTGGAGCGCAGACCGTCCCAGCCCGAAGGCAGATACGGTTTCACTAAATACATTTCCGTTTTCGTACGTTCCGCGGCTTTTATCAATAAACCGCCGGCATACACCGAAAGCGGCATGTCCGGCAGACCTTCCGCCAGTTTGCCCGCGGGCTGAAAATAAAGTGGATCGTAAGCAGTTTTTCCCTGATATATTGCCGGCCAGTTGGCAACCGCGAACTTTTTCCCCTCGGGATCCAGTCCTGAACGGGATGTCGCAAGCAATTTCCCGCCGCGGTCCAAGTGTTTTTTCACCCGGTCGGCAATGGAATCGGTAAAAACCACATCGTCCGGGAAAATCAGCAGCTTGTAATGCTCCCAGGACGCAAATTCCGACACCAGATCGAACTGAATCTTCAGCTCGGTCAGCATCCGCACGGTGGAATCCACTGCAGTTCCGGTCGGACGATACTGGTCTTCCTTCACCGGATAAACCAGTGCGATCTCCGGTTCATTGACTGCATCCAATACCCATTCGTCATACTGCTGCATATTGCCGTAAACTTCGCGGATCCGGTCGAACACCGGCAAATCCAGATTGCCGCGCGGATGGAAATGTCCTCCGATGTCCGGCCTTACGCCGTTGGCGGCGCCGTAGAAAAGATCGTATTCCAGACTTTCTGCCGTGCGCAGTCCGCCGAAGTCGCCCCAGTCGTTGAACCGCCCGGTCATGCCCATGACCGGTTTCCCGCCTGCCACGGTCCGAAGGTAAAGTGCATTCGCCGTCAGGGTTTCATACCCGAGCAGACCCGGAAGACATTCACCTTCCAGATGGCTTTCCATGCCAATCGCCTCTTCGGCCGGACGCCCGTTGAAATACAGCAGGGAGTCCGGCTTGACTTTGCGGATCATTTCGGTCAGTTCGGAACACAGCCGCCGAACGGAAAACAGCCCGAACCGGTGTACTGCCTCCGGATCGGTCGGGTCGATCCCTTTTTCCCGCATCTCCTTCACACAGTACGGGCAGATGCAGGACGGTGCGGCGAGACAGTCGAAAAAGAAACCGTCCACCGGATAATCCTCCAGCAGTTCCCGCACCATGTCCTTGAGATGTTCGCGGTAGGGGGAATTGTAGCAGACGGCGCGGACTCCGGGATTGTTGAATCCGGAGAAGCCCTCATAGCGATGATAAGTATCCCCCTTGATCTCAATAGACATCCAGTCCCGGTGCTGAAGCAGTTCCTCATCGCTGAAATAGCCATTGAAATATACGCTGAGTTTTATCCCTTTTCTCCGGCAGGCTTCACTGATGGTGCGGATCATATCGAATTGCAGCGCGGGGTGGCGTTTCCCGCAGCGGGTGTTGTAATAGGCATTGCCCTGATTGCAGCGTGCATGACAGGTAATAAAATCCACCCCGCAGGATTTCACCTGATCGGTGAATGCTTCGACATCGAAATCCGCCCCGACATCCGGAATTTCCGTTGAGGTATGGAAATCGTAAAACAGCCCGTAATTGAATTTCGTCATTTCTGTAACTTTCTTATTTTACCAGCTGGATCGAAACATCATCGATCATGGCGGTACCGGGGGCATGGAGGAAACCGAAGCCGATCCATTCATCGGCTCTGACCGTGTATTCTCCCCGGAATGTCTGCGGCTTTTCCGTCAGCTGATATGGTCCGGCAAAATCCGTGCCCACATTTTTCCTCCGATAGCCGTTTTTCGCCTTGGGGTCCTTTGTGTCGGTATAGCGGAAAACCCCGACCTTGACGGAGCCTTTCCCGGATGCCTTGAAGGAGAAGGCGATCTTCCGCTCCCGCGGGCTCTGTTTCAATTCGTCCCACCAGATCAGCTCAAAAGCGTAGCTGGCGACCCCCTCCAGTTTCAGGGCATTGCCGCTTTCGGATTTGACCAGCGAGGCCCCTCTGCGCAGAGCCCAGTATTTCGGATTGCCGTTTTTATCCACATCCTCGAATGAGCCGTTTTTTAAAAGAGACTTTCCGTTCTCCTTCGGGGGAACAGCGGTTGATTTACCGGCTTCTTCCGCAGAAAGGACCGCCGTCACAGAGACCAGCGCGATCAGTAACAGTGAATTCGTTTTTTTCATTTTTACACTTCTCCTGTTTGGTTTATTTTTCCGGCTCGACCGGGGTAAGATAGACTTCCGCAATGTCCACTGTGCCCCGTGGCCGGAGCAGAAAGCTCTGTTCCTCATCCGGAGCGCCCGGTCGGGTGTATTCGAAAGTCAAAGTCTTCCAGTTTTCCAGATCGTCCAGCTGCTCTTTCCGAATGACCATGTGTCCGAGATTTTTTTTCATTCCGGGAGAATACTGAACGGCTTCGAAAGAAACAGTGCCTTTCCCTCGGACTTTGCAGACCACTTTGATCTTCGGAGTCCGGATCTTGTGCAGCTGGAAGATGAAGCCGGATTTCAGCCGGACGAAATGGAGCGCCGGATTCTTCTCATCGGCAAGATAAGCACCCTCTCCGCCGTATTGTTTGGCGCTGGACAGATACCATGCGCTGGGCACCGGACCAACCCATTTCCAATGCGCGGGTATCACCGGCTTGCGGGTGGTTTCCCGGAAAGCGCCGTTACGCCACAGCCGGGGATCGGGCAGGAAGCGGCCGCCGGCGACCGGGGGGGAAGCGAAACTTACGGGATGGAACACTTCCGCATTGTGCGGCATGGAGGCGCTCCAAGAGGAAAATTCCGAATTTTTTTCACCGCTGATGAGGCGGGTGCGGAAAATGTTGATCTTGATGACTTCGCCTGGCTTCAGCGGGGTCCCGAGGATCGGGCGGACCGGCACCCGGATCTCGGCAATCCACCTGCCGTTCCGATATGAAGACTTCATCACCGCATTGGATTCGAACAAGGGATCCGGACTGCGGGCCCCGGGTGATTTGATGCCGTCGAACAGCACCCCGTTTTTGTTGAATATCAGCTGATAATACGTTCCGCCGAGGATCGGGGGATTCAGGAAGATTTCTATTGTGCTGTCTTCCCAGACCGATCCGTCATGCTGAGTTATCTTCGCTTTCATTTTGTTGTAAGCGGGTTCGTCCATTTCGATGCCGAAATAGATATTCTCACTGTCGTAGGCGATCCGTGCCTGCGATTGATACTTGGCGAGGGTGCCGTCCGGATGTTTGAACCTGGTCACGATGTCGGCATTTTTCCAATCCGGTTCATCCAGTTTCCCGTCGATCACGATCTTCCCTCTCAACGGGTATGCCTTGATGTCGCGGAAATTCTCAAGGTAGTCCTGGTAGTTTTTCAGCCAGGTTTTCCGGAAAAATTCCCGGTCGCGTTTCACATGGCTCAATGCCCGCGGATCGGGATCGAGCGCGGCGGCTTTTTCCGCAGCATCCAGAGCGGCATTCAGTTTCTCCTTCAGCCCGATCCGGTCGAAGAATTTGCCGGTCATGACGCTGTGCCCGTAGCCCCAGCAACCTGCGGAAGAGAAATAGGCTTCCTCCAGCAGACGGCGGAATTCGCGCATGCCGCCCGCCCAGGCTTTGCCGTAGTAGAGCGAGTTGATTTCTTCATAAATCTTGTCATAATCCTGATTGGTTTTCCACTGGAATGCGGCGCTCAAGTACATCATCTGCCACATCATATACCAGTTATTCTTATTCAGAAATGTTCCGCGTCCGTGGTTGAAGATCCCGTCCGGACAGACCACTTCCGTGCGGAATCCCAGGATATTCGGCATATTCTTCCGGTAAAAGCGCAGCGTTTCCACCACGGCTTTTTCATTGGGCAGGAAGGATTCCCCGAAAACATAGCACTCCTCCCATGTATAGATTGGAATCCCCATGCGGTCCCATACCCGGTTGTAATTCAGATACCATTTGTTGGTCGGGCAGGAGGGATCGTCCAGCCGGTGTTTCCAGCAGCGCCGGTGATTGGAAAGCATCAGGTTGTAAACCCCGGTGTCGGGCTTGATCCCCACGGGCGGCATACTGTAATTCTGATACGTTACGGCGCCGATCCGTACATCGGGGAGTTCCTTGCGGACCTCTTTCAGCACGGCATTCAGAAATTTCCAGTAACGTGTGGACACGATGCCCTCGGCTTTTTCCTCTGGAGGATCCTGCTTGACGCATTCGGGGCACTCGCACCATTTCGGCAGGTCGTTATTCATAAACCAGTAGATGCTGCCGGGCGGCGAAGCTTTCTGGATCGCAACGATATGCCGTGCAAACCGCCGGATGACCTCCGGATTGCTGGTGCAAGGCTGCGGTTCCCCGCCGCAATGATAAATCGGCACCCGTTTGCCGTTGATCAGCGGAAACCATTCCGGGTGTTCCGCAAACAGCTGGTTCACATAAGTCTCGTATTTTCCCGTCGGGTATTTTCCCGTCGGTTTGTTCACCACGCCGCGGCCGTTCAGCAGATAGGAGAAGCAATGGGAGCCGTTCAAGCCGATCGCCGCGCGTTTCTTCAGACCTGCCTTCAGCGAGGGCATATTGACGATCCCGCTGAACTCATCAATGCGGATGCCGTTGCGCAGACACCAGTCCCAGCTGTCCCACCGGGGCGAATTCCATGCCACTACGGGAGGCAGGTAATAGCGGAACCGGAAATCCGGCTGTTCCGTATAGCAGCCTTCCGGTATGGAAATGGTCTTCTTTCCGCTCAGGTATTCACCGTCCTTGCCCGGAACCAGCCAGCGCGCCCCGGCGTATTTCTTCAGCAGGTCATACACGCCGAACAGAATGCCGCAGTCTTCGCTGGCGTCCACCGTCAAACCGTCTTTTTTCGCAGTGATGCGGAATCCCTGTTCCCCGGTCGCCGGGTCCTTGATCTTTTTCAGATAGACCGGATACGTTCCCCGCTGCGGCACGGTGCCGATGCCGGGCAGCTCGCCGCCGCTGGTCAACGCCAGATATTTTGCCAGTTCCTCTGCCGCATGTTTTTCCGCCGGGCCCGCATTCGGCGCCACCACGATGCTGCAGACTGTTTTGCCGTTGTCCGTCAGTTTGAAAGACTCCGCCGAACACCCCAGCGCCAGCGCGGTCATGAAAATTGAAATCAGTCCGAATTTCATAGGATTTCCTTTCTTATTCGGTCGGTTTCGATCCGGCCGCTTTGTGTCAATTGAACTTGCACCAGCCGAGGAATGTATTCCGGTCAGCTATATTATAGGCCCAGGCACATTGTCCCAGAAATCCGGGCGGTGCCGGTTTCTGATGGTCCGTCCAAATGGAACCGTAGCAATTCAGCGGGTTGGCGGCAACAAATTTATCTACATGCCCGTCTCCGTAAAGAATATTCAAGGTTTTGCTGCCGTGATTCGGCTTTACCTGCTTATCCGCTCTTTCTTCCGAGGTATCGCGAAAACCGAGAGCAAGTCCCAGATAGGTTCCATGATTTTCCAGCAGGATAAACTGAGCCGACGGTGCGGTACAGCGGTGGCGCCGGACCGGTTTCGACCGGTTCTGGAATGAATCCAGCACCATGTAGTTGTAGCCGTAACCGCAGGTTATCTCCGAATTCTGGTCCTGAACCTTAAGTGTGGCAAGAAAGGAAGGACAGCGGGCAATATTATACGATGAAATGTATTTCAGCTGTTCCTTGAATGCCTGGACCCAGGGAACAGCATACATGGAACTTGCCGGATAGTATTCTGTCCATTCGGAATTATAGTCGCTTATGGCAAAGCTCAACTGTTTCTGGTTGTTCGCGCATTGAGTCGTTCTGGCCGATTCCCTCGCCTTGTTCAGCGCAGGCAGCAGCAGTCCCGCCAGAATCGCAATGATGGCAATCACGACCAGGAGCTCTATCAGTGTGAAACGGCTTGTGACATGACTTTTCTGTTTTGTTTCCTTTGATTGGTAACTCATTTTTTGATCCTTTCCCGTGGTTGATTTTATGATTGAGCTTTGACATAACCTTCGATGGAAACCGGGCTTTTTCCCCGGCAGGTGGACTCGCCGAACAAGACCCGGACCGCCTCCCGTTGAGCTGCGGGATGGGCCGACCATGCCGAAATATAGGCATCGCAGCTCGGTACATCGTAGAGGAAAAATGGGTTGGCAAAGCCGATCACGATCCGTTTTCTGATTTTTTCATTTGCCAGGAACGGCCAGATATTGTTGCTCATGCCGCGGTAATCCACAAAACGAGCCCGGCCGAGATTCAGGAGAATGACCGCATCGGCTTTTTCCAGTTCGGAGAAATCGGCGTCATTCAAAGCGGAATAATGTACCTCCCCGTATTCGGAAAGTTTTTCCAGAAACGGGTTGACCGCCTTATGAACGAGTTCATTGGAAGGAGTCCCGAGAACCCAATACACGGCGTCGGTTTTCCGTTCCAGCGGGATGCCGCGTCCGGTATTCCGGAGCAGGGTCAGGGCGTCTTGTGCCATTTTTTCCGCGATCCGGTGTGAATCAGGGAGATCGCAGGGAGCGGGGCGCAAATCGAGCCGGGCTTTGAATTCCAGCACATGCCGGACCGCATCATCGAGCCGTTCGTGCGAAAGTCTGCCTTGGGCCTCCATGCGGCGCATGAGATCGAAGAAGCGTTCCGCATCGGGCCAGAGGAACAGGTCGATTCCGGCATTGAAAGCGTCCATCATCCGGGTATCGTAATCGGCCCAGGAACAGAATCCGTTCATAACCAGAGCATCGGAAATGATCAGACCCCGATATCCCAGTTCCCCGAGAAGGAGGTTCTGCAAAATGACTTTCGAAACAGTGGCAGGCCGGTATTTCTGCGAGACCGGGTCCATCGGTTCCAGCTGCGGCATGGCGATATGTCCGATCATGACGGACATCACTCCTTCATCGATGACGGCTTTCCAGACTTTGCCGTAACTCTTCATCCATTCCTCTCTGGTCAGCGGGTTGAAGCTGGTAACGAAATGCTGATTCCGGGTGTCGATGCCGTCGCCGGGAAAATGCTTGGCGCAGGCTGCGCAGTTGTGCTCCTGGAGTCCCCGGATATGTTCGAGCAGGAACGGGATAATAAAATCAGGCTTGTCGCCGTAGGACCGGATGCCGGTGATGGGATTGTCCCTGTTCAGCGCCAGGTCGGTAACGGTTCCGTAGGTGCAGTGGACATTGATGGAACCAGCTTCCAACGCGGTGATCCGTCCCGCGGTGTAAGCGTTCTTCGGGTCGCCGGTGGCGGCGATGGCCATGGCTTCCGGAAAACCGGTGAACCTGGTGGCGTTCATCTGGCCGCCGACGCCCTGCTCGAAATCGCTGACCAGCACGGGCGGGATCCCGGTCGTATGGAGCAGCGCATCCGTCTGGGCCTTGACTTCGGCTTCGGTCATGTTGGTTTTGTCAATCACTTCGCTGCCGACATAAACCGCGCCGACCGGATATTTTTTCAGCCAGTCGGCAATTGGTCCTTTCTTCTCAAAATTGATAATCCGCTCACAGACGATCTGACCGATCTTTTCATCGAACGAAAGGGAACGGATGGTGTCTTCGATCTGCTTTTTCTGCGATTCCGTCAGTTCTTTCAACATTTTATCAGCTCCACGGATATTTGATTTGCTTGAGCGCACCGCCTTCGCGGGCGGATTCGGCGGCGAAAATGCCGGGCAGGGTCATGGCGAGACCTTCGCGGATGCCGATCGGGGAGGTCTTTCCGTTCAGAATCGCTTCGGCAAAATCCTTCAGCATCAGATTGTCGCTGCCGTTGTGACCGCAGCTCGCCTTGCGGAACATATCTTCGTCCAGAATCGGCAAGCCGGTGGGACGGGAATCCCAGTCCGGCGTCAGCTGGATTTCCAGAAACTCATTTTCGGCGGAAAAATCATTCAGTCCCTTGAACCAGACGCGGGCTTTCTGATTGTAAAGCCAGACATTCGCCTTTTCGGCAAAGATCCGGGTCGTGTGCTGGGGACCGTGGGTCGGCACGCCGAAAGCCGTCAGCAGCCGGACCACCAGATTGTCTTTCGTCCGCAGCAGGGCGGACATGGCATTGTGGGCCCTGCCGTTGCCGAGGCGGTCGTAAGTGCTCATGCAGGAAACCGCGGTAAATTCCTCGCCGGTCAGAGCGAGCACCGGCCCCAGGGAGTGGGTGCAGTAGCGGCAGGACTCATAGGCATTGCGCCATGATCCCTTTTTCACCGGATCACCGGTGCCATGGACATATTCGGCTTCGATATAGGCAATGCGTCCGAGCAGCCCGAGGTCGCGGAGTTTCAGGATGAACTGTGTTTTCGCCCGGTAATTCGGATTCGCGCCGCACATGTAAATCGCTTTGGATTCGCGGACTTTCTTCCAGAGATATTCCCCTTCTTCCACCGAATTGACGCAGGGAATTTCGCCCAGCACGTGGATGCCGCGGTCCAGCGCCTTGACCACATATTCCGTGTGGACTTCCGGCGGGATCTCGGTGATGACGGCGTCGACCAGACCGGAATCCAGCAGTTCGTCCGAGCTGCGGAACAGTTTGATTTCGGGGAAAGCGGCTCCGGCGGTTTTCAGCGCGTTTTCATCGGGATCGCTCATTGCGGTCAGCAGACAGCAATCGGGCAGAAGTTTTGCAATTCTGGCTACCTGCATCCCTCGCGGGCCGCACCCCAGGATGCCGAACCTTACTTTTTCGTTCATTTTTCTTCCTTCTATTTGAAAAATATTTTTTTTAAGATATATTATAACATATAAACAAATAAATAACAAGACGCAAAAACAGGTATTATTACGCAAATCTATGCAAAATATCAATTATTTTGATGATGTTTCCTTTCTGCAAGTCAGCCGGGTGGTCAGCCGGCGGGATGGAGCGCCCAGTCCCCGGCATGAATTCTGGGGGCTCGGGCTCATGCTGGGCAACGGTTCAGTCAAGACGAACAACATATCCGGAGAAGAGAATATCCATAAATTGCCATTCCTTTACCTGATCCAGCCCAGTCCCGGCGGCAGTTTCTGGGGCACAGTCAACGGAGAGGAACGCGACAACCGCTGGTTCATCATGCAGGGGCCGCGCGCTGAACGGATCGTAAAATCGGTCGAACAGGCCTTTGACCGGAAAAACAGCAAATTCATTTATCTGAAAAGCTATCAGGAGCTGATCGCCATACACCAGAAAATGCTGCATATTTTCCAGCGCGGGATCCCATCCCAGCAATACCTGCTGGCGGTATGTCTGGAAGAATTCGTCGGGGCGATCTGCAGCGCAATGACGGTATCGCGGCAGAATTCGCCGGTATTCGATCATGTGGCGAAAATCGCGGAAAAGATCAGTGCCGATCCCGGTAAGGAATATGACTTTATGCAGCTGGCCCGGGAGCACCGGATCTCTTATGACCATTTACGGCGCTGTTTCCTGGAATATGCGGGGAAGCCCCTTTACGAATTTCTGCTGGAAAAACGGCTGGTGCTGGCCGATTCCCTGCTGCGGGAATCCTGCTGCAGCATCAAGGAAATCGCCGAACGCTGCGGCTTCCCCCGGCAGGCGGAATTCGCCCGTTTTGTGAAACAACGCACGGGCCTCACCCCGTCAGAACTGCGCAAACAGCCCGATTTGGATTCGGTATGACGGTCCGATAAAAAAATCCTGCGGGAAAAAGATTTCCCCGCAGGACCGTTTCTTTGGCAAACAGCCGGACTCAGAGTTTCACGTTGACGCCGTTGGCTTTCAGATACTTCTTGAGTTCCATGATGTCGATCATGTGGAAATGGAATACCGAGGCCGCCAGCAGGACCGTCGCGCCGGCTTTGGCCGCTTCCAGGAAATGTTCCATCTTGCCCGCGCCGCCCGAGGCGACCACCTGCGCTTTGCAGTTGTCATGGATCGCCTTGATGACCGGCAGATCGTAACCGGTTTTCGCACCGTCGCCCGCTTTGCTGGTCGGCAGGATCACTTTGACCCCGAAACCGTCGACTTTCTTCGCCCATTCCACCGCATCGCAACCGGTCGCCGTGCGGCCGCCGTCGATATACACTTCATAGCCGGAGGGCAGGGAAGGATTGACATCGACGTCGATCGCCACCGTGACCGCATCCGCGCCGAATTCCTTGATCATCGCCGGGATGATTTCCGGTTTGCGGAACGCCGCGCTGCTGGTGGAGATCTTGTTGGCTCCGGCGGCCAGGACCGCGGCCGCGGATTTGACGTCGGAAATGCCGCCGCCGACCGTGAACGGAACGGTGCAGGCTTCCGCCACGCGTTTCACCACATCCAGCAGCGTCCCGCGGTTTTCCACGGTCGCGGTGATGTCCAGCAGGGCCAGCTCGTCCGCGCCCGCCTTGCAGTAGGCCTGTGCGCAGGCGACCGGATCGCCCGCATCGGCGATATCCACAAAATGAACTCCCTTGACGACTCGTCCGGCACGCATGTCCAGACACGGCATGATTTTGATGATCTCACTGCTCATGATTCGGTATCCTTTCGGGTTGAATATTTATTTTACAGCGGAAAGTTTCCGGCTGACCGCTTTGATGATCCTGCTGAATTCGTCGATGGAATCGACCTTGCAGCGTTCGATTTTGGCATGGGCGCCTTCGCCCTGGATGCCCATGATCGCGATCGGTTTGCCGATGGAGGTGAACCAGCGGGCATCCGTGGCTCCGTTCATCCGGTCGAATCCCGGCCGCACGCCGGCGATCTCTTCGACCGTATCGGCCAGGATCTTCAGTTCCGGTGCATCCGTGGAAACCGTGACCGGCGGGCAGGTCTCCACGAGGGTGACTTCCAGTCCGGTCACCTCACGCAGCCGCTGCATGATCCTTTCATTTTCGCCCGGCTCCAGAAAACGGAAATTCAGCCTCATTTCAGCCGAATCGGGGATCTGGTTGGCGACCAGTCCGCCGCTGATGACCGTTGCCGCCATCGAAGCATGCCATGGATCTTCTTTCGTGGGATTTTTCCAGATCTGCCGGAACTTCAGATAGCCGTCCATCAGCTTGTCGATCGGATTGTCGAAAGCCCACGGCGTGGAAGAGTGGCCTCCTTTGCCGTACGCGGTCAGTTTGACTACCAGAACGCCTTTCTGAGTGCAGCAGATATTGTAATTGTTCCAGTGGTCCATGACCACGATAAGACGTTTTGCCTGGTAACCGAGCTTGACCATGTGCCCGGTAGTTTCTCCGCCGATCTCCTCGTTGCTGGTGAAGATCGCGCCGATGGACACTTTCGGATCGGCTTCGCAGAGACTCTTGACGATGCAGACGGCATTGCCCAGACAGTCGTTGGAGCCGCGGGCATAGAGCCAGCCGTCGTCGCGGAAATCGGGTTCATACTGGCTTTCGTACGCCGCCGGCACCACGTCGATGTGCGCGTTGAGCAGCAGATCCGGCGTTTTTCCCGGCACGTTCGACGCATACAGGACCTTCCTGCCGTTGAGTTCTTCCATGGTGCAGTGCACCCCGCGGCCTTCGAGGAATTTCCGGATGGTTTCGGCCACCCGGTTGACTGCGGGGATGTTTTCGGACGTCGGCCGCAGACGGATCAGTTCGTCCAGCAGATTCAGGTACTCTTTCATATTGGCTCCTTGCTGATGAAGGTTGAAATAAGGCATTGATTTCAGCGGGTTCGAGTTTGCGGCACGCGCCGCAGGGCAAGGCGCCCAGAGAAAGCTTTCCGACCGCGATCCGCGCCAGGCGTTTGACCTCGAGGTGGAAAAAGGCCGCCATGCGGCGGATCTCCCGGTTTTTTCCCTCGCCGAGGATGAAATGATAATGGCCCGGCCCGACTTTCCGGATCGCTTTGGCCCGGAGCAGGTCGCCGGCATCGGAGATCCCCGGACCGGTCAGCCGCCGGACCGCTTCCGGCGAAAGTTCGCCTCCGAGGCTGACCAGATACGTTTTTTCCACCTCGTAGCGGGGATGGGTCAGCCTCGCTACGAAATCGCCGTCATTGGAAAACAGGATCAGCCCTTCGCTGTCCTTGTCCAGCCGTCCGGCGGAAACCAGGCGGACTTGTTTCGACTGGGGAATGAGATCGACCGCTTTTCTGGCTGCATGCCGGTCGTTCAGGGTGCAGACATAACCCCGCGGTTTGTTCAGCATGATGTAAAGTTTTTCGGTCGGCGGGGCGACCGCCCGGCCGCGGTATTCCACCCGGTCGCCGGGCTGGATCCGCATGGCGCCGCGCTCGGCGGTCCGGCCGTTGACTTTGATCAGTCCGGCGCTGATCAGCGGTTCTGCTCCGCGGCGGGAACAGACTCCGGCTGTGCTCAGAAATTTGGTCAGACTGATCGATGCATCATCCATGGATCCGACCGTCAGTTGTTCCGGAGTTTGAGGGTGGGTTCTTTCTTTTCTTTCTTTAGTTCAGGCCGGACCGGAGGCGGGTTGTCCGGCACCAGGATCCGTTCCTTGACTTGCGACTGCTCCGGCAGCTTGTAGAACTGCGCCCGGATGGTGATTTTGTAAACCGGCAGTTCGCCGTCTTTCGCCCGCGAGTAAAGGTCCATGTAGCGCTGCTGCTGCGCATCGGTGCTGGAATCATCCACCGGGGTCCAGGTGGGTCCGGACATGTTTTTGACCTGATCGGTCCGGATCTGTCCGTCGAGCTTATGTTCGATATTCTGGATCAGGATCGCATTGGCGCCGCGTTCGCGGGCCATCCGGGTAAGTTTCTGCTTGATATCGTTCAGCGTGAAGCTGGAGGTATACGCACTGGCGGTGACGTCTCCCACCAGGATCTGTTCTTTGTCCGGAACCGGGAACTGGGATTTGTCATAATACGTCACGATATTGACATCTTTCGGCAGCGGCGGAAATTCGGCAACTGCCTTATATTCGGTGCTGATACAGGCGCAGAGCAGACCCAGCATCGCAGCCAGTCCGGCCGCCGTCATTTTTTTCAGATACCCTTTGTTCATGCAGAATTCTCCTTGATTATTTCCCTGTTCCCGTGTATATGCGTTTGACGCGCGGCCCGAAGGAACAAAGCACATCATAAGCGTGTGTTCCTTTCAGCGCCGCCCATTCTTCGGTTGAAACCGTGAGTCCGTTTTCCCGTCCGATCAGCGTGACTTCCGTGCCCGGTCCCGGAGGATCGTCCCCGAAAGCCTCCAGCGAAACCGTCATATAGTCCATGGAGATCCGTCCGAGGATCGGGCAGATTTTTCCCTGGATGATCACTTTCCCCCGGTTGGACAGCCCCAGCGGCAGACCGTCGGCATATCCGGCCGTGACCGTTCCGACCCGCGTGTCTTTCGGAAGGATGCAGGTGGAATTGTAGCCGATACCGTGTCCGGCCGGCATCATCCGGTGAGCCAGCAGACGGGATTTCAGCGTAAACACGCTGTCCAGTCCCAGACCGTCCCTGCCGCCGGAAAACGAACCATGCAGATCGATCCCCGCCCGGACGTGCGTGAACGGCGGCTGATGCGTCTGCGGCAGATGGTTGATCGCGTCGCTGTTGGCCATGTGGATCTTCCGGAAGGAGATCCCCCGTTTTTTCAAATTGCGGATCACGCTCAGAAAACGTTCGATCTGGGCCAGGTTTTCCTCGTTCTGTCCGCGTTCCGATGAGGGGAAATGGGTATAAATGCCGCAGCAGTCCAGGCCCGGCAGTTTCATGATCTGCGGAATGATTTTTTCGGCGTCCGCGGCCAGAATGCCCAGACGTCCCATTCCCGTGTCGAGCTTGAAATGGCATTCGGCGGTCCGGTTCTGACGGACCGCTTCCTCACTGATTTTTGTCGCGCAGTCAAGATCGGTTATGCCGAGGATCAGACCATTGGCCACTGCGGCTTCCCGTTCGGAATCGAGCACCCCGCCGAGGATCTGGACCGGCTTGCCGAAACTTTTCAGGAACAGCGCTTCCTCGAGCGTGGCGGCGCAGAATCCGGCCGCGCCGGCATTCAGCAGCACTTCCGCGATCGGTTTGACGCCCAGTCCGTAGGCATTGGCTTTCAGTACCGCCAGCGTCTCCGCCGGAGCGGCTGCCGCTTTGATCTTCAGAAAATTGCCGCGCACCGTATCCAAGTCGATTTCCAACCAGATCCGCGCTGTTTCCTGCTGCGTATTCATGATGCCGTTCAGCCCAGATGATTCTTTCTGCCGAATTCGGCGAACCAGTCATTGCGGGCCTTACGGTCGCTGCCGAACTGTTTTTTCGCCCAGTCGCTGAGGAAGCCCCGTCCCTGCGGCGCCAGGATCGTATGTGCCGTGACGATGGCCGCACCCTGCAGGAAAACGTCCATGTAGTCGGCCAGCGCCGGTTCGGAGAACGTATCCACCAGTTTCTGGCCGAACGCGTTCATTTCGGTGCCGACGAAAACCGGCATGCCGCGGCGGACGCAGCAGTCGATCATCTTGTGCATCGCGGCGACTTTTTTCGCCTTGACTTCCGGATCGGGGAAATTCCAGTTGCGGTCCGGGATCAGGTTGAACAGCGCGCAGCCGTAGGATTCATGCAGATCGAGCAGGGCATCGGGATCGGCTTCGCCGGCGGAAAGACCGTCCAGCCACGCAATGCTCGGGACCGCTCCGCAGGCGATGGTGAAATCATTCATCGCCTTCAGCGCGGGAAACGAGGCCGGATCGGCTTTCACATAACCCGGTCCGCCGGATTTCATCATCTTCGAACGGATGGTGCCTTCCAGTTTCACCTTGTTGGTGATCTGCTTCTGAGCTTCTTCGAGCGGGATATTGAGCTTGGAAGCCCAGAATTGGGCGCGTTCCGCCTCATCCGGGAACATTTTGGCGGCTTTGGCGGCGTAGGCGGCGCAGACATGCCGTTCGGTGGCGTTGCCGGCCGGCGTCAGCGGGAGCACTTCGCTGTCGAAATCCAGTTCGAGCGGAGCCAGCGCCGGATTGACCCGGCCGACGATCCCGCGGGTGCGGTCGGCCGCCGCCTGTTTCATCTTGTTCAGGAATGCCGCCTGTTCCGCCGGGATCTCCGCACTGGTGAATCCGATCCCGAGGTGATAGGCAATGCCCGGTTCGCCGGGTGAATTGATGACCTTGTCGGCGAGCTCGGAAATGACCACCCGGCTTTCGACGCCGCAGGCAGCGCGCAGATTCAGCAGTTTGGCCGCGTCCAGAAACTCATCGGCTCCGTCGAGCACGTCGAACTCGATCTTGCCGACGGCGAACAGCCGTTCGGCCTTGGCCCAGCAGGCCAGATACGAGGGGGAATATCCATAGCCGTTGAAGGAAAAGAAGGTATGGCAATGCAGATTGTAACAGGTCGTTTCAGTCGTCTGCGCCTCGGGCGTTTCGGCAAATTTCTCTTTGAATTCCAGCACGGCGGCTTTGCGTTCCACCGCATTGAAACTGACGAGCCTCTGATGCAGAGATTCCAGCAATTCTTTCGCGTTCATGCAACTGTCCTTTCGCTTATTGAAAAACGAAGATTTTCCTGATCCGGTAAAATACCATGTACCGCGGCATTTTTCAAATAAAAGCCGGATGATTTTCGAAAAAATGTCCGGACCCGGCCGGATCGGGAAAAACACTCGCCGCTCAGTTATTTTCGAAGTCCTCCTTGACCGCGGCGCGGAAATCCGGTTCGGTCAGGAAACGGTATCCGATATGCGCCAGCGAAGCCGCTGAATTCAGACCGTTTTCGAACCCGGCATCCTGTCCGGCGCAGGTGCAGAAATCGACCGAATGTCCCGGCGGTTCCATGGTGTTGGAGACTGCGAAATACGGATGGATGCCCGGAATGAGCTGGGAGAAATTGCCGAAATCCGACGAGCCGCGGCCCTGATGTTCCGGCATGGTGATTTTCATGCCGAGTTCCTTCATGCTTCTGATGAATTCCTCATTCAGGACCGCATTCGGCTTGCGGGAACGATACGGCGGACGGAACGGCTTGATGTCCGCCGTGCAGCCGGTCATCAGCTCGGCGCCCCGCACCATGTCGCGGAAACGTTTTTCCAGCACCTGCGACCAGCTTTCGATGCCGCTGCGCAGATAGAACCGGCAGCGCGTGAGGTCAGGGATCACGTTCGGCACAATGCCGCCGTCCAGGATCACGCCGTGTATCCGGGCGTGTTCCGGCAGCTGCTGACGGAAATAGCTCACCGCGGTGAACAGCAGCTGGACGGCATCCAGCGCATTGATCGCTTTTTCCGGAGCGCCCGCCGCATGGGCGGCTTTGCCGTGAAAGATGATCTCCAGTCCGAGATTCGCCGTGGAGCCCGGATCCGGACTGTTCTTCGCGCTCGGATGGGTCATCACCACCGCATCGATCCCTTTCAGACAGCCGGCTTCGACCATTTTGACTTTGCCGCCGCCCCCTTCTTCCGCCGGCGTGCCGAACAGCACGACCTTGCCCGGGATCTTTTTCGTTTTCAGCAGTTCCGCCGCCGCCAGAAACGCTGCGATCCCCGCCATGCAGATCAGATTGTGGCCGCAGCCGTGGCCGATTTCCGGCAGTGCATCGTATTCAGCGGCAAAAGCGAATACCGGACCGTCATCCGAACCGTATTCGCAGCGGAATGCCGTTTCGATCCCGCAATACGGCGCAGTGATCTCATACCCCTGGCTTTTCATGAAATCGCGGACGCGTGCCACGGCGTATTTTTCCGTGTAGGCGACCTCGGGATGATTCCAGATATCATCCGAGAGGCTGCGCAGTTCACTCTTTTTGGACTCAATGAAACTTCTGATTTCCTTCAGCATGGTTTTCTCCTTTGGGTTGCCGATTGGTTTATTTCAATGGTTGGTTCCGAATTCATTCAACGTCTTCGGTTTTCTGAAAATACAGGCGGACTTTCCGGATCCGGGGTCCGTCGAATTCGCAGAAATAGATCCCCTGCCAGGTGCCGAGATCCAGATGTCCGCCGCGGAACGGAACGAGCTGGGAAAAGCCCATCAGCGAGGCTTTCAGATGCGCGTCCGAATTCCCTTCTTCGTGCCGGTAAAAACTTTCCTCATGCGGGATCAGACGGTCCAGCTTGGCGAGAATATCGTGCTTGACATCCGGATCGTAATTTTCGTTGACCGTGATGCCTGCCGTCGTATGGGGACAATAGATCAGGCAGGTTCCCTCGGCAATTTGAGCCGGCAGCACGGCATTGATCTGCTGCGTGATATCGACGATCTCACAGCGGGAACGGGTCTTGACAGTGATTTCCTTCATGATGATTTCCCTTTCAGTTTTGAGTTCGAATGGATGGCAGCGGAATGTCCGGCCAGGAACCCGCTGGAAAATGCCCATTGCATATTGTATCCGCCGCACGGTCCGGCCAGGTCGAGGATCTCCCCGGCGAAATAAAGACCGTCCACCAGCCGGCTCGACAGATCGGCAGGATCGACTTCCTTCAGCGAAACGCCGCCCCGCATGACCATGGCTTTTGCGAGCGGTCCGGCACTGGTCACGTTCAATTTCATGCCGTCGAGCAGACGGATCAGCTGCTGCCGGGCCGCGGCGCTCAGAACTGCCGTTTTTACCTCGCGGCAGCCGGATAAATCCGTGAAAACTTCCGCCAGTGACTTCGGCATGAAATCGCTGAGCACGGTCCGCACCAGACTGGAGCCGGAAGACTGTCTGGCCTGGTCGAGGATTTTCTGCCAGTCCGAGGCACACAGATCGGCGCGGACGGTCAAAGTCAGCTCGGCGGAACCTTGTTTTTCACATTGCGCGGCAGCTTCGCCGGCCAGGTCTAGGGCAGGAAAACCGGAAAGACCGTCATGGGTAAAGAGCAGACTGCCTTGGGTGACCTGCGGTTCCCTTCCGGCTTTCAGCCTCAGTTTCGCATTCGGCAGCGTGACTCCGGCCAGCCGTTTCGGCCACTCCTCTTTCAGGTTCAGCGGAGCGACCGCGGGCAGGGGAGACACAATGGTATGGCCCGCCCGGCGCGCCAGGTTCAGACCAGCCTCGGATCCCAGTCCGGCCCAGGCGGTGCCGCCCGCCGCCAGAATGACCGCTTCCGAGCTCAGAAATTCACCGTCTGCGAGCGTGACGCCATCGACTTTCCCAGCTGAGATCCCGATCGAAACCGCTTCCATTCCGGTACGGATCTCGGCTCCGGAGGCATGCAGAAAAGCATTGGCGACATCCCGCGCTTTCCCCGAGGCGGGGAAATAATAAAAATCATCGGTCAGTTCCGGTTCGACCTGTTCCGACCGGAGAAAATCCAGCAGGAATTCCCGCGGGGCAAAACGGAGCGCATCACGCATGAACTGTCCGTTCCTGCCGAATTTGCGCATGAATGATTCGGGATCTTCCCGGTTGGAAAAATTGCAGCGGCCGCCGCCGCTGGCGAGCAGTTTCATGGAGTGATCGGGCATCCGTTCGAGGATCAGAGGATGAAGACCGGCACGTCTGACGCTGACGGCCGCCGCCAGACCCGCGGGTCCGCTTCCGATTATGATAACCTTTCTGTCCATGTGTTTCAGTCTTCCTCCACGGTTGCAATATACAGCATTATATAATCTTTGTCAATCCGATTCGGGGCGGGAACCGGCGGACGGACAGCAGAAAAATACGGAAAAAGCTGAAAAAAAAAGAATTTTTTGATAATCGGGGCTTGTTTTTCCGGAAAAGGCGGGTATATTACCTGACAACCAAGGCGTGGTGCTCGAATGGCTAAGGGAGCGGTTTGCAAAACCGTGTCGTGTGGGTTCAATTCCCACCCACGCCTCCATTTTTTTGCCCCGATTCCGGTTTTTTCCAATTATCCTTATCGTATACCGGCAAAGGTTTCCATCTTCATCCCAAAGTCCGGCTAGACCTTTTCCGGATCCGGTGCTATATTCCTTAATACCTGCTGCGAGACTCGTGGACGGGTTGTCAGGTCTGAGGTAAAGGAGCCGCTATCCTCGGATGTTGGGCGCCCGGCAGGGCGGCTCGTCTTCTCTATTTCTTCTTCATCAGTCAATAAGCGAATAGTTGAGCGGAAAGAAGACCGGGTGATGTTTTTTTGCAAAAAAATGAGAAATGAGCTTGACAAGCCGTGAAGGCGGGGTTATATTACCGGATATTCGATTGAAAAAGAATATGAAGTGCTCGGGTGGCGGAATGGCAGACGCGCTAGCTTGAGGTGCTAGTGGAGCGATCCGTGGGAGTTCGAGTCTCCCCTCGAGCACCAATTTTTTGTTCAACCGGATAGAGCGCGGGAAGTTGATTTTCCGCATTGAAAAGCTTGACCATCGAAAAAAAATTGATTTTTTTTGATTTGAGACTTGATTTTCAGAAATTTTGGAATATATTAAATGTCCGCTGTCATGAGATCCTGCGTTTCGGCAGCAATGTTGCCCACGTGGCTCAGTCGGTAGAGCACGTCCTTGGTAAGGACGAGGTCACCGGTTCAATCCCGGTCGTGGGCTCCATTTTTAATAAAAAGCAGTGAAAACGAAACGGTATTCAGAATAAACTGAAAACAAAACTGCCAAAGGGCGAATTGTCATCAAAGGAGGAAACGAGATGGCCAAGGAAAAATTTGTCAGAGAGAAACCGCACGTAAACGTCGGAACGATCGGTCACGTTGACCATGGTAAGACGACTCTTACCGCCGCAATCACGCATGTTCAGAACCTGAAGGGATTGGCTGATTACATTCCTTACGATCAGGTTGCCAAGGCTTCCGAATCTCAGGGACGCCGCGACGCCACCAAGATTCTGACCATTGCAACTTCGCACGTGGAATATCAGACTGCCACCCGTCACTATGCACACGTCGACTGCCCTGGGCATGCTGACTATGTGAAGAACATGATCACCGGCGCCGCCCAGATGGACGGTGCGATCCTGGTCGTGAGCGCGGCTGACGGCCCGATGCCCCAGACCCGTGAGCACATCCTGCTGGCCAAACAGGTCGGCGTGCCCAAGATCGTCGTGTTCCTGAACAAAGTCGACCTGGCCGATGCCGAACTGCTCGACCTGGTTGAAATGGAAATCCGTGAACTGCTCGACAAATATGATTTCGACGGCGACAACACCCCGATCATCCGCGGCGCTGCTTACCCGGCCCTGCAGGCGACCGATCCGAATGCTCCGGAATGCAAATGCATCCAGGAACTCATGGACGCCATCGACACCTGGATTCCGGAACCCATGCGCGAAACCGACAAGCCGTTCCTGATGCCGATCGAAGACGTGTTCTCGATCGAAGGCCGCGGCACCGTGGTTACCGGCCGTGTGGAACGCGGTGAAGTCCGCGTCGGCGATGCCTGCGAAATCGTCGGTCTGAGAGAAACCGCCAAGACCACGATCACCGGCGTCGAAATGTTCCGCAAGGAACTGGAAAGCGGCGTGGCCGGCGACAACATCGGCTGCCTGCTCCGCGGCACCAAGAAAGAAGAAGTCGAACGCGGCCAGGTCCTCGCGAAACCCGGCAGCATCACCCCGCATAAGAAATTCAAAGCTGAGATCTACGTGCTGAGCAAAGAAGAAGGCGGCCGTCACAAACCGTTCGTCTCCAACTACAGACCTCAGTTCTATTTCAGAACCACCGACGTTACCGGCATCATCACCCTGCCGGAAGGCGTTCCGATGGTCATGCCTGGTGACAATGTGTCCATCAGCGTCGAACTGATCGCCCCGATCGCAATGGAAAAGACCCAGCGCTTCGCTATCCGCGAAGGCGGCCGCACCGTTGCTTCCGGACGTGTTTCGGAAATCATTGAGTAATTATTCAGTGGTTGAATGATCAGATGCTCCCGTCTCTCCGGGCGGGAGCATTTTAACAGCCTTCCGTATGGACTGGAAGGCAAGGTGAAGTAAAATGCGCGAAATCATTATTTTGGAATGCACTGAGTGCAAACGCAGAAATTATACCAGCACGAAGGAGAAAAAGAACACTCCCGGCCGTCTGGAAATCAAAAAATACTGCAAGTTTGACCGGAAGCACACAGTTCATAAAGAAACCAAGTAATTTTCATGATTTGTTCCCGCAAGGGGCAAATACAGGAGTGTAGCTCAGTTGGTAGAGCAGCGGTCTCCAAAACCGCAGGTCGTGAGTTCGAGCCTCGCCGCTCCTGCCAGTTTCAACTGACGGTCAGCTGAAACTGTTATTTTTGTAAGGAAAGGATATGCCTGAAATGGGCGCGGTAACAGAAAAAATCAGAACATTCATCCTGGAGACCCTGGATGAAATGCGGAAGAGCTCCTGGCCAACCAGGGATCAGCTGTTCGAATCGACGATTCTGGTGATTGTGGCATTGATCCTTTCAACAGTTTATCTCGCCGGGATCGATCAGATTTTGTTCAGAGCGGTGCGGTTTCTCACAACCTTCTGATGTCCGCTGCTGAAAAACTTATAAATTTATGTAAAGAAACGGGAGTTCGATTGGATTATGGATCATGCAGGTGAGGGTCGGTGGTATATTCTGAATACGCTTACACAATACGAGAAGCGGGTAAGTACGGCCATCCAGCGTCAAATCAGTCTTGACGATCCCGCGATTCCGGTTTTCGAAGTTCAGTATCCGCTGGAGAAAACGGTTGAGAAACGCAATGGCAAGACCCGTACGGTTGAGCGTAGATTTTTCCCAGGCTACGTCTTTGTCCGGATGAAACTCTATCATGATGATCCGGGGGCCGACGGAAAACCGCAGCTGAATGAAAACGTGTGGAATTTCATTCAGGGGATCCGCGGGGTTTCCCGGATCGGCGGCGAAATGTCCGATGAAGAAGTTGCCATGTGGATCTCGATTCCCGGCGCAACCGATGCTGCCCCGCTGCCGACCGCCCGTCCCCAGTTCAATGTGGGCGATCAGGTCGAAATCGTGGACGGACCCTTTACCGGATTCAAGGCGGATATCAAAGAGATCGATGTGGAACGGGGCTTCCTGCAGGTGGAAATTCAGGTTTTCCAGCGTGCCACTCCGGTCCAGCTTGAGTTCGGACAGGTCGAAAAAGTAGTTGAATGAATTTTGGAGTCCAGGCAGGCGGTTGAGGAATTCCTCCGCCGAGACTCGTGCATATAAATTATGACATCGCAATGGTGGGAGATTCCCTGCCGGTCGTACCATCTTGCGGAGTATGGAGGAACAAATGGCGAAAAAGGTAACAGCGGAGATTCGTCTGCAGATTCCTGCGGGAGCGGCCAATCCGGCTCCCCCGGTCGGTCCTGCCCTTGGTCAGGCCGGCGTCAACATCATGGAATTCTGCAAACGTTTCAATGCCGCTACTCAATCACAGGCCGGGATGATCATTCCGGTGGTGATTACCGTCTACCAGGATCGTTCTTTTGACTTCATCACCAAATCTCCGCCGGCTCCTGTGCTGATCAAGAAGCTGGCGAATGTTGCCAGCGGGGCGAAAACGCCCGGCCGTGAAACGGCTGGAAAGATTACCCGCTCGCAAATCAAGCAGATTGTGGAAATGAAGAAGAAAGACATCAACGCCCGTACCGAGGCCGCCGCGATGAGGATCATCGAAGGAACGGCCAGAAGCATGGGAATTGAGGTGGTCGATGGGTAAGAAAAGTAAACTTTACAGAGCCCAGATGGAGAAAGTCGACCGCAGTGTTCTGATGACGCTGCTGGATGCGATGAAACTCCTCAAAGAGCTCCCGCAGCCCAAGTTTGATCAGACTGTCGAGCTGTCATTCCGGCTGGGTGTCGATCCCAAGCAGACCGACCAGACTGTCCGCGGCGCGCTGCCCCTTCCGAAAGGAACCGGCAAATCGGTCGCCGTCTGTGTCATCACGGACAATGCCGATCTGCAGAAGGCGGCTACCGACGCCGGTGCGGATTTTGTCGGGTTTGAAGACATCATCGAAAAGGTGAAAGGCGGCTGGGTCGATTTTGACGTGCTCATCGCTTCCCCGTCTGCCATGCCCAAAGTCCGTCCTCTGGGACGTCAGCTCGGTCCGAAAGGACTGATGCCGAATCCCAAGACCGGAACCGTTACGGATGCGATCGGCAAAGCGGTCGGCGAAGCCAAAGCCGGACGTGTCGAATTCCGTGCCGACAAAGGCGCCTGCGTTCAGATCCCGATCGGGAAACTGTCTTTCAAGGCGGAAGATCTGGAAGAGAACGGCAAGGCGGTTATTGCCGCACTGGTCAAAGCCAAACCGGCTTCGGCGAAGGGTGCCTATTTCCTGAGCTGCACGGTTTCCGCGACCATGACTCCGGGCATCAAAGTCGATCCCCGCACCTTAGTGACAAAGGAGTAAAAAATGACTGCAGAAAGAACTAGAAGATCTGAAAAGATCCAGATGTTTGATGATGTGGCGAAGCTCCTGGTCGGTGCCGGATATATTTACTTTGTGTCCTACAAAGGTTTGAAGAGCAAGGAATTTTCCGATTTCCGCAATGATTTGGCCAAATGCGAAGCGGAATGCCATGTTCTGAAAAACCGGTTGATCCGGAAAGTCGCCGAAGCGAACGGAATGGATGCGCTGGCCGGCCTGAAGCTGACCGGTGACACTGCGGTGATCGTTGGCAAGGGTGATGCCGGCCAGGTTGCCAAAGTGATCGAAACCTTCATGAAATCCACGAA
The DNA here is from genome assembly GCA_015061565.1 of Lentisphaerota bacterium. Taxonomy (GTDB): domain Bacteria; phylum Verrucomicrobiota; class Lentisphaeria; order Victivallales; family UBA1829; genus SIG94. The sequence continues at coordinate 31,027 of SUWI01000015.1, forward strand.
GGATCTGATCGCTCCGAAAGCGGGCTTCTACGATGGCGCCCTGCTGAGCAAAAATGATGTCCTCGCGATCGCGGCTCTGCCGTCCAAGGATGCCCTTCGTGCTCAGCTGCTCGGACTGCTCAATGCGGTTCCGACTGGTCTCGTAAGAGTGCTGAATGCGAAAGTCTCGAGCATTGTCAATGTTGTCAATGCCTACAAAAACAAGCTTGAAAAAGAAGCGAATTGAAACAATTTCATAATACGGAGGTCTTAAAATGACTGAACAAGCTAACGTTGAAGTTTCGCCGGAAATGGAACAGTTCATTTCCTATGTGGAAAAACTTTCTGTTCTGGAGCTCTCCAAACTGGTGAAGGCTCTGGAAGACAGACTGGGTGTCAGTGCTGCGGCGCCGGTTGCGGTTGCAGCTGCTGCTCCGGGCGGTGCCGCCCCGGCTGCCGCTGCTGAAGAGCAGACGGAATTCACGGTTGTCCTGGCCGATGTCGGTGCCAGCAAGATCAACGTGATCAAAGAAGTCCGGACCATCACCGGCCTGGGTCTGATCGATGCCAAGAAACTGGTTGAGGAAGCTCCGAAGCCGGTCAAGGAAGGCATCAGCAAAGACGAAGCCAACAAGATCAAAGAACAGCTTGAAAAAGCTGGCGCAAAAGTCGAAATCAAGTAATTTGGCTCACCGGTATTTTGCCGGAATTGGCAATGCGGGGTTCTCTTTCCCGATTTTTGAGGTGAAAGAGAGCTTCCGCGTTCCTGTGTTTTTTTATAAATCCGCGGTTATAGGCCGCCTGCGGATTGCGCGGGATCAATTTGATTCCCGCGTTGTGACAAGTCAGCTCATCCCAACCACAATGACAGGGTGGAATAATGCCTGAACGCGTTAATTTTGGAAAATTGAGAGAAGTTCTGGAGATGCCTGATCTGATTGGAAGTCAGATCGATTCTTACAAAGCTTTTCTTCAGATGGACACCGACCCCAAACAAAGAAAGAATCAGGGCCTCCAGGAAGTTTTTAATGAAGTTTTCCCGTTGGAAGGCTATGACAAACACTTGGAGTTTGTTGCTTATTACATCACTCCTCCCAAAAAAGATGTAGTGGATTGTATAAAAGACGGTTTATCATATAATGCTACTTTGAGCGTAGAGTTCAACCTGAAAGACAAAGATGCCGTTATCAATGAAATCGTTCCGTTGAGTGAGATCCCCATGATGACAGACCGGGGCACTTTCATCATTAACGGAGCCGAACGCGTGATCATCAGTCAGCTCCATCGTTCGCCCGGAATCTGTTTTGAAAAAAGCCGTCATTCCACCGGGCGCAGCCTTTACTCCTACAGAATTATCCCGGACCGCGGTTCCTGGATGGAAGTGCAGTTCGATATCAACGACCGTATATATATTTACCTCGACCGGCAGCGCCGCCGCCGCAAGTTTTTGATTTCCACTTTCCTGCGGGCGATCGGTTTCGACACCAACCGCGACATGATCGGCGCAGCTTATCAGATCAAGACCATGACTCCGGCCCAGCTGCTCAAAGCCGGTGATGTCAAAGTTTATTGGACAATCGATCCGGTTATGGCTCCGGACGGCAATTACCTGCTGGACGCCTGCCATCAGCTGACTGTCGAAGACGTCCGTCTCCTCAGCGATGCGAAAGTCAAAAATGTCGAGCTGGCCTATGTTCCCGACGGTGACCATTATCTGATCAACTGCATCGCGGCCGATCCTTCCACAACGCCGGAAGACGCTCTGCGTGAAATCTACAAGAAAATGCGTCCCAGCGATCCTGCCAGCGTCAACAACGCACGTCAGCTGATCAAGCATACTTTCTTTGACAACAAGCGCTATGATCTGGGGACCGTCGGACGGTTCAAACTGAATGAACGGCTCGGTCTGAATTTCCCGCTTACGTTCCGCACGCTGGACAAGACCGATCTGATGGAAGCGACCAAGCTGCTGATGAAACTGCGCAACAAAGCGGCACCGACGGATGATATCGACCATCTCGGCAACCGCCGCGTCCGGACTGTCGGCGAGCTGCTGCAGAACCATTGCCGCGTCGGTCTTTACCGCACCGACCGTCTTTTCCATGAAAAGATGACCAATCAGACGCAGCCTGCCGACGGCAATGCGAACCTGACTCCGAGCAAACTGATCAATCCGAAAGCTTTCAGCGGAGTCATCCGTGATTTCTTTGCACGCAATCAGTTGTCGCAGTTCATGGATCAGACCAATCCGCTGTCGGAACTGACCAATAAGCGCCGTCTGAGCGCCCTGGGGCCCGGCGGCTTGAGCCGTGACCGTGCCGGATTTGAAGTCCGCGACGTGCATACCAGCCACTATGGCCGCATCTGCCCGATCGAAACACCTGAAGGTCCGAATATCGGTCTGATCTCCTCCATGTCGCTTTATGCGAAAATCAACGAATACGGTTTCCTGGAAACGCCTTACCGCCGCGTGGTGGATGGCGTTGTCACCGATGAGATCGATTATCTGACGGCTGACAAAGAGGAGAATTTCATTATTGCGCAGGCCAATGCTCCCCTGGATGAGAACGGCCGGTTCATCAATAAGATGGCGATGACCCGTCAATACGGCGATTCGGCCGAACGTCCCACGGCGGACGTCAAGTACATGGACGTGTCGCCCAAGCAGCTCGTCAGCGCTGCGGCGGCGTGCATTCCGTTCCTGGAACACGACGATGCCAACCGCGCTCTGATGGGATCGAACATGCAGCGCCAGGCGGTGCCTCTGCTGGTGACCGAGTCTCCTTATGTCGGAACCGGCATGGAACGCAAAGTCGCGGTGGATTCCCGTGCGGTGATTTCGGCTCGGGCCGATGGTATTGTGGCCGAGGTTTCCGCCTCGCAGATCGTTACCACGACCGACGGCAAGCCGTTGGACAAGACGGCTGATCCGGAGCCGCAGGTTTACAAGCTGATCAAATTCCTGCGCACGAATGCGGGCACCTGCATCAACCAGCGGCCGATCGTCAAACATGGACAGGCTGTCAAGAAAGGCGATTCCATTGCCGATGGTGCGGCCACTTCGCAAGGCGAGCTGGCGCTCGGCAAAAACGTTTTTGTGGCTTTCATGCCGTGGTGCGGCTACAATTTCGAAGATGCTATCGTCCTCAGCGAACGTCTGGTCAAGGAGGATGTTTTCACCAGTATTCACATCGATGAATTCGAGATCACCAGCCGGGATACGAAACTCGGGCCGGAAGAGATCACCTGCGATATCCCGAATGTCAGCGAAGATCTGCTGAAGAATCTCGGTGTTGACGGTGTGGTCCGCCTGGGCGTGGAAGTCAAGCCCGGCGATATCCTGGTCGGCAAGATCACCCCGAAATCCGAATCGGAACTGGCCCCGGAAGAACGTCTCCTCCGCGCCATCTTCGGTGAAAAAGCCGCTGATGTGAAAGATTCCAGCCTTTATGTCCAGAGCGGCAAAGGCGGTGTGGTCATGGATGTCCGGGTCGAACATGCCAAAGATCCGAACCGTCAGACCTTGACCAATCAGGATAAGAAGAAACACACCAAACGGGTGAAAGACACTTACAAGGCGGAACGTGCCGCTCTGGTCGAAGAACTGGTGGGAAAACTGGAAGCCATTCTGTTCCAGCAGAAACTGCCGTATCCGATCTATGACGGTTCATCCGCCAAACCGGATGCCATTCTGATTTCCTCCAACCGGAAAGTCACCCGTCCTTCCATCATCAAGCTGGCGAACCAGTATAATTCTTTCCGCATGGAAGATTGCACGATGAAAGATTCGATCATGAATGTGATCGATGCTTTCAAGCCGCGTTTCGAGGAACTGGAACGGAAACGTGACGAGGGATTGGATGCGCTGGCGGAAGGGATTCCCGAAGAGACCGGAGCCATCAAGAAGGTGAAAGTCTATGTCGCTTCCAAGCGCAAGATCCAGGTCGGCGACAAGATGGCCGGACGTCACGGAAACAAGGGTATTGTGGCCAAGATCGTCCCGGTGGAAGACATGCCGTTCCTGAAAGACGGAACGCCGGTGGATATCGTGCTGAATCCGCTGGGTGTGCCTTCCCGTATGAATATCGGTCAGGTGCTGGAAACCCATCTGGGCTGGGCTGCGAAGATGCTCGGCATCAAGGTGGCCACGCCGGTGTTTGACGGTATTCAGGAAGACAAGATCGTCGAAATGATGAAAGAAGCCAACGAAAAAGACGGCAAGAATTACAATTGGGGTTTCCGGATGAAAAACGGCATCAACGAATACGACGGAAAAACCGATGTGTATGACGGCCGGACCGGCAATAAGTTCGATCAGCGGGTGATGGTGGGACAGATCTACATGCTGAAGCTCGACCACCTGGTGGCGAACAAGATCCATGCCCGTGCAGTGGGACCGTATTCTCTGGTCACGCAGCAGCCGCTCGGCGGCAAGGCCCAGCATGGCGGACAGCGTTTCGGAGAAATGGAAGTGTGGGCATTGGAAGCCTACGGCGCCGCCCATACCCTTCAGGAAATGCTCACGGTCAAGAGCGATGATGTCAACGGACGTGCCAGGATCTATGAATCCATTGTCCGGGGACAGAACATTCTTGATGCCGGACGTCCCGAATCGTTCAACGTGCTGTTGAAGGAAATGCAGAGTCTGGGTCTTGATGTCCAGACGGTCAAGCGGACAGAGGCTCCGAAAAAATAAGGACGGAGGGAACGAAAGTGATAGACAATTCATACACCAACAAGGATATGCCGGCTCAGCAGAATTCCGGGATGAATGCTTTTGAAGTGGTGACCATCAAAGTCGCTTCTCCTGAAGTGATCCGCAACTGGAGTTACGGTGAGGTCAAGAATCCCGAGACGATTAATTACCGCAGTTTCAAACCGGAAAAGGGCGGTTTGTTCTGCGAACGCATCTTCGGTCCGACCAAGGACTGGGAGTGTTCCTGCGGCAAATACAAGCGGGTCAAAAATAAAGGGGTCATCTGCGACCGCTGCGGAGTGGAAGTCACCCAGAACAAGGTCAGACGCGAGCGGATGGGCCATATTGAACTGGCGGTCCCCGTATCACATATCTGGTTCTTCAAGTGCATGCCCAGCCGGATCGGCGTGATGCTCGACATGACTGCCAGAACGCTGGAAAAAATCATCTACTATGAAGACTATGTGGTGACCGAGCCTTTGATCGGCCAGAACGGCGTTGAGCTGCTGAAAGTCGGCCAGCCGCTTACGGAACTCGAATATCTCGCCGCCCGTGAAGATTACGGCGATGTTTTGCAAGCTGAAATGGGGGCTCCCGCCATTCGGACCCTCCTTCAGAATATCGACCTGGAAAAACTTCATGGGGAACTGCAGGCCCAGCTTCAGACCAAAAACAAGGCAACCCGGAAAAAACTTTCCAAACGGATCCGTCTGGTCGAAGGTTTCATCCGCAGCAATTCCCGTCCGGAATGGATGATTCTGGAAGTCCTGCCGGTGATCCCCCCGGATCTCCGTCCTCTGGTTCCCCTCGAAGGCGGCCGTTTTGCCACTTCCGACCTCAATGATCTCTACCGCCGGGTCATCAACCGCAACAGCCGGCTGAAAAACCTGCTTCTCCTGCATACTCCTGAAGTGATCATCCGCAATGAAAAACGGATGCTCCAGGAAGCTGTAGATGCCCTGATGGACAACGGCCGGCACGGACGTCCCGTGACCGGTGCGGGGAACCGTGCTCTGAAGAGCTTGAGCGACATGCTCCGAGGCAAACAGGGTCGTTTCCGTCAGAACCTGCTGGGTAAGCGTGTCGATTATTCCGGCCGTTCCGTGATCGTGGTCGGACCCGAACTCAAGCTGATGCAGTGCGGTCTGCCCAAGAAAATGGCGCTGGTCCTGTTCGAACCCTTCATCATCCGCCATCTGAAGAGCCGCGGCTGTGCTTTCACGGTCCGCGGTGCGAAGAAAATGATCGAACGCGGCGAACCCGTGGTCTGGGATATCCTCGAAGAAGTGACCAAAGGACATCCCGTCATGCTCAACCGTGCGCCTACGCTGCACCGTCTGAGTATTCAGGCTTTTGATCCCATCCTGATCGAAGGATCGGCGATCCGTCTGCACCCGCTGGTTTGTACGGCATACAATGCCGACTTCGACGGTGACCAGATGGCCGTGCACGTGCCGCTGTCTCCGGCCGCCCAGCTGGAATGCAAACTGCTGATGCTGTCTTCCAACAACATCTTCTCGCCTTCCAACGGCAAGCCGATCACGACTCCGACCCAGGATATCACGCTGGGTGTGTATTATCTGACGGTCGATCCGCGCAATAAAGAACGGATCCGCCTCTTCAAGGATGTTCACGAAGTCCTCTTTGCCCTGGATTCCGGCTATATCAAGATCCACGATGCGATCAAGCTGCCGAATCCGGATTACGGCAAAGAGACTCCGCGCGGAAATGCGACGGACAAGTTTATCATCACCACGGCCGGACGCTGTATTTTCAACCAGATCTGGGATCCGGTGCTGGGTTTCTACAACAAACCGGCCAAGAAGAAAGATCTCGGCAAACTGATTTCCGAAGCGTATGAATATACCGGTCATGACGCCACGATCGAATTGCTGGACAAACTGAAAAATCTGGGCTATGAATATGCCACCGTGGCCGGATTCTCCATTTCCGTGGCGGACATGCTGATTCCGAAACGCAAATCGGAACTGATTGCCGAAACCCGTGCATTCATTGACGGGATCAATGAGAAATTCAAAGACGGTTTTCTGACGGCCCCCGAACGGCATAACCAGGTGGTTGACGCCTGGACCAAGACTACCAACACGGTGGCGGATGAACTGACCAAAGAGGTGGAAGAAGCCAGCCGCAAGGAACTCAATCCGGTTTATGCCATGCTGGATTCCGGCGCCCGCGGAAGCAAGGACCAGATCAAACAGCTGGCCGGTATGCGCGGTCTGATGACCAAACCTTCCGGCGAGATCATCGAACGTCCGATCCTCTCCAGTTTCCGTGAAGGTCTTACCGTGCTGGAATACTTCATCAGTACCCACGGCGCCCGTAAAGGTCTGGCTGATACCGCTCTGAAGACCGCTGACTCCGGTTACATGACCCGGAAACTGGTCGATGTGGCGCAGGATATCATCTGCCGCTGCGAAGACTGCGGCACCATGAAAGGCATCTACGTCGAAGCCATTTTCGACGGTGATGATGTGATGCTGCCGCTGAAAGCGCGTCTGCTCGGCCGTTACAGTGCGCAGGATATTCGGGATCCCGGCAAGACCGATGGTTCCTACATTATCCGTGCCGGCGAGGAATTCACTCCGGAACGCGCCGATCTGATCGAAAAGCGCGGCATCACCAAAGTCCTGATCCGTTCCGTCCTGACCTGCGATGTCGAACACGGCGTCTGCGTGAAATGTTACGGCAAGAATCTGGCCACTGACAAAGATGCCGAAATCGGCGATGCGCTGGGCATCATTGCCGCCCAGTCCATCGGCGAACCCGGAACGCAGCTGACCATGAGAACGTTCCACATCGGCGGCATTTCGTCCGGCGGCGGCAAGGAACCGGTCATCACCGCCCGTCTGCCTGGCAAGGTCCGCTACGACAATCTCCACTGTGTGACCGATCCGAAAGGCAATACTCTGGTCGTCAACAAGAACGGTTTCATTGTGATTTACGATGAAGCCAAAGCCAAGGAGATTGCGGCACAGACGATCGAACGGGTGAAAATGGAAGCCCTGGTCATGGGTTCGGACTATGCGGCCAATTACAATTACTGGGAAGATGCGGTCAAAGAGGCCGAAATCGACCGTTACCAGGCTGAAGTCGGGGCCATCCTGTATAAGAAGGACGGCGACAATGTCAAAGCGAAAGACAAAATCGCCTCCTGGGATGCTTATCAGATGCCGATCATTGCCGAAGAAACCGGAACCGTGGTCCTCAACGATATCGTTGAAGGCGTGACCTTGGGGCGGAGCGAACGCGGCGGCATCGAAGAACTGACCGTGCTGGAACACCGGGAAGACCTGGTGCCGCAGGTCGTGATTGTCGGCAAGAAAGGCGACAGCAATCCGGATTCTGCCACCAACAACTATCCGCTTCCCACCGGCGCGCTGCTGATGGTGAAGAACGGCGACAAGGTATATCCGGGTATGACGCTGGCGCGCGTGCCGCGTTCCCAGCAGAAAAACCGGGATATCACCGGCGGTCTTCCCCGCGTGTCCGAATTGTTCGAAGCCCGGATGCCGAAAGAAGTGGCTGAGATCGCCCGTATCGACGGTGTGGTCGAAAAAGGCAAGAGCGTCAAGGGCCGTCAGGTCATCATTGTCCGTGACCAGGACAATCCCGAGGAATTCGAAGAACATAGTATCCCGACCTCCAAACATCTGATTGTCAGCAAAGGCGATTTTGTGCGGAGAGGTCAGAAATTGACCGTTGGTTCGATCATTCCCCAGAAACTGCTGGAAATCTGCGGAGATCATGAGTTGCAGCGTTACATCGTTAACGAGATCCAGAAGGTTTACCGGGCACAGGGAGTGGAGATCAACGATAAACATATCGAGATCATCATTCGGCAGATGATGCAGAAGGTCACGATCACAGAACAGGGAGATACTCCCTTCCTGGTCGGTGAACAGGTTGACCGTTATGAATTCAATCATGCCAATGAGGAAGCCGAGCGGCAGGGCAAGGCGAAAGCCAAAGCCGCACCGGTGCTTCAAGGTATCGCCAAAGCATCTCTGGAAACAGAAAGTTTCATTTCCGCTGCGTCGTTCCAGGATACCACGCGTATCCTGACGGATGCGGCTACTCTGGGGAAAGTGGACATTCTTCGCGGTTTCAAAGAGAATGTGATTACGGGACACCTGATCCCGGCCGGAACCGGCGCGGAAAAGTTCCAGAATCTTCAGCTGAAGAAACTGGGCGTGGAAATTCCGATCGAACCCCCGCCGAAGCCGGAGTCCGATCAGGACGGGGAGAAGAAAAAACTGGACATCGATTTCGGTGAAGATGATGCCGATGATGTCAAGAACATTTTCTCCGACCAGGTCGTTGACGAGGATGAAGCTTTCGACGGAAAAAGCGAAACGGAAGAGTTCCCCGATGACTTCGGTGACGAGAAGAAGAAAGGTGTCTTCGATGACGATGCCGATGACAGCGATTTCTACTCGTCGAAGGATTACGAGGGCGACGACGGGAACGAGGACAAATGATGAAACTGCCGGTCTTCCAGCCTCGGGAGACCGGTGTTTTGATCTGAAAATTGAAAATTTTTTGAAAAAAAACTGAAACAGCAGTTGAAAAATGACGATATCGGAGTAAATTATATATCCGTTTTGTCATTCATTAACTGCAAAAAATGAATAGGTGAAGGAGAACATGCCGACCATTAATCAACTGGTGAAATCGGGCCGCAGCTCTAAAGTTGCGAAAAGCAAGTCCAAGGCACTCATGAAGTGCCCGCAGAGACGCGGCGTTTGCATGCAGGTCACAACCAGAACCCCGAAAAAGCCGAACTCCGCTATGCGGAAGATCGCCAGGGTCCGCCTGACGAACGGTATCGAAGTTACCGCTTACATCGGCGGCGAGGGTCACAATCTGCAGGAACACTCTGTGGTTCTGATCAAAGGCGGAAGAGTCCGTGACCTTCCCGGTGTGCGTTATCACATCATTCGCGGCGCACTCGATTCCCTCGGCGTGGAAGGCCGCAAGCAGGCCCGTTCCAAATACGGCGCCAAAACCCCGAAGGCCGGCGATGCCGGCGGCAAGAAGAAATAATTTCATTTAGGATGCGGAAAATACAATGAGAAGACGCAGAATCACAAAAAGAGAGCTCACTCCTGACGTGAAATACAACAGCGAGCTGGTTGCGCGCCTCATCAATACGCTGATGCGCAACGGCAAGAAAACGGTCGCTCAGAGCATCGTTTACGGTGCTTTCGATGTGATCAAATCCAAGAAGAAAGACATGGAACCGCTGGAAGTTTTCATTCAGGCCGTGGAAAATGTCAAACCGAAACTGGAAGTCAAAAGCCGGCGCGTCGGCGGTGCGACCTATCAGGTCCCCCTCGATGTCCCTGCCGAACGTCAGGTCGCTCTGGCCATGCGCTGGATCGTTACTTATTCTCAGGCGAAAAAGGGCAAATCCATGATGCAGTCCCTGGCCTCCGAACTGCTTGACGCTTTCGACAATACCGGTTCTTCCATTAAAAAGAAAGACGACACTCACAAGATGGCGCAGGCCAACAAGGCTTTTGCCCATTACAGATGGTAATTAACGACCGTCCATGTCGAAATTGAAACTATGACAGTTAGACAGGTAAATGTAGATTACAAAGAGTCACCGAATCGGAAAACTCCGATTGCCTCTACCCGCAACATTGGCATCATGGCTCACATTGACGCCGGGAAGACCACTCTTTCCGAGCGTATCCTTTATTACACCGGGCGCAACCATAAACTCGGTGAGGTCCATGAGGGCAATGCCACCATGGACTGGATGGTTCAGGAACAGGAACGCGGAATCACCATTACTTCCGCAGCCACCACCTGTTACTGGAGACATTGCCGCATCAATCTGATCGACACCCCAGGGCACGTGGATTTCACTGCTGAAGTCGAGCGGTCTCTGCGCGTGCTGGATGGCGCCGTCGGCGTTTTCTGTGCCGTCGGCGGTGTGCAGCCCCAGACCGAGACCGTCTGGCGTCAGGCCAAGAAATACAAAGTCCCGACTCTGGCTTTCGTCAACAAGATGGACCGTACCGGCGCCAATTTCTTCAAAGTGGTTGACGACATGCACAAGAAGCTCGGCGTCACTGCGGTTCCTATGGTTCTCCCGATCGGCGCTGAAGCGGATTTCACCGGTATCGTCGATGTGCTGAATGAAAAAGCTTTCGAATTCGGCGGTGACGACGGAATGGTGTTCAAGGAAATCCCCGTCCCGGCCGATCTCGTCGAGATGATGAAGGAGAAACGCTCCCACCTGATCGAATGCGTGGCCGAAGTCGATGAAGAGATCATGGAGATCTTCCTCAATGATCAGGTCCCGACGGTCGAACAGCTCAAAGCCGGGATCCGTAAAGCCGTGATCGCCGGCCGTCTGGTTCCTGCCTACTGCGGTTCCGCTTTCAAGAACAAAGGCGTTCAGTTCCTGCTGGATGCCGTGGTCGATTATCTGCCGAGTCCTGTCGATGTCTGGGAAACCAAGGGCATGAATCCGGATACGGAAGAACCGATGGTCCGGACTGCCGGCGATGAAAAACCGTTTGCCGCTCTGGCATTCAAGATCATGAGCGATCCGTTCGTTGGACGTCTGGTTTTCTTCCGCGTCTATTCCGGTATCGCAGTCCGCGGCGTTACGGTTTTCAACCCCAGGACCCGCAAACGCGAGCGTCTGGGCCGTCTCCTGCTGATGCATGCCAATCACCGGGAAGAATGCGAAGAGATCTTCTGCGGCGATATCGCTGCCGCGGTCGGTTTCAAGAACGTGACCACCGGCGATACGCTGTGCGATGAAAACAATCAGATCGTTCTCGAATCGATGCATTTCCCCGAACCGGTCATTTCGATTGCCGTCGAACCGAAGACCTCGGCCGACCGCGACAAACTTTACGGCGCGCTCGGAGCCTTGTCTGATGAGGACCCGACGTTCACGATGAAGAGCGATACGGAAACCGGGCAGACGATCATTTCCGGTATGGGTGAACTCCATCTGGAGATCATCATGGACCGCCTGAAACGCGAATTCAATGTGGATGCCAATGCCGGCCAGCCGGAGGTTGCCTACCGGGAAGCTATCCTGCAGCCCGCTACCGCGGATTCCAAATTCGTCCGTCAGTCGGGCGGCCGCGGCCAGTACGGTCACTGCATCCTGAACCTGGAGCCCAAAGAACGGGGCCATGGCATCACCATCGAAAACAAAGTGGTCGGCGGCAACATCCCGAAAGAATATATCAAACCGATCGAACAGGGAATCCGCGAAGCGGCGCAGACCGGCGTTCTGGCCGGCTATCCGCTGATCGATTTCCATGTGGATATCGTGGACGGGTCCTACCATCCGGTGGATTCCTCGGAAATGGCGTTCAAGATCGCCGCTTCGATGGGATTGAAGGATGCGGCGAAAAAAGCCGGTCTGACCCTGCTCGAACCGATCATGAAGGTCGAGATCACGACTCCGGACGAAAATATGGGCGATATCATCGGCGATATTTCCTCCCGGCGCGGATCGATCGTCGAGATCGAAACCCAGGAGAGTGCCACGCGGGTGCTGGCCAATATTCCGTTGTCGGAACTCTTCGGATATGCCACCGCGATCCGCTCGCTGTCGAAAGGACGGGCCTCCTATACCATGGAGCCTTCCGTATTTGAACGTGTTCCAGAAGCAATTCAAAAGAAAATAGTGGAGAAAACAAAATGAGTGCTAAAGCTTCAGCTGCTAAATCGGCTCAGAAGATCCGCATCAAACTGCAGTCTTACGAGCATCGTATCCTGGATCAGTCCGTGGCGGAGATCCTGAACACCGCCCGGAGAACCGGTTCGGTCGTCGCCGGCCCGATCCCGCTGCCCATGCGGGTCGAACGCTACACCGTCAACCGTTCACCCCATGTGGACAAAAAATCCATGGATCAGTTCGAGATCAGAACGCACAAGCGTCTGATGGATATCATCAAACCGACCTCGAAGACGGTTGACGAGCTCAAGAAGCTCAATCTTCCGGCCGGCGTGGAAATCACCATCAAGATTGGCAATTGATCAGCCTGATCAATTTTCAATAAAAGGCAATTTTTGGCACCAAGGTTCTTTTTCCGAGAGAG
>SUWI01000279.1 GCA_015061565.1 Lentisphaerota bacterium
TTCCTTGCTTTTTAGGATCCGATCCGGGTGTGTTTTGCTCCGGATCGGATCCTAAAAAGCAAGGAAGGACGAAATGAATTTGAATCTGATGCATCCGCGCGACCTTATCACCCTGATCATGAAACGTCTTTACGGCTACGGCATGACCACCACCTCCGGCGGCAACCTTTCCATCATGGACTCCGACGGCAACATGTGGATCAGTCCCGGCGGGATCGACAAGGGAACCCTGCGCCCGGAAGACATCGTCTGCGTCAAAAAAGACGGCTCCATCGAAGGGATCCACAAACCGTCCAGCGAATTTCCGTTCCACCGGCATATCTACCAGATCCGACCGGACGTGAAAGCGGTGCTGCATGCGCATCCGGCGGCGCTGGTGGCATTCAGTATTGCAAAGAAGACGCCGAATCCGGCCTTGCTGACCAAAGCGCCGGGCATCTGCGGAAAAATCGGTTTTGCGGAATACGAGATCCCCGGCAGCGAGGCACTGGGCAACAAGATCTCAGCCGAATTCGAAAAAGGGATGAACTGCATCCTGCTGGAAAACCACGGAGTCTGCTGCTCGGGGAAAAATCTGCTGGAGGCGTTCGAACGGTTCGAAACGCTGGATTATCTGGCGCGGATCGAACTCAAAGCGATGTCGATCGGGAAGCTCCGGCCGCTCTCGGTCGAAACCCAGAATCTGGCGCGTTCGATCGAACAGACCAGGCTGGCGGAATTCATGCCCGCGGAACATACGCCGCATGAATGCGAACTGCGTTCGGATATGATGAAACTGATCAACCGTTCCTACAACCGGATGCTTTCGTTCTCCACGGACGGGACCTTCTCGGTGCGGGTGTCCCCCAACCAGTTCCTCATCACTCCGAAAGGCGCCGACCGGATGAACGTGCGCGAAGACGAACTGGTGCTGATCCAGGACAACTACTGCGAACTGCACAAGACGCCGAGCCGAGCGGTCGGACTGTTCAAAATGATTTACGACGCGCATCCGTGGGTGAATGCGATCATCGTATCCAAGCCGGTGAACGTAATGGGTTTTGCGGTGACCGACCAGGCGATCGACAGCCGCACGATCCCGGAAAGCTATATTCTGCTGCGCGACATCGTGAATGTGGACTGTGCCGAACACTACCGCGATCCGGCCGCCACGGTGGCGAAAATCGCGCCCAATGCGCCGGTGGTAATGCTGCGCAACGACTGTCTGCTGACGGTCGGCTCCACGCTGCTCCAGGCGTTCGACCGGCTGGAAGTGGCCGAGTTCTGCGCGAACAGTCTGCTCTCCTCCCGGCGGCTCGGCGGCGTCAAGCCCATCACGGAAACGCAGAAACAGGATCTCATCAAGGCGTTCAATCTTCCCGAATAATCCACAACAGAAGGAAAATACATCATGGTCAATCGTTTTGTTCTGAACGGCATCTCCTATCACGGCAAAGGCGCGATCAGGGAAATCGTCCCGATCCTGCAGGCCAAAGGCTTCAAAAAAGCGTTCATCGCGTCCGATCCTGATCTGGTGAAATTCCAGGTCACGAAAAAAGTAACGGACCTGCTGGACGCGGCGGGTTTCGCCTATGAAATCTATTCCGAGATCAAGCCGAATCCGACGATCGAAAACGTGCTTTCGGGCGTGGCGGCCTACAAGAAATCCGGTGCGGACTGCATGATCACCATCGGCGGCGGCTCCTCCATGGACACCGGCAAAGCGATCGGGATCATCATCAACAATCCCGAATTCGCGGATGTGCGTTCGCTGGAAGGCGTGGCCCCGACCAAAAACCGCACCGTCTTCACGATTGCGGTCCCGACCACAGCAGGAACGGCCGCCGAAGCGACGATCAATTACGTGATCACGGACGTCCAGAAAAAACGGAAATTCGTCTGCGTGGATGTCAACGACATTCCGGATGTGGCGGTGGTCGATCCGGATATGATGTCCTCCATGCCGAAGCGGCTGACGGCCTCGACGGGCATGGACGCGCTGACCCATGCGATCGAAGGCTACACCACGAAAGCGGCGTGGGAACTGGCGGACTGCCTGAATCTGGAAGCGATCAAGCTGATAGCGGCCAATCTGCGCGCCGCGGTCGCCAATGAGACGGCCGGACGCGAAGGCATGGCGCTGGGACAGTTCGTGACCGGCATGGCGTTCTCGAACGTCGGTCTGGGCATTGCGCATTCGATGGCGCACACGCTCGGCGCGGTCTATGACACGCCGCACGGAGTGGCCTGCGCGATGATGCTCCCGATCGTGATGGAATACAATCAGGAAGCGACCGGCGAAAAATACAAAGCCATTGCCGAAGCCATGGGCGTGAATACGTCCGGTATGGACCAGAAAACTTATCGGGCGGCGGCAATCGAGGCGGTGAGAAAACTTTCCGCCAACGTCGGGATCCCCGCGAAACTGGAAGCGTTGAAGGAATCCGACCTGGATTTTCTGGCGGAAAGCGCCTACGCCGACGCCTGCCGTCCGGGGAATCCGCGGGAAACCAGCGTGGCCGACCTCAAGGAACTGTTCCGGAAACTGATGTGAGAGCCCGCTGGACCGGATTCAGGTGATCTTTTTATCATGTTTTATCTTTTTTGATTTGCAAAAGAGGATAATGCATGATATATTATCAGGTTATCGCCAGGGATGATTGCATCCCGGAAAACTAAACTCAAAACAATGAGATCGGAGTTGGCTGAAAAGATGGGAAGAGCCAAGTGTGTTGCAGTGGTCGGCGTTACCGGCGCCGTCGGTCTGGAAATGTTGAAGACTCTCGAAAAGCGTGATTTTCCGGTGTCTTCGATAAAACTTTTGGCGTCTGCGCGGTCCGCAGGCAAAAAAATGAAGTTCAAAGGCGAAGAAATCACTGTGGAAGAACTGACTGAAAACTCCTTCAAGGGAGTTGATTACGCGCTGTTCAGCGCGGGCGGTTCCATCTCCGAGGCCTTCGCGAAAGCCTGTGTGGACAGCGGAGCGGTCATGATCGACAACTCCAGCGCGTTCCGCATGGTGGACACCGTTCCGCTGGTGATCCCGGAGATCAACGCGGAAGATGCGTTCAAGCATCAGGGCATCATCGCGAATCCGAACTGCACGACCGCGATCATGGCAGTGGCGGTCTATCCGCTGCATGTGGCGAGAAAAGTCAGAAGGCTTGTCTGCTCCACCTATCAGGCGGCGAGCGGCGGCGGCGCACCGGCGATGCAGGAACTGATCGACCAGACCCGCGCCATTCTGGAAGGCAAGCCGGCCGAAGTCAAAGTCATGGCGCAGCAGATCGCGTTCAACCTGTTCCCGCATATTGACGTGTTCAAGGAAAACGGCTACACCAAGGAAGAGATGAAGATGGTCAACGAGACCCGCAAGATCATGCATGCACCTGAAATGCAGATCACCTGCACCTCGGTCCGGGTTCCCGTGCTCCGCGCCCATTCCGAATCGATCAACCTCGAATTCGAAAGCGATATCACTCCGGACGAAGCGCGCGCCATTCTGGCCAAAGCGCCGGGCGTCCAGGTGTATGACAATCCGGCTGAAAAACAGTA
Organism: Lentisphaerota bacterium; assembly: GCA_015061565.1. Lineage (GTDB taxonomy): Bacteria > Verrucomicrobiota > Lentisphaeria > Victivallales > UBA1829 > SIG94. The sequence goes on from SUWI01000279.1 coordinate 3,535, forward strand.
TCCGATGCCGATCAACGTCACGGGCAAATACGATGTCCAGGTCGGACGCATCCGTCAGGACATCTCCCGCAGCGACAAGCGCGGACTGGATCTGTTCGTCAGCGGCGACCAGCTGCTCAAAGGCGCGGCGCTGAACGCGGTCCAGATCGCGGAAGTGCTCAACCGCTGAGTTTCCGTTTCGTGAATCATCAACGCTCCGGGGGACGTCTTCCGGAGCGTTTTTTTAACCCCCTTCCACGAGGTGACAATATGATCGAAAATGCTTCCGATGTTTTTGTATGTGTCGTTGATTTACAGGAAAAACTCGTGCCGACGCAAAGTCATCCGGCGGAACTGCTGCAGCGGGTGAAAGTGCTGCTGGGCGGTCTCCGTGCGCTCGAGATCCCGTTCATCGCCGCGCAGCAGTATCCGAAAGGACTCGGCGAGATCCTTCCGGAAGTGAAGGAACTTTTTCCGGAAAACACTTTTATTGCGGACAAGATCACATTTTCCTGTTTCGGCACGCCGGAATTCAAGGATGCGGCGAAGCAGCTCAACCGCAGGCAGATGATCCTGCTGGGCGTGGAAACACACGTCTGCGTGCTGCAGACCGCGCTGGATGCGATGAAGCTGGGATACGAAATCTACTTAGTGGAAGACTGCACCGATTCGCGGCATGAATACGACCGGACCGCAGGACTGAATTTCCTGCGCGAAAGCGGAGTCCGGATCGTGACCGCGGAAATGCTGCTTTTCCAGCTGATGCACGACTCGCACCATCCGGCATTCAAGACCATATCCAAACTGGTCCGGTAAGCAGGATCACCGGTTTTCCGCAAACACACGGACCGGCATGATGCCGCACGGACCGACACGGACGGCGGCGCGAGACAAAACATGACGCGGGAGCACCGGAACGAAAACGGGAAAAAATTTCATTTTTTTCGGTTTCCATGGATGAAATTTCGGAAAGATGCGGTAAGTTACATTATAAATCCGGGATCAATGGGGACGCAGAGAAAGAATGAAACAAAGATTTTCCAATAAATTCAGTGCCGCGGAAGAGCTGCAGGCAAAAACCGAACCGCCGCTGGCCGAAGGGATCACCCTGTTCATAATAGCCTTGACACTGGTGCTGTTCGGACTGGTGATCCTGTATTCGACTTCACTCGGGATCAAAAACGCGAGCACGTATTATTTTGTGAGGCAGCTGCAGTGGTGCGGATTGGGCTTTGCCGCGATGGCTGCAGTCATCGTCATCGGGTATAAAAAACTCTCCGACTGGAGCTGGCTGTTCATGATCGGCGTCACGGTAATGCTGATCGCGGCGCTGATGTTTCCCGCGATCAAAGGGGCGAGGCGCTGGATCCAGCTGCCGGGGATCGGGAGCATCCAGCCGTCGGAATATGCAAAATTCATTATTGCGCTGTTCATGGCGAAACTGAGTGCGGACAAGATCAAGATGATCGAAACGACCCCGTTCAAATTCATTCTGCTTTCGTGTTCGATCTGTGTCATACCGATTGCGCTGGTCATGCTGGGCCGCGACCTGGGGACGACCCTGCTGCTGAGCATCATCGTATATGCGATTCTGTATGCGGCGGGCACGAGACTGCGTTATCTGCTCCCGGTCCCGCTGATCCTCGCGCCGGTAATCTTTCTGCTGATCAAATTCTTCAGTCCGTTCCGCTGGAAACGGCTGGTCATGTATCTGGATCCGGAACTGTATCAGGCAGATATCGGGTATCAGCTGTGGCTTTCGATCCTGGCGCTGGGCTCGGGCAACTGGACTGGAGTGGGATTTGCGGAAAGCCGGATGAAACACAAATATCTGCCGGAGGCGCATACCGACTTCATTCTTTCGATCGTAGGCGAGGAAATGGGATACATCTGCATGTGCATGGTCATTCTGGGGTATCTGGCATTCATCTTTTTCGCCGTGCGGATCTGCGTGAAAGCCCGGACCCGGCAAGGCATGTTTCTGGTCTTCGGACTGACCACCTTTCTGGCCATCCAGGCAGTAATCAACATCGGCGTGATTTCGGGCGCGTTTCCGACCAAAGGCATGCCGGCACCGTTCATCAGCTACGGAGGCAGCAGCCTGGTGGCCTGTCTGACCGCAACGGGCCTGATCATCAGCGTGGCACTGGATGCGACGTATCCCGATTATCCGGCCACCTTGCGGGAACTGATCCGGAACAAATGGCGCAGCCTGCCGTTTTTCCATTCTGCAACCACCAATAAAGGAAAATCCGAATCATGAAAACACTGCAGAAACTCTGCATCAGCTGCGGCGGCACGGGCGGACATTTTTATCCGGGTCTGGCCGTGGCGGCGGAATGGCAAAAACAAGGCGGAAAAGTCCTGCTGCTGATCGGCGGGAAACATGCCGTCAAACAGCACAAGACCGCCTCGGACGCGGGGATCGATTC
>SUWI01000280.1 GCA_015061565.1 Lentisphaerota bacterium
TCTGCTCAACGGTGCCTCCAAACCCGATCCCGCCTGGAACCGCCGTCCCGCCGGCGATATCCGCAAACTTCCCGGATATGATCCGCTGCCATGAGGTGAATGATGAAAAACGAAGTCGTGATTTTCCTGTTTATCGATGCGCTGGGCTGGGAACTGGTCAGCCGGACCGGTTTCATGGAGAGCGAACTGCCGTTCCGGCGCAAGGTCGAAATGCAGTTCGGATATTCCAGCACCGCGGTTCCGACCATCCTCTCCGGCCGGCCGCCGGCGGAACACGGCCACCTGGGATTGTTCCGTTTCGCGCCCGACCATTCGCCGTTCCGGTTCCTGGGCAAGATCGCCCCGCTGATGGTGCCGAAATCCTTCTGGAACCGGGGCAGGGTGCGTCACTGGCTCTCGCGCATCATTGCCCGTCTCTACGGCTTCACCGGCTATTTCCAGCTCTATCAGATGCCGTTTTCGAAACTCGCGCTGATGGATTACTGTGAGAAACGCGATCTCTTCGCCGCCCACGGCATGGAGGAGATCGAAAATCTCCGCGACCTGCTCATCCGGCTGAACGTGCCATACCATATTTCCGACTGGCATATCGGCGACCGCAGAAATTTCGAGGCTGCGCGGCAGGCCATCGGTCAGGATAAAAAATTCCTGTTCGTCTATACCGCCGAGCTGGACGGTCTGCTGCATCAGTACCCTTCTCCTCCCGTGGCGGATGTGATCCGGCAGAAACTGGACTGGTATCATGACGAGATCAACAGCCTGTTCCGGCTCTGCACCGAACTCAAAAAAGAGCTGCGGCTGACCGTGATCTCCGACCACGGCATGACCCCGCTGACCCGCACGGTCGACCTGAAATCCGCGATCGAAAAAACGCCGCTGGTCTTCGGCCGGGATTACGGCGCCTGCTACGACTCCACCATGTTCCGCGCCACGTTCATTTCGCCGGATTCGGAAAAAGTGATCCGCGAGGCGGTGAAGCCTTTCGAATCCTCCGGCCACTGGCTGTCGGAAGAGGAGGAGAAACATTACGGCATCTACCGTTCCGACCGGCGGTTCGGCGATGCGGTTTTCCTGCTCGATCCGGGCATTCAGATCGTGCCTTCGGACATGGGCGCCAAGCCGCTGAACGGCATGCACGGTTTCGCGCCGGAGGATAAGGATTCGCAGGCGGTGGTCCTTTCCACGGAGGAAATTCCCGAACGCGTCCGCTGTGTGGCCGATTATTTCAGCCTGATGAAACAGCGCATCGACGAACTCGAACGCTGACACCAAAGGCCATTTCGCCCTCCTGATTCCCGGCAAGTCAACGATTTCTTCCGATGCCGGGCGCCTGTCTTTCTCCGTTTTTCAGGATATCCCGCCAAAAACGCAAGAATGAACATAAAAAAACAATTTTGAGATATTGACATTTCACCGTATCGTAGATATAATATAACCCGAAAAAGCAAAATCGCAACTGAACTGAAAACCCAGCTGCTATATCGGAAAGGACGGACAAAATGAAAATCGGTTTTTCGGTTGTGGACATCACCCCGGAACTCGGGATCTATCTGACCGGATACGGCATGCCGGAACGGCTTGCCGAAGGAGTGCATTCCCCGCTGAATGCCTCGGTCATGGTTTTTGAAGATGGAAAAACCACTGCGGCGGTCATCGGGATGGACTGGTGTTTTGTGGATTGGCCGTTGACGCAGGCCCTCCGGAAAGAGATCAACAGACAGACCGGCATTCCGGATCAGAATATTCTGTTCTGCTGTTCCCATACGCATTCCGCACCGCATACGACCTATATGCGCACGCTGGGCCGCACTGCGGTCGACCCGGAAAACAAAGGGGTTGAATATGTGCTCAAATCCGCCCCGCTGATTGCGGCCGGAGTCAAGGCAGCCAAAGAGGGGCTGCGGGAATGCATCGCCGGTTTTGCCGCCACGAAAACCCTGGCTGGGGTGTCCCGCCGGGGCATGGATGAAAACGGCAGCGTCAAGGGATTTCTGGAAGACCCCGATCAGATCTGCGACAACAATATGGTCGTCGTCCGTTTCCTCGATGCGGAAAACGGCAAGGATCTCGGCATTCTGGTCCATGCCTGCGGACACAATACCGCAATGGGCGCCAACCGTCTGATCTCCAGCGACTGGTGCGGCGTCATGAAAGCGAGGGTCCATGACCGTTATCAGGTGCCAGTAGTCTTTGTGAACGGAGCGCTGGGCGATGTCGGACCGCGCACCAACCGGTTTACGGATTCGGCTTGGGGCGGAGCCGGATTTTCCGCCGGCGGCGGGGACGGTGTGAAATCGGCGGAAGAAGTCGGTTACCGGGCGGCGGGAGATGCCCTGCGCGCTCTGGAAGGGATCAGGGAATTCCGCCGTGATCTGCCGCTTGCCGTCCATACCTCCGAACTGCGTCTGCCGCAGGCTCTTTCCATGAGCAGGGAAGAAGCGGAAGCCGTTTTGAAAAAATTCGATGCCGACCAGGAAAAAGCCGCCGAACCGGATACCATTTATCAGGTTGCCAAAATCATTCTGAAATACTGGCAGCTGCCGCCGGAACCGGAACTGGTCGTCGAGCAGACCATTATCGCCTTCGGGCCGCTGGCCTTCATTCCGTTTCCGTTCGAAATGTTCTCGGTCTTCTCCCTGCGGCTGCGGAAATTCGGCCCATACCAGTACAATCTGCTCTGCAGCAACACCAACGGCCGGAATGCCTATCTGCCGGACCGCGGCGCTTTCGCGCTGGGCGGTTATGAGCCGACCTGCCTGAAGACGATCCGGCCCTACGTGGTTGCCCCGAATGCGGGCGACCTCGCCGTGGCGCAGTCGTTGAAATCTTTGCGTGAAATGAAAAAATAACCCCAAAACAAAGGATATCAAAATGGAAAAATTGGCAATTGACGGCGGCAAGCCGGTATTCGGAACCAAAACAATCAGGGATTACTTCCCGTCCTGGCCTATTCCGTATCCGGAGACGAAGGAAAAACTGATCGAGATCTATGATTCCGGCAAATGGGGCATGTGCGACAAATACGAAAAAATGCTTATGCCCGAATTCGCGAAATATCAGGGTGCGAAATATTCCGTCTGGATGTGCAACGGCACCACCACGCTGGAATGCGCTTTGCTGGCACTGGGGATCGGCCCCGGAGATGAAGTGATCGTGCCGGACATCACCTGGCTGGCCACGGCGGAAGCCCCGCTGTATATCGGCGCGACTCCGGTGATCGTGGACGTCGATCCGGAGACGATGTGCATGGATCCGGCCGCATTCGAGGCTGCGATCACCCCGCGCACCAAAGCGGTGATCCCGGTTCACATTTACTCCGCGCTGGCCGATATGCCCAAGATCACCGCCATTGCCAAAAAACATAATCTTTTCGTGGTCGAAGACTGCGCCCATGCGCACGGTTCCCGCCAGAAAGGCATCGGCGTCGGCAGCCACGGCCAGATCGGCAGTTTCTCGTTCCAGCTGTCCAAACTGATGACTGCGGGCGAGGGCGGCTGCTGCGTCACCAACGACGAAGAGCTTTTCGACAAGATCTTCCGTCTGTCCCATATCGGCAGTTCCCAGCTCCATCCGGGCACCAAGCCGGATTCCTCCCTGTTGTGCCATCAGTATCGGTTCACCGATTTCCAGGCGGCGATCATTTACGACCAGGTCCAGCATGCCCCCGAGGTTTTCGCCAAACGGAATGAGAACCTGGCTTTGTTCTCCAAACTGCTCAAAGGGATCCCCGGCCTGAAACTTCAGAAATCCTCCTATGAGGACGATGAACGCGGCATCTATTTCTTCACGATGCTGCTCCAGCCCGAAGAACTTCATGATGGCATCACCCGCCTCGAAGTGACGAAGGCTCTGGCGGCGGAAGGATTCAACAATCTCTTCGGCGGCTGGGGCGCTCCTCTGCACAAGATGACGCTCTGGAATGTTCCGGAAAACAAGTATATCGTGAAGGATAATCCGGTCAGTGAAAAGCTGATGACCAAACAGGTCCTGGTCGGCTGCCATCAGATGCTTCTCGGAAGCACCGAAATGGTGGAAATGGCGGTCGAGGCGCTCCGCAAAGTCATGACCGCATACGCCGGATAATTCCGGACTTCATCGATTCGAAAAGGAGGATTAGATTATGAAAGCAGGTTTTGCGGTGGGGAACATTACCCCGGAAGCGTACCTTTTCCTGACCGGATACGGCAATCCGGAACGCATCGCCGAAGGAATCCATTCTCCGCTTTGCGCGTCCGTGATCGTGCTGGGCGATGAAAAGAACACGGCCGCGGTGATCGCGCTGGACTGGTGCACGCTGGATGAGCGCATCGCGTGGGATATCCGGAAAGGCATCGAAGCGGCTTCCGGGATCGGAGCCGAAGACATCATCCTCTGCTGCACGCATACGCATTCCGCCCCGCATACCCGCAGAAGCACGACGGCCGGGCGTTCCGCCTGCGATCCCGAGCAGAAGGGGGTCAAATATGCGTATGACTCGATCAAAGTCATAGCCGCCGCGGTCAATGAGGCCAAAAGCAAAATGCGCGAATGTTCCGCCGGATTCGGTCTGACCAAAACCGAAACCGGCGTGTCCAGACGCGGCACCGACAGATCCGGAAAGGTCGCCGGTTTCATCGAAGATCCGTACCTGATGCATGACGACAATATGACCGTCGTCCGGTTCAGGGATGTCCGGGACGGAACCGACCTCGGGATCCTGGTGCACTGCAGCGCGCACAATACCACCATGGGGCACAACCGCGAATATTCCAGCGACTGGTGCGGCATCATGCGCGAACGGATCCGTGACCGGTATCAGGTGCCCGTGGTCTTTGTGAACGGCGCGGTCGGGGATTCCGGTCCGCGCATGAACCGCTGGAGCAACTACAAAACGGTCCACGGATTTTCCGCCGGCGGCGGCGACGGGGTCAAAGCCGCGTTGGAGGTCGGGTCACGGGCCGCATACGATGCGCTGCGCTGTCTGGAACAGATCCGCGATTTCCGTTCCGGTCTGCCGTTTGCCGTGCTGCATAATGAGCTGCGCCTGCCGCAAGCCTTGTCGATGACGAAGGAGGACGCGGAGAAAGTGGTCCGGGAATATGAGGCGGCCAATCCGGTCATTCCCGCGGAACCAGACCGGCAATACCAGCTGGCGAAAAACAACCTGGCGGCCTGGAACCTGCCGCCGGAACCGGAGCTGATCCTGCAGCAGACGATCATTACTCTGGGGCCGCTGGCCTTCCTGCCGTTCCCGTTCGAGATGTTTTCGATGTTTTCCCTGCGTCTGCGCAAATATTCCGGGTTCGAATATCCGCTGCTCTGCAGTATTGCCAACGGCTATTACGGCTACATGCCGGACCGCGGCGCGTTCGGCATGGGCGGATATGAGGTCGAATGGCTTTGTTTCGCACGCAACTATGTGATCGCCCGGAATGCCGGCGATCGCGCTGTTGTCCAGACGCTTGACGCCCTGGAAAAAATGCAGGATTGAAAAAACAAAGCAAGATTGCAATATTGACGATACCAGTTGCAATTCGTCCAACGTCCTGCTTGACTTCTGCGAAGCGATCGATTTCAAGAACCTCGACTGGCCGGGCCCGGGGAACTGCCGAAATGGAATAAATAACGGTTTCCCGGATCCTTATTTTCCGCTCCGTTCCAATATCGGGCGAAAGTTAAACAGATAAATAAAAGGCTCTGTTCCCGACATGGGCTGAAAAATCGATTTGTCCCCTCGGCTTTCTGCTCATCAAGGCGGAAATCAAACTTTTTTGTGCAGCAAATCAAGTTCGATCAAAACTTTTTCATGGTGTCGGCAATTCGTGCTCAATTGCCGACACCATGGCAAGTATGCGCGGCATGCTCATTGACTAGTCGATGGAAATTCGATACAGGCTTGTCA
>SUWI01000281.1 GCA_015061565.1 Lentisphaerota bacterium
CCAGCGGCACGGTGGTCGCTTCATGCAGCCGCACCCACTGGTTGGTCATCTGCCACGGCACGGCGTCCTCCATCCATGAAAGATTGTATTTTTCCAGCCGTTTCGCCAGCTTGATGCAGTCTTCCAGCGGAATGTGTCCCAGATGGTCGATCGCGATCGGAACTTCGTATCCGACTTCCTTGCGGACGTCCGCCATATATTGTTCGAGGTAGTCCAGTCCTTTTTCCGTGAGGTGGATCCCGGTGAACGGATGGGCGGTGTTGAAGAGGTCGTAAGCCGCGCCGCGCATGGCGTTGGGATTGATCGAACCGTGCGGCGTTTTGAAAACCTGTTTGTATTCCTTCATGGTCTTGAGGAATCCGAGCGGAGCGCAGAGTGCGCCGGGCACATTCATCAGCAGTTCGATCCCGAGGTCCATTTTGAGGAAAGTGAAACCGCGTTGCATGCGTTCCTTGAGCGCCTTGCCCATGTCGCGGCCGCCGCCCTCGGAATCGGTGTCGCAGTAACAGCGGATCCTGTTGCGGAATTTGCCGCCGAGCAGCTGCCAGACGGGCACGCCCCAGGCTTTGCCGGCGATGTCCCAGCAGGCGACTTCGATGCCGCAGACGCCGCCGGCCTGACGCGAATCGCCGCCGAACTGTTTGATCCGGCGGAAGATTTTTTCCACATTGCAGGGATTTTCCCCGAGAATGCGGCTTTTCAGCATGGCCGCATAGGTCCGGCTGGATGCGTCGCGCACTTCGCCGTAGCCGACCAGGCCCTGATTGGTGTAAAGTTTGATGAGGGTGCAGCGTTTCGGGGCTCCGTCGATGTCCGCGAACCGCATGTCGGTGATCTTCAAGGTTTCCGGATTGATTTTCATATTGGCCTCCATAGGTGGATGTTTTTTTCATTTATTATATTGTTCCCTCTTGACTTTTTCAAATCCGGAGTTAAATTTTGTTGAGATATTAATAATAGCTTAATGAAACGGCATTTTCCATGTATCAGAAAGTGAAATCGGTGGAACGGGCGATGAAGATCCTGGAACTGCTCCGGGAAAAAAGCATCGCCAATGAATTCGTCTCCCCGCAGGAGGCGGCGAAGGCGGCGGGCATTTCGCCGGTCAGTGCCTACAATATCCTCAATACGCTGGCGGACTGCGGCTATGTGAGGCATACCGGACGGGGCAAATACGAGGAAGGCGCGTTCGGGTCCCTGTTCCTTCAGGGCAGGGGGCTGATTCCGCGCCTCTGCGCCGAGGCTGAACCGCTGCTCAAGCGGGCTGCCGCGTCCGGCAAGGAAAGTTTTCTGCTGGTGACCCTGAACAACGGCAAACGGGTGGAACTGCTGCGGATCGGCAAAATCAAGAACACCCGAAACGCGGTTTTCGAGGCGAATGCGGAACCCTATGCCATGCGGACGGTCCGCGTGATCCTGGCCTGGTACAAGCCCGCCCAGCTGGATTTCTTCATCCGGCGCAACGGTCTGCCGGGCCGGGATGACTGGCCCGAGGTCAATGAAACGCGTTCCGGACTGCTGCGCGAGCTGCAACGGATCCGGGAGCAGGGCGGCTGCTGCGACACGCATCCGAAACGCGGGATGACCGCCACCGCGGTGCCGATCCTGCTGCCCGGCGATGAAGTGATCGGTTCGCTGGGCTGTTATTCGCCGCTGGCGAGCACGGATTTCATCCGCCAGAAGGGCATTTTCCGTCTGCTGCAGGAACTCGCCTCCGGGATCGGCAGCGCCGTTTCCAGTCGATCGGTATGAATGGAAACCGGTCTAAATGAAACAATTCACTTGGCCGGCTGATATTTTTTCAGCAGCTTTTCCAGATACGCTTTGGCTTTGAGGATGTCTTTGACCTGCTGGGGTCCGCTGATCTCGCGTTCGATGATCAGTTCGCCGGTGAAATTCAGCTCATACAGCTTCCTGATGATCTTGTCGAAATCGGCTTTGCCTTCGCCGACCGGGACCTCCTTGCCGAGGACCTTGCTGCAGGCGGGAAAAACTCCGTCCTTGACATGCAGATTGCGCACATACGGGCCGAAGACATCCAGCGCGTCCACCGGATTGCCGCGGCCGTAAAGGATCAGATTGGCGGTGTCCAGATTGACGCCCAGATTCGGCAGACAGATATCTTCGATCGTGCGCAGCAGCGTGAGCGGGGTTTCCTGGCCGGATTCGAACCAGAAACCGATCCCGAGCTTATGGCAGTGGATCGCCACATCGTAAATGGCGTTGACCGTTTCCGCATAAAGCGGATCCATCGGATTTTCAGGGATGAACCCGCAATGGGTGATCAGGGCAGGGGCGCCGATCCGGGCGGCGAATTCGGCGCCTTTCTTCAATTCCTCCACGCGTCTGGCCCGCAGGTCGCGCGGGACCAGTCCGCAGGTGACCGGTCCGCCGTAGGAATTCCAGACGATCCGACCCGTATATCCGCCCCAGAAAGCGGCCAGACGGATGCCCGATTTTTTGAGATATTTCCGGACCTGGTCAGCACATTCGGCGGTCAGGTTGGTCATGTCCCAGTTCTGCAGCTGTGCCGTCTTCAGTCCGTATTCCTTGATGGCTTTGAACGGGTCTTCGTTTTTCCGGAGCATTGCCAGCACTCCGATCTCCATGGTCTTTTTCGGGGCAGTCATGAGAAAATTCCTTTTTTTTGCAGTTTACCAGTTACGCAGAGCATCCGACACTTTACGGAGGACTCCGGCATGATCGCGCGCTTCGGTGTAATCATGCGTTTCCAGATTGACATAGAGTTCCCGTCCGCGGCTGTCCACGGCATCCCAGAATTTCTTCAGTTCCAGGTCGCCTTCGCCGATCACCGCGTCGCGATAATATCTGCCATCGCGTTTGAGGTCGCTGCCCGGCACTTCCCGGTCGGTGATCTTCCAGTCTTTCAGATGGAAATGGACGATATGGTCTTTGAGTTTCAGATAAGCCTGCAGGGGATCGTCGGCGGTGGCGGTATTGCCGTGATCGTAAGTGACTTTCAGTCCCGGCACCTGGCCGAGCACTTGCAGCACCTCATCGGCGGTGGTGATCGGACTGTGCCTGTAACCGGTGCTTTCCAGCGTGAGCGTGATGCCCGCTTCCTGTGCCAGCGGACAGGCCTGCGCGAAATATTCGGTCCAGGCTTTCCGGTCGTCTTCCATACTTTTCTGGTTTTCCCTGGCGAACGGCGGCAGCATCAGGATCGGCGCTCCGAGGATATGGGCATCTTCCAGCGAATATTTGAAATCGTCCAGATAATCCGGCTTGCGTTCGATGAATTTCCTTTTGACCATGGTGTGCGCAGCGATTTTCAAACCTGCATCCAGCGATAACTTCCGGAGTTCGCGCGGATCGGTATTGTGCGTGGTGATCCAGTCGATCGCTGTCATGCCGCATTTGACTGCCTCCTGCACGATCCCGGCAGGCGGCATCGGATTCAGCATCAATGTCATCATGCAAAGTTTCATAATTCCGACTCCATTGGTTTGTGAAATATGAAAACAATAATATAATCCGTTTCCGGGCCGATTGCAAATGTTTTTCGAAAAACCTTCGCAGTCATATTTCCGGAAATGAGGCCGGTTTCTCAGCGCTGTTCCCAGCTGATTTTCGGACTGCCCGTGAACATATCCTTGAACTGCACGGGATCCAGCCCAATGACCTTGCCGTCTTTTCCGACCGGGGCCGGAGTGACCAGACAATCCCGGAAATCCAGACTGCGGAATCTGGACATGTTCTTCGGATCGCGGCTGAATTCCTGATTGCTGGCCTTTACGCCGAAGGAGACTCCCTGGGCCTGATCACGCTGCCGGTCCGCGGCATCCTTCCATTGCCATAATTTCAGCGCGGGCAATTTCGGATCGGCAAAAAACGAGCCGCCGTCGCTGCCGATATGCCGGTAATAATCGTCCAGAGTCAGTTTCGTCCAGCTGCCGCTGCGCTTTTTCCCGTCGTTCTGATAATCCGCAATGACGCGCAGACTGCGCGGGAAACGCATATAATAGAGATTGTCCGATTCCTTGATCGAGCGCAGATTTTCCAGACGGAGCATGCCCTGAAAAGTTTTGGCCCGGCTGTTGTCCGAGACGATATTCCGGCTGAAACGGAGGTTTCCGTCCGGCACGAGAAACGCCGCCACGCTCCAGATCGACGCGAGCAGAAAGACATTGTTTTCCAGCACGATGTTTTTCACTTTTACCAGTGTCACCTGGGACATGCCGCTGAAGGCGACCGAATTGCGCATCGTGATGTTTTCGCCGGTCCGGCAGTTGAGGATCGGCGGCGCGTAACCCCCGCCCCGTCCGTCGTGGAAACAGCGGGTCACTTCGATGTCGCTGCCGTTGAGGATCATCACCGCCCCCGAGGTGTTCGGGTATGCGGTGCCAAACAGCCGGAACTTGAAACCGTCGAATTTCAAATGGCTTTTTCCGAATACCACGAACCCGCGGCTGAGCCGGCGGCCGCTGCCGTCCAGCCAGACATTTTCGCCCGGGGCGGCCCGGTAGACCACCGGCTGGCCCGGCAGACCGCTGGCGGCGGCCGTGACCGTTTCCGTATAGACACCCTCATGCACCATGACTTCATCGCCGGGCAGGGTCGCCATGGCGGCGCGGGAGATCGACCGGAACGTTTTTTCCGCACTGCCGCTGTTGGAATCGCTGCCGGATTTCGCCGAAACATGCCAGGTCTGCGCCGGACGGTCCGAGGCCGGCATGGTGAAATGCAGGACCTCCGAAAATACGTTGGGGGCAGTCACGGTCTTTTTCTTTTTGGCCGGTTTTTTGGGCCGGGGTGGGGCGGGAAGATAACTGCTGCTGATTTTATATTGGATCGCCGGCCGCAGAACCAGCTGATATTCATATTCCGCACCGGCTTTCAGACCGGGAACGGCGGCCGTGTGGAAAACGCTGTCGACGGTCGGGTCGGAGATCTGCCGCCAGTTTTTCTGTTTCTCGCGGATCTGGAAATCGTTCCGGGCTTTTCCGGGCGTCCACCAGCCGAAGACCGCCATGCCGCGTCCGGCCTGCAGCAGCTCCGGCTTCGGCATGACGATATGTTCCGCACCATACTGGATGAAATACGGCCCGTAATGGAAACCGTCCAGGGCGCGGCAGCGGAATGCCGATTCATTTTTCAGGGAGAAATCCCCTTTCTCCGCATTGGTGAACTGCGGTTCGAGCTGTTCCCCGGCCGCATCCGAGGCGGGCGGCACAGTGCCGTAGGCATTGCCCGCAGCGGCAAATCCTTCCGGCAGAATGCCGTATGGCAGAATGCTGTGCCGGACCGTTCCGGCCGATTTTTCCGCATCGATCAGATTTTTCACACTGCGGTCGAACGCGGAGTGGATCACGCTCAGATCACGGACCTGATCCGCTTTCACGGCGTTTCCGCAGGAAGCGAAGCCGCAGCGGTCGATCACGATATTTTTGCCCTGGCAGACCAGTCCGTTTTTCCGGCTGCCGACGAAACTCAGCCGCAGCACGGTAATGCCGCTGCCGGTGACGGTCAGGCCGTTTTCGCCGCCCTCAATGACTGCCGGAGCATACTGGCCGCGACCGGCCAGCGTCACGTTGTCAGCCTCAAGTTTCAAGCCGCCGGCATAAGTTCCCGGCAGGAAATACACGGTCGAACCGGGCTGGACGTTCTTCAGGGTTTTCCACGGCGTATCGATGGACCGTCCATCCTGACCGTCATTGCCTTGAGGTGCGATGAAATAAACATTTTTCCCTTTGAATCCGCATTTGATCCCGGAATCGTTCTGCAGGCGCAGATCGGCGTTCCAGGGATCGGCGAAATCGCGGCCGCAGAGGACGGCGTTCAGTTTCTGCATGATCTGGGTCGTCCTGCTGTTTTTTCCGGTGGGATCGTAATCATTGCTGGCGGAGACACAGTATTCGG